>NZ_JAFAUS010000338.1 GCF_019243155.1 Mycobacterium sp.
CGTGCTATGGGTTTACGATCTTCGCCAAAGTCATACGCGGCCGTGAGGAGGTCATCCGCGAGCATGGCAGGACATTGGAAGCCGCGGTAACGGCCGATCCTACTGTGCTGGCACCGTTGAAATTGCACTACCTGAAGTGGCAACTCATCCCGGTCGGTGACGACCTGTACTTCCAGTATCAAGGCATCTTTGACACCGAATTCGACAAGTACACCGAGGACGCGGTGGCGCTGTTCAGCGCAACGGGTATCGACACGGTGTTCACCAACCTCGAGGGTTTTCCCGAGGATTGGAAAGAGAATCCCGCCTCGTTCGTCGAGTTCGTGCGCAAGCATCATGTGCCGAGCTTCGTCGAGTACGGCGAGTACCCCTATGTCACCGCCGATGAGGTCAAAAAGGCGTTGCGTCTTAAGGACTCGTTCTCCGACATGCTCGACCAGATGCAGTGAGCGACACTCCACTCGCCGCGGTTCAGGTGTACGTGGACGCGTTCAATGCTGGCGATCCCGCGGCGATGACGGCGGCGTTCGCCGCGGACGGGTCGATCCTCGACGGCATGGCACCGCACCTGTGGCTAGGGCCGACGGCCGCCGCGGACTGGTACCGCGACGTGTTGGCTGAAGGTGAACATCTGGGTGCGTCGGGCTGCCACATCAGCATCGATGAGCCGGTGCACAACGACACCACGGGCGACGCCGCGTATGTGGTGGTCCCGGCCACGATGACGTTTGACCTCAACGGCACCACGGTGACCCAGACCGGCGCGACGTTCATGGTGGCGCTGCGCCGAAGCGCCGATGGGTGGCGCGTCGCGGCGTGGGCGTGGGCGAAGGGCCAGCGCAAACTGTGACCGACGGATCGCCCCTGCAGCTCGACGACATTCAGCACATCCTGCTGACCCGTACCCCTGCGATCACGGGCCGCTACGAGTTCCTCACGTTCGACAATGCGGTGGGCGGGCGGGCGTGGCTGTCGGAACTGCTAAATAAGGTCCAGTCGGCCGCCGATGTCCAGGCCACTATGGGCTCGTCGGACCGCTGGATCACCCTGGCGTTTACCTGGACCGGCCTGCGCGCTCTTGGTGTGCCCGAGGACGCGCTGGCCAGCTTCCCAGACGCGTTCCGTGAAGGGATGGCCGCCCGCGCCGACATTCTCGGCGACATCGGCGGCAACGCACCCGAACACTGGGTCGGCGGGCTAGCCGGCGAGGACCTGCATGCGATCGCAATCCTGTTCTCCCGCACCGACGAACAGTGCCGAAAATCCATCGCCGAACACGACAAGCTGCTGGCGCGAACCGACGGGGTGCGCAGCCTGTCGCACCTCGACCTCAACGCCACACCGCCGTTCAACTACGCCCACGACCACTTCGGCTATCGCGATCGGCTCTCCCAACCCGTGATGAAGGGCTCCGGCGAGGAACCCACTCCCGGATCGGGAGACCCGTTGGAACCCGGCGAATTCATCTTTGGCTACCCCGACGAAAACGGTCCGGTCGCCAGTCTCCCGCAACCCGAAGTGCTCTCCCGCAACGGAAGTTACATGGCCTACCGGCGGCTGCAAGAACACGTCGGACGCTTCCGGGACTATCTGCGCGAACACGCGGAGACCTCCGAAGGCCAGGAGTTGGTGGCCGCGAAGTTCATGGGCCGCTGGCGCAGCGGTGCACCGCTGGTGCTTGCGCCGGAGCGGGATGATCCGGACCTGGGTGCGGATCCCATGCGCAACAACGACTTCAACTTCAAAGAGATGGACCCGTTCGGCTACGCGTGCCCGCTCGGCTCCCACGCGCGCCGGTTGAACCCGCGCGATACTGCTCACAACATTAATCGGCGCCGGATGATCCGCCGCGGCGCCACCTACGGCCCGGCCCTACCCGAGGACGCACCAGACGACGGTATCGACCGGGGTATCGCGGCGTTCATCATCTGCGCCGACCTGGTCCGCCAGTTCGAGTTCGCCCAGAACGTCTGGATCAACGACAAAGCCTTCCATGAATTGGGCAATGAACACGACCCGATCATCGGCACCCAGGACGGCACACTAGATTTCACCGTCCCGAAGCGGCCGATCCGCAAGGTGTACAAAGGACTTCCCGCGTTTACCACCCTCGCCGGTGGCGCCTACTTCTTCCTGCCAGGTATTAACTCACTGCGCTACCTGGCCTCGCTCTAGCGACTGAAGGATCATCATGCGCGCTCGCACCTATAACCAGAGCCACCTCGCCCGACCGCACACCCGCGGCAGGCGCATCAGCATCTACTGGACATGGAGCTATCCCTGGGAATCGCAACGCGACCCGGCCGGAATCTACAACCGCTTCTCCACGATGACCGAGGTCCGCAACGCCGCCTGGCCCGCCTATGAGACGCACGAGTACAACGAGACGAATTTCCTGCAGGGCATCGCGGGCACACTCGAGCTCTTCCACCGGTCAGCGCTGGCGTTCCAGGAAGTCGGCGAGGAAGCCACCGGTCACCCAGTCGCTGTCTTTCAACGTATCGACCAAGCCGGCTACAAGCTGCCGATCGACGAGCGGATTCTCACCGACACCGACACATTGATGGTGTTCGGGCTCGATCACCTGCTCGCCCAGGAGGAAGCTGCGCCCGAGGAGATCGCCGCCATCGAAAACTGGCTGGAGCGGGAGGGCACCTGCCTTCTGCTCGCGCCGCACCACGACGTCGGCTTCACCGATGATTTAGAGCAACGCCAGGTCGAGTACGAACACCACGGCGACCGGCTGGTGCCACGTCAGCAACGCTTCAGCCAGTACACCCGGTCGCTGATTAAGGCCCTCGACGTGCCCGTGCACAACACTTGGGGACTCCGGCCTGCCGTCGTCGAGGGCACCAAGGAAATTGCACCGCTGACCGGCTTCCGGGACCTCGACACCCCGAGGCTGCTCGACAACGTCAGCACCTTCAACTTCCACCCGCACCTGCCGCACTACGAACTGACCGCGCCGGAAGGCAAGGACCTGGTCGTGCTCGGGCGTCAGCGCGTCGACCCGAACCGGCCCCACCCGTTCACCGCGGCGGGTAACACAGAGTTCAACGCACTGATCTGGATGCCGCCGAAAGGCAAGCGTGCAGGAGACATCGTGCTCATCGATTCCACTCACTTCACCGCCCTGTTCGGCGGCACCGATAGCCTCAAGAACCTGTGGCACAACCTCGCCACCATGACCTAGCGATGTGATCGCAGCTATCCGCACTGTCGCACGGACGTAACCCGCTGGCTCATCGAAGCGGATCAAGACACTCTCGGCCCAGGGCCGCGTTGTCGGGTGGCGTTGGGGTACCGCGACGCTCAAGACCTGCTTGCATTGGCGGAAGCGGCGGGCATCACGAGGGCTCCATAGTCGAAGTGAGCGTCGATAACCGAACCACTCGGACAGGCGCCAGAAAGCCAACCCCCCGTTGTGCCGAGAGTGTGCCAAGACGCGCAAAAACAGGCGACAGGTCGTCGACGCCGTGAAACGCCAGCGACGCGCTGAACTGCGCAGATCCGAGGAGAACGCACCGGATGAGACGGCAAAGATGGGGCATAAAACCATTTACACACCAGCGGTCGGCGGTTCGATACCGTCCGCGCCCACTCGTGTTTGCGCAGATTAGAGGCGTGACGCAATGAATCCCGATCTTGCGGTTCAGAACGCATGGCATTACGTGGGCTCAGACCGAGGCGGTGGACGAACTGGCGGTCACGATCGCGGCAAGGGTCGACATCGCAACTTCTATCATTGTTGCTAGTTCGGGATCGCCTTCCGCCGTCAGCCACTGCCGGTAGGCCATACGGAACACTTCGATACCCACGCCAGCCGCAAGTCCTGCGGTATCGGGCTTCACTCCGCGCTGCCGCAGTGCGCCGCCGAACGCGTCGGCCATCTGCTGTTGTTTGATTAGCTCCCGCTCCAGCAGATCCGGGTTTGATGCGATCATCGCGTCGCGCCGGCGTTGGGCTTCGCGCGACCCCAAACCTAGCCAGTCGTACCCCCCTAAAGCTTGCACCACTGCCTGAAGCGGCTCGGCCACGTCAGTGGCATCGAGAATTTGTTGGACCAGCGCCGCACTCAGCCGTTCCGCATCGACGAACAGTATCGCCTCCTTATCCGGGAAGTACCGGAAGAAGGTTCGAGTGGTGACTCTCGCCCGCTCCGCGATCTGGACGGCGCTTGTGTTCTGGAAACCCTGCTCCTCGAACAGAGCCATGGCGGCCTGTTTCAGCCGCTCTTCACTGCCGTGTTCCCAACGAGGCATAGACCGATGTTACGGCAGTGATGACACGCCGCGACAACACGGGGTTGTCGCCCTCAGCGCTCGGCCGCTGGACCGGCACGGCCTCGGGTCGGTTCGAGTCAAACGCCACTCGGCCATACGAATCTGTTATGTCACGCCGCGACATCAGTGCTAGGGTGATGTCACGCCGCGACAACAGTAAGCCGCGACACGCAAGAGGGAAGGAACGTTTCGATGGAAGAAAACCGAATTACGCCGCAGCTGACCGCCAAGGTCCGCCGCGCACAATGCGGAGGCGGGCAGTCTCTTGTCCGTGGGTGAGAGGGCCGCGAAAGTGCTGCTCGGTCGGGCGGGAGAATCGCCCGCGTACTGGTATCGCGGTGTGCTCTGGAACATCCTGATGTCCGCAGACCAAACGCTGGGTGAGTTCACGCTGCTCGAGCAGATCATTCCCGCAGGATCCGGGCCGCCGGCGCATGTTCACGAGCGCCAAGCGGAGGGCTTCTACATCATTTCCGGCGAGCTTGAATTAAGGTTCGGCCCCAACGAAGAGATCGCGCGCGCCAAGCCGGGCTGTGCGATCTGGATTCCCAAATCCACCAGGCACACCTTCCGTGTCGTATCCGACGAAGACGCCCGGGTGCTGAACTTCTACACCCCAGGCGGCTTCGACGATCACCTTCCGTACTACGGCGTCGAGGCCACGGCTCAGACCCTTCCCCCAGAAGGTCTCGGGGTTTCGATTCTGGACCGAGAGCGCACGGCGACAGCGCAGGAAAAGCGTGAAGCCTATCTGCATCGGCTCGCCGACATCGCCGAGGGGACTTGGGATTTCACCGTTGACGACCCCGATGCTCACTAAATGCAAGACAAGGAACGAACACCACACCAAAGATCTATCCACCGTCTACCCAAGAGAAGAATCATGAAAGAGATCCAGCTCGATCGATCCCGCCTATCTGACGTACAGAGCAACAGCACGGCCAAGCGCTACCCGTGCGAGCGCGTCAACGTCGACTTCATTGACACCGCCCGTCACCGATTCGTCACCACCGTCGACCTCGCCATCACCCCCGAGCAGCTATTCGAGGTGTTCTGCGAGGCCGATTCCTGGACGCGGTGGGCGACACTGCTCACGGATGTGACCTGGACCAGCCCGAGACCTTACGGTGTGGGCACCACCCGCACCGTGATCTTGCGCGGCGGCACTATGAACGACGTCGAATTCCTGGCCTGGGAACGCTACTCGCGCATGGCGTTTCGACTGAACCAGTCCACATCCAAGGCACTCGCCGCTTTCGTCGAGGACTATCAGGTGCGGGAAACGCCCGACGGGTGCCACGTCACGTGGACCGCGGCGATCACACCGCGTGGCCTGACCGCCCGGTTCGGCATGCTCGTCGGCCGCCCGGTGATGGTGCTGGCGTTTAGACGGTTCGCCAGCAACCTACGTCGCTACACTGATGACCGCTTCAGTGTGGGCAACACGAGTCGGCCGCAACGATGAAGCGCATCCAGTACCACCAGTACGGCGGCCCCGAGCTCATGCGATTCGAGGATTTCGAGCCAGCACGTCCCGGCGCCGGCGAGGTGTTGGTCCGTGTGCGGGCAGCGGCCGCCAACCCGTATGACTGGAAGGTCCGCAACGGCGAAATGAAGATCATGACCGGTCGCAAGTTTCCGCGCGGGATGGGCTATGACTTCGCCGGTGTCATCGAGGCGGTAGGGGAGGGCGTCGTGCGGCTCAGTGCCGGCGACGAAGTGCTCGGCGCGGCCGAGATCAAGGCCAGCGGTGCGTTCGCCGAGATGGTCGTGGCCGCAGAGAAGGGTGTCGTCAAGAAGCCGGCGGAGCTCACCTTTGAGGAGGCCGCCGCGATCCCGACGATTGGAAGCGCCGCCCTCCAGGCCCTGGTCAACAAAGGCAAACTCCAACCTGGACAGGCGGTCTTCGTCCACGGCTGCCTCGGCGGAGTCGGTCAAGCCGCGGTCCAGATCGCCCTGGGGCGCGGCGCCGCAACCGTAGGAGGAAGCTGCCGCCCCAGCGCCATGCAGGACGCACGCGATCTCGGCGTCGCCACAGTCGTCGAGTTCGACTACATACCGCCCACGTTAGAAGGACGATTCGACATCGTCTTCGACACCGTCGGTACGCTTCCGCTCGCGACGGCGCGGATGCTACTGAAGTCCGGCGGTCATATCGTCGACATCGTCCCTACTGCGTTCAAGTTCGTCAGAAGCGTCCTGCCCGGTCCGTACAACGTGGTCATCGCTCAGCACAACGCCAAGGATCTCAACGAGCTTGCGCTGGCTTGTGCACAAGGAACACTGCGACTGCCGATCGCGCAGATCGTTTCACTAAACGACGCCATCGCAGCGCTCACCGAACTCGAGCTCAACAACAAACCCAAGGGCGGCAAGCTGATCATTACGGCGAACTGATCGTTGCAACGGACGCGATCATAAGCGTCCACGCGTCCGTTTAAGGGCCACGGGGCGGTACGTGCGCGAGTTCGGGACGCTGGCGTGTCAGCCAAAAGGTCTGCTGTGAAAGCTTCGACAGCCAGCTGGGCATCCGCGGCCGCGGTCGTTGGGTCGCCCGCCACAAAGTCGAATTCGCCTACCTGCTGGTCTGCCGCACAGATGCAGTGTTTGTGCGCCTGAGGCGTCAATGGTCTTGCCGTCGTCAAGTTTTCGCTTACCGTTTGACACGGCGCGCTGTGTGGCCGACTCGAGATTAGACTGGCGGCGTTGAAATTGCAGGTGGCGCCGCTAATGCGTGGTCCGCAGCGACCGCCGATCATGAAAGTCGGTGGCGCTGGTGATCGGGTCTGAAGGCGAGGCCGATTTCGCCGCGCGGGAAGTCATGCGGTCGGACGAGGATGCGGCCGCGGGTTTTCGGGACTGGCTGGCTGCCGCGGAGCGGCACGGTCAACGAGTACTGCGGGAGCCGGACGGCACGTACGTGTTGTGGCGGCGCGATGACGTCCTTGCCGCCGTACGTGATGGCGAACTCTTCGCCAGCCGCCAAGGCGAATTGATGCCCGGCAATCCGCCGTTCGGCCCATACCGGAAAATCATGGTCGATCTGTTGTTCACTCCGGGAAATTCGCGGGCAATGCTCGAGCCCGTACGTAAGATCATCGGAAACTGCGTCGACGAAGTCGCGACGAAACTAGACCGCTGCGATGGTGCGGCTGTCGCTGAGGTTGTCTGGCGTGCGGCATTCGTTACGGTCTGCGGACTGCCGGCGGACCTCGCTCACGACGCTGTCAGCGCGGAGCTGGTGGGAGCGATCCGCCGGGCGCCGCAGGGTGGCCCCGACGTGATCAGCCGTCTCGCCACGGAGCCCCTCACCGACGAAGAAGTGCTGGGACTGATGGCATCGGTGGGCCGCGGTTTGATTTTCACGACGTTCCCTATCAAGGCCGGACTGGCGGTGCTCGCGCGGAAGCCCATGCTTCAGAAGGAGTTACGCGAAAACCCGGACCGGCAACGCCGGTTCATCGAGGAGCTGCTGCGCTTGGATGGCGGGGCGAAGACCGTTTCACGAGTTACGAGTCGCAGCGTGACAATCGGCGAGACGACGATCCCGGCCGGGGCCAATGTTCAGTTGTGTGTCGGACTGGTCCACCGTGACGAGGCTGACGACATGTCCGGTCACAGCATCAAAATGAATGGCCCGCAACGTCATTGGAGTTTCGGAGGAGGCCCGCACCGGTGTCCGGCGTCGCACCTGGCCCGGGACCTGCTGGGCGCGTTCTTCGAAGTGTGGCTTGCCAAGGTCCCGTTTTTCTGGTTCGACTGGAACGGTGGCGATGTCCCCAAAGCGTGGTATCCCAAACCCTACAGCTCTTTGCCGGCCGAGATTTTCGATGGTTGGTTCCCGATGCACGTGCCGCTCAGGTGGCGACCAGAGCGGTGATCAGAGACCGATCTTCGGTGGTCGCATGGAATGGGATTCTTTCATTATGTCGCAATTCGGATGACACATTCGTTGGCGGGATAACGGCTAACCGGCAATCATGAACTCGCGGTAGGATTTTCATATGCCGTTTGCTGAACGGCAATGTATTTGCTGGGCATACCATGCTGAGGCTTTTGGGGTGGGCGAGGAACACTTCGCTCACCATCCCCGGGTTGCCCGGCTGCGACGCGCTCAAGGGCCTGGGCGCCGGCGTCTGCGCTCAGGCGTCTTGATGTGCTGTGCGGCAACGGCCGCGGCGAATTCGAACGATATTCACGCGCCCGGGTTGTCGCGTAGGTGATTACTCAAAGCCCGTGGGGCGGCGGGCTCTTCGCAGAACGGAAATCCTGTCATGTTTACCGGCACCACCAGGTGCGCCGGCGTCCCAAGCCATGCCGGCGTCCTCCTTACCGCCATGGTGCTAATGAGCGGCGTCGCGGTTTTGCGCGGCGGCGCTGCTACGGCTGACGCGAGCCAAGACGACCAGTTCCTGGCATTACTAGACCAAGAAGGCATCCCTGCCCTCAACAATGTGTCAAGCCTCGTCGATACGGCTCACAAAGTCTGTCGCGCACTCAATGCCGGCATTCCGGCGGACCGCGTAGTCGACGCGATGGTCGACTATGCATACAGCGTCGACCCGGCCGAGCGCGGATACGCCCCCGGCCGCCTCGCGCGTACCGAAGCGCGATTCATCATCGCGTCGGTGGGGGCTTTCTGCCCGAACGACCAAAGTAAAGTTTCGCGCCTCGTCACCGATCCCGCGTCGCGATGGACTGACTCGACGCACCGGGTGACCGGTGACATTCGCAACGCGGTCAATTCGCGCAGTGATCGGTCTGGTATCGACGAGCAGCACGTGGTCCTCACCTCGCTGATCGGAGTGGTTCCCGACGGGCAGGTCGCTCAGCCGGACCCGCCCCAGATTCCGCCGCCACCACCGCAGTCGGCGCATCTGCAGGCACCGCCACCCCTGCCGGTGGTCGCGCCGCCTCGCCCGCAACGGGTGCCTCCTCCACCACAGCAGCCACCGCCGCCCCCCGTCGTCGCCCCGGAGCCCGGCCCCGCGGCCGGCAGTGGCGGCAGCGGCATCAACGGTGGCGGCGACGGTAGCGGTAGCGCTGGCGGTGGCCTGCCGGCACCGCCGCCCGCTCCACCGCCCCCGCCACCCGCGGCGCCGGCGCCACACTCGTCGCCGGGGTTCGTCAGGCTCGGCCCCTGAGACGGGGACCGAGCCGGAGGCCGCCGTCCTATTCGATGAGGTCGCCGGTCGGTGGTCGCACGACGCCGCTGTCGAAGAGCGGCAGCAGCGGTGCAGCGTCCCCGTCCCACGGCAGGGCCTGCAGCTGGCGGTAAGAGCGCCGGCCTCCGAACACGCGTAGAGCCTCGAAATCGCTGAGTTCGACGGCGATCTGACCGACCGATCGGGCGGGGTCGCCGAGTTGAATGGTTCCGGTGGTCGGGGTCGACAAGCGCAGGAAGGGATTCGCGTTCCGGCGGATGGCCCTGTCGACCATCGTCGTCAGGAATCCCGCAGACACGGCGAACGCCGGGTCCGCTGTGCGAGAACCGGGTTCGTCGAGTGCGCCGCGGATGTCGTGCTCGTGCGTGAGGGCGTCGAAAATCGCCTGAGCGGCAGATAATTTCGGGATTTGCATCAGGAGTTCGGCGACCGCATCGATGGTTTCGGACCATAGCTCGAGCAACTCCTCGAGGGTGAGGTCGGCGAGACGGTCTAACTGCGCCTGCGTCCACGCGTCAGTGCCCGCTTGCTCGAGGTTGAGCGCCACCATGTCTTGGGCAGTACCGGTCAGGTGGCTCACCGTTTGTCGAACCGACCATTTCGGGCAGGCCGGGACGCTGCGCTCGCACGCGTCGGCGCGATCCCGCGTCAGCGCGTCGACGCGTCGGTGCACCGTGCGGTAAGCCGCGACCGCCTCCGCGCCGGACCGCAGTTGTGGTCTGCCCACGCCCGACGTCTGATTTGTCATGGAAGCACACGGTACAGAAATCTTAAGAAAACAGTAAGACGCCATGCCGGAGCGCGGATACGTCGGGGGGCGTGTCGTGGCATTCCTCGCGGGGGCACTATGAACCCGTGAAACCGTTTCGCATCGACGTTTCAGACGATGTCCTCGACGACCTCCGATCGCGCCTCGCGCGCACCCGCTGGCCGGAAGCCGAATGCGTGGACGACTGGAGCCAGGGCATCCCTTTGGACTACACGCGCTCGCTGGCCGACTACTGGGCCAACGAGTACGACTGGCGGTCTCGTGAGACCGCGCTCAACCGCTTTGACCAATTTGTCACGGAACTCGACGGGTTGGACATCCATTTCATCCACCAGCGCTCGCCGCACGAGAACGCCTTCCCGCTGGTGATCACGCATGGCTGGCCCGGCTCAATTGTGGAGTTCCAGAAGGTGATTGAGCCGCTGACCAATCCGGCGTCCGGGCGCGCCGAAGACGCCTTCCACGTCGTGTGCCCCTCGCTTCCCGGCTACGGCTTCTCGGGCAAGCCCACCCGGACGGGTTGGGGCGTGGAAAAAATCGCCGAGGCGTGGGACACGCTGATGGTCCGCCTCGGCTACGAGCGTTTCGGTGCACAGGGCGGCGACTGGGGTGCTGCGGTCACCACGCAGATCGGCCGAAACGGCAACCACTGTGCGGCCATCCACTTGAACATGCCGATCGGCCGGCCAACGAAGGAATCGCTCGCCCACCCCTCCGAGGAAGAGAAACGGGCCCTGGCCGCGTTGGCGGAGCATCGCAACACGGGAACCGGCTACTCCAAGCAGCAGTCCACCCGACCGCAGACGCTGGGCTACGGGTTGACCGACTCGCCGGTGGGGCAGATGGCGTGGATCGTCGAGAAGTTCTGGGCGTGGATGGACTGCGACGGGCATCCGGAAAACGTGCTGAGCAAGGACGAGCTGCTCGACAACGTGATGGTGTACTGGGTGACCGGAACCGGTGCTTCCTCGGCCCGCTTGTACTGGGAGAGTTTCAAGTCCTGGGGGAACATGGACCGCGTCGAATTGCCCACCGGGATAGCCTCTTTCCCCGGCGAGGTCCTGGGCGCGCCGCGCAAATGGTGCGAGCCGGTCTACAACGTCACCCACTGGACGACGATGGCGCGCGGCGGTCACTTCGCCGCGTTCGAACAACCGGAGCTGTTCGTCGACGATGTCCGGGCGTTCTTTGCGACAGTGCGCTAAGAACCCGGCGGGGCGAAGAACTCCAACGCAATGCCATCGGGGTCGCGGAAGCTCAGCCCCGACCCGTACGGCGCATCGACGATGCCGCCGTGCTCGATGCCCAGTTCACCCAAGCGGGTGACCCATTCCTCCAACTCGGCGCGGCTGGCGCAGCCGAAGCCGACGTGGTCCAGGCCGACGCGGTGCTCGCTGAAATCCTCGTCCAGAGCGCCGCGGTCGTGCTGATGGATGCCGAAGACCGTGCCGTTGCCGAACGCCCACACGAGGTGCCGAAAGCCGGCTTCGGTGTGTTCGTCCAGCAGGGGGTCGGCGCCGAGCAAGCGGCGATACCAGCGTCCGCTGATCTCAAGGTCGCGCACGGTGACCGCGACATGGTTGAGGGCGGGAAAGGTCATGTCTCGACCTTACGGGTCAACCCGAGCATCGGGCCGCTGGCGGAGTACCCGCCGTCGACGGCCAACGCCGCGCCAGTGACGAACGAGGCCTCATCGCTGGCGAGAAACAGTGCGGCAGCGGCGAGTTCGGCGGGCTCACCCCAGCGGGCCATCGGCGTCGGCAGATAACCGCCCGGCGGCACCTCGTCATCGGGTTTGGCGCCGGCCAGGCCGGTGTAGGTCATGCCCGGGCAGATCGCGTTGATGCGCACGTTCGTCTTCGCATAATCCAGCGCCGCGGATTTCGTCATCTGCACCACCGCGGCTTTGGCGGCGGCGTAGCAGGACAAGCCTTTCCAGCCGACCAGCCCGGACGCCGAGGCGGTGTTGACGATGGAACCGCCGCCGGTGTCGAGCATGGCCGGAATCGCGTACTTCATCCCGAGGAACACGCCTTTGAGATTGATCGCCAAGATCTTGTCGAACAGCTCTTCGTCGGTGTCGGCCAGGGCGGCATGTGGCCCACCGAATCCCGCGTTGTTGAGCAAAACGTCTACCCGGCCGAAACGGTCAAGTGCGGTGGCGATCATGCCTTGGACGTCGGCGGCCTGCGTGACGTCGACGCGCACCGGCACGGCGACATCGCCGAGCCGCCCGGCGATGTCGGATTCTCCTCCGCTGATGTCGGCGCAGACGACTCGGGCTCCTTCGTCGGCGAACCGGCGCGCGGCCGCCCACCCGATACCGGAGCCGGCGCCGGTGATGATGGCGACCTTGCCTCCGAGACGGCCTTGCCCCATCTAGACGATCCGCCAGCCGTGGCGTGCTCGAAATCTCATGTCCCACAAATAAGTTCGATAGATCAGAATCCAAGCTCGGTGCGGGATCAGCACATCGGCCAGCCGCAGCCCCGACAGCAGCCAGTCAAACCTGCGCTGCTGCCGCTGCGACCAGTCGAGCTGCATCATCGCCCGGAATTCGGGAGCCAGGAACCCCGTCGTCGCAAAGAGATTCAACGGTCCCGCCAGCACCCGCAAGGGCCACGGCAGGAACGCCATTGCGGCCACCCCGTGCAGGTGTTCTCGTACCGGGGGATCGATGTGCAGCTCGTCGAGTGAGCGCTTCCAGTACTCGTCGAACGCGGCCCGGTCCGGCGGCCACATACCCTCGGGCACCTGCAACGTGGTGCCCAGCCTCCTGGCATCGCTGTAGACCGCGTCGGCGGTGGCGTCATCCAGCGGACCGTGCAGGAACTCGTGTTGGTCGACGAAGTAGCGGTACAGACAGGACGCCACCCACAGCTGCAAATTCGGGTCAAAAGCGTTGTAGGACAACGGGCTCGACGACGTCGATCGCACCTGCCGGTGCGCACCGTCGACGGCGGCGCGGATCATCGCCTGGTCGGAATCGGTGCCGATGGTCGCGACCGCCAGATACGTGCCGGTGGTGCGGGCCCGCTTGAACGGATGCTTGTAGACGTTGCCGCTGTCCACCGGGCTTTCCAGCACGCCGTAACCGACGCCGGGCAGGGACAGCTGCATGATCACGTTCGCGGCGGGCAACAACAGCGCGGCGGGATTCAGCAGGTCAGCCGCCCGGGTCGCGGGCCGCTTCATTGGGGATGCCGCCTCATGAGTTCGAGTAGACCACGTATGAGACGCTGCGGAGAATGTTTGCGACGAGACGGCGTGGCCGGTTCGCGGGCGTGCTGCTCGGCTACCTGGCCGACCTAGCGCTGGGCGATCCGCAGCGCGGTCATCCGGTCGCGATGTTCGGCAAGGCCGCCGCCGTCGTCGAGCGGGTGACCTACCGCGATACCAGGATCGCGGGCGCGGTGCACGTCGGGGTTTTGGTGGGGGGCGTCGGCGTGCTCGGCGTGGCGGCGCAACGGGC
>NZ_JAFAUS010000247.1 GCF_019243155.1 Mycobacterium sp.
TCGACGGTCTTGAGGACCGTGTTGAGGTTGTTGATCACGTCACCGATGAGCTGGTCGCGTTGCCCCAGCGCCGACGAGAACGCGCTGGTGTCGGCGAGCACATTCGACAACGCCCCACCCTGGCCCTGCAGCAACTCGATCACGGCGCTGCTCACGGTGTTGACCTTGTCCGCGTCCAGGCCCTTGAGCACCGGGCGCAGCCCACCGAGCAGCGCATCCAAATCCAGTGCGGGCTGGGTGTGTTGGGCGTTGATCGTCGCACCCGGCGGCAGCTTCCGCAGCTCCCCCGGTCCCGAGGTGATCTCCAGATACCGGTCGCCGACCAGGTTTTCGTAGCGGACCACCGCGCGCGTCGACGAGTACAGGGTGTAGCGCTTGTCGATGCCGAACTTCACGTCAATCGTGTTGTCCTGGTTGAGCTTAACACCTGACACCGCGCCGACCGGCACTCCGGCGATGCGGACCTTCTGACCCGCCTTCAGTCTCGACGCGTCGACAAACGTTGCATGATAAGTGCTTTCGGGACCGAACCTGAAGTCACCGAAGACCACCACCAGGCTCGCGGACACCAGCAGCATGGCCACTGTGAAGATGATGACCTTGATCATCATCGAACGGTGTGAGGGCATGCCCGAGCCGGCCATTAGAAGTCGTCCCGTTCGGCGAAGGCGCCGTGGAACAAGAACTGCAGGGTCGAGGGTGCGTCGAACTGCAGCTCGGTGAACGGCTCGTACGGGATGTTCGCATTGTCGGTGACCAGGAACGGTGCGCGATAGAAAGACCCACCCGTCTGCTTGGTCGGAATGTCGGGCAGTCCACGGCAGTTCGGGCCACCGGAGGCGTTCACCACCGGCAGGGATTCGGGGTAGGTGTAGGCCGGCGCACCCAACACGAAGCTCGACGACGTGAACAGGCCCGCTTTGCGGACGCCCAACAACGGCGCGAACTCCTTGATGCCTCGCTCGATGCCCGCGAACAGGCAGCCGAATTCCGGCGAGTAGTCGGCGGCCACCTTCAGTGGGGCGCGCAGCCGATTGATGGCGTCGATGAAGTCCTGTTCGGCAGGAGCAAGCGTGTCATAAGCGTTGTTGGCCAAGCCGATTGTGGCCAACAGTGTGTCGTTGAGGTTGTCCTGCTGGTCCACGACCGTTTTGCTGATCGTCGGCACGTTGTCGAAAACGGTGTTCAGGTCGGGGGCGGCATCGGCGTAGGTGTTTGCGACTACCGCGGTCTTGTGGAAATCCTCCTGCAGCTCGGAAAGCTTCGGGTTCGCTTGGCGCGTCAGCGTATTCAACCCTGACAGGATGCCGCCCAGGTCGTCACCGTGACCACGCAGGCCTTCCGACAGCGCGCTCAGTGTCCCGTTGAGTTCGACCGGGTCGACCTTGTGCAACAAGTCGATCAGCGACTGGAACAGGGTGTTGACCTCGAGTTGCACCGCCGAGGCCGCGACGTGGGTGTTGGGACGCAGCGACGTCGGCGAAGGCGTTTGCGGCGGAATGAATTCCACCGACTTGGCGCCGAAGATCGTGTTGCCGGCGATGTGCACCGTCGCGTTGGACGGGATGAAGTGCATGTCGTTGCTGTTGATGGCCAGTGTCAGGCGCGCCTGCTCGTCGGAGTAATCGATGTCGGAGACCTTGCCGATCTGGATGCCCCGGTATTTGACCTTGGCGCCCTTCTCCATCACCAGACCGGCCCTGGGCGCCGACACGGTGACGGTATCGGTGGACGCGAAAGCCGCTGTGTAGGAAAGGTAAGTAAGGACCGCGAAAGCCACCATGAGGCTGGCCAGCACCGCCGCTGCCAGCCGAACCGATGAGCGTTTAGATCCTGTTTGAGCCATGTTCCTTTAAGCGGTCCTGTCAGCCGGAGAGGTTGAAGTTACCGGATGCACCATAGACAGCCAGCGAGATGAACAACGTGATGACGACCACAACGATCAGCGAAGTTCGCACCGCCTGACCGACCGCGATGCCGACGCCGACCGGGCCGCCACTGGCGTTGTAGCCGTAATAGGTATGGACGAGCATCACCGCGATCGACATCACGATGGCCTGCAAAAACGACCACAGAAGATCGGACGGTATGAGGAAGGTATTGAAGTAGTGGTCGTAGAGGCCTTTGGATTGCCCGTTGATGTACACCGTGGTGAAGCGGGCCGCGAAGAACGCCGCGAGTACCGACAGTGAATACAGCGGAACGATCGCGATCAGGCCGGCGATCAGGCGAGTCGACACCAGGTAGGACACCGAGTGCACCGCCATGGACTCGACGGCGTCGATCTCCTCGGACACCCGCATAGCGCCCAACTGGGCGGTGGCGCCGGCACCGATGGTGGCGGCCAGCGCGATGCCGGCGATCACCGGCGCAACGACGCGAACGTTGAGGAACGCCGACAGGAAGCCGGTCAGCGCTTCGATGCCGATGTTGCCCAGCGACGAATACCCCTGGACGGCGATGACACCGCCGGAGGCCAAGGTCAGGAAGGCCGCAACACCGACCGTGCCGCCGATCATGACGAGCGCTCCCGCGCCCATCGTCATCTCGGCGATGAGACGGATCGTCTCTTTGCGATATCGGGTCAGCGCATTGGGGACATAACGCATTGTTTGGCCGTAAAACAAAGCCTGCTCGCCGAAATCGTCGACCGGCTCTTGAAACCGGGCCGCGAAATTGCGCAGCCGGTAAGTGAAGTCGTAGCTCATCGCGTATCAGCCCGTCTCATCACTTGGCCGAAATTCGGACGCCGATTGCGGTCATCACCACGTTGATCACGAACAAACAAATGAACGCGTAGACCACCGTTTCGTTGACCGCATTACCGACGCCTTTGGGGCCGCCCTTGACGGTCAGGCCGCGATAGCAGCCGACCAGTCCGGCCATCACACCGAACAGCAGCGCTTTGACTTCAGCGAGGATCAGCTCGCGCAGCCCGGTCAGCACGGTCAACCCGTTGATGAACGCGCCCGGGTTGACGCCCTGCAGGAAAACGGAGAACACGTAGCCGCCGGAGAGGCCGATCGCGCACACGAGGCCGTTGAGCAGCAGCGCGACCACAGTCGACGCCAGCACCCGAGGCACCACGAGCCGATGGATCGGGTCGATGCCGAGCACCCGCATCGCGTCTATCTCTTCGCGGATCGTCCGGGCGCCGAGGTCGGCGCAGATCGCGGTGGCTCCGGCGCCGGCCACCACCAGCACGGTCACCACCGGGCCCAGCTGGGTGATGGTGCCGAATGCGGTTCCGGCGCCGGACAAGTCGGCGGCGCCGATTTCGCGCAACAGGATATTGAGGGTGAAAGCGACCAGGACAGTGAAAGGAATCGACACCAGCAGCGTCGGCACCAGCGACACCCGCGCGATCATCCACGTCTGATCCAAAAACTCGCCGAATTGGAAAGGCCGCCGAAAAATCGCGCGGCCCGTGTCGATCATCATTTCGAAAAACCCGCCGACAGCGCGGGCGGGAACGGCAAGTTGTTCTTTCAAACTAAGTCCCCCCCTCGGCTCGACGCGGCGAAGTCAGTGTACGGACTTTGCGCCGGCTTAGGCCGCACGCGGCTCAGTACGAGCCGGCTCATATTAACCCAGAAGAAGTTCATCGTGTCAATGAACAACATCTCTTTATCGAAAACGTTAATTTACCTGGTCAGAAGTGGTTTAGCGCTCGTAATCTGACACACGTTCTACTAGCCGATTTGGCGCTCCAAAGTGGCCTCACAGTGTTATTACTCCATCAGGCCGGTCGCGGAAAAATTGTGCTCCGGGTCGCGGCCAGCAAAGTAATCCTGGAGCGTCGCGCTCAGTTGCGCGGGCTCCCACGCTTCCCCCTCGGCGCTGAATTGGCGCTCCACCGTCGGCGCGGAAACGAGCGTCACCCGCGGGCCGTAAACAATGAACACCTGGCCGTTGACTTCCGCCGCCGCGGGCGACGACAAAAACTTGACCAGACTCACCACATGGTCGGGCGACAGCGGGTCGACGCCGCCCGGTTCGACGTCTGGCGCCGCACCGAAGACGTCGGCCGTCATCGCGGTCCGGGCACGCGGACAAATCGCGTTCGCGCACACCCCATAGCGGCCCAGCGCCCGCGCAGCCGTCATGGTGAGCGAGATGATGCCCGCTTTCGCGGCGCCGTAGTTGGCCTGCCCCACCGGGCCGACCAGACCGGCCTCGGACGCCGTGTTGACCAGACGGCCGAAGACCGTCCCCCCCGAATCCTTGGCCTTCGAGCGCCAGTAGGTGGCCGCATTGCGGGTCAGCAGGAAATGGCCGCGCAGGTGTACCGCGATGACCAGGTCCCACTCCTCGTCGGACATGTTGAACAGCATCCGGTCACGGGTGATGCCCGCGTTGTTGACCACGATGTCCAGTCCGCCCAAGCCGTCCGCCTGAGCAACAAGTTCATCGGCCGTCGAGCGTTCGCTGATGTCGCCGGCCACCGCGACGGCCTTGGAACCGATGCTGTTGATCTCGTCGATCACGTCGGACGCGTCCAGCGCCGCGGCTATGTCGTTGACGACGACGGTGGCGCCGGCCCGGGCCAAGCCGAGGGCCTCGGCCCGGCCAAGCCCCGCGGCCGCGCCGGTCACCACCGCGACCTTTCCGGAGAGATCGGTCGCGTTCGTGCTGCTACTCAATTTATGAATACCTCTAGTTTCGGGCGGCTCAGTCAGTCGCCGCGCAACAGCGCCGCGCGCGGGCACTCGGCGATTGCCTGCTCGGCCAGTTGCTCCTGATCGGACGGGATCGGGTCGAGCTTCACGACGGCGTAATCCTCGTCGTCCAGGTCGAAGATGTCCGGCGCAATACCCAAGCACACGGCGTTACCTTCACACCGGTCACGGTCCACGATCACCCGCACAGCACCCTCCTTGAACCTGGACTCGATTTTGAGGACATGCCCCATCAGTATGTAGGTCCACCATAAGACCCTGATACGTCCGGGGAAACGGTCGCTGGATTCCCAGACTAGAACGTGTTACAACCGGGGAAGCGAATGGGTAGTGGTCGGCCGAGTAACGTCGGTTGGTCGAAGCGTGTCACGTCAACGAAGGACGGCTGAAATGCGTATCAGTTACACCCCTGAACAGGAGGAGCTGCGACGCGAGCTGCGGTCGTACTTCGCCGCGCTGATGACGCCGGAACGCCGCGAAGCGCTGAGCTCGACGCAGGGCGAGGTCGGGACCGGCAACGCGTATCGCGACACCGTCGCGCAGATGGGCAAGGACGGGTGGCTCACCCTGAACTGGCCCAAGGAGTACGGCGGCCAGGATCGCTCCCCGATGGACTCACTGATCTTCACCGACGAGGCCGCGATCGCCGGTGTGCCGGTGCCATTCCTGACGATCAACAGCGTGGCGCCGACCATCATGGCTTTCGGCACCGACGAGCAGAAGAAGTTCTTCCTGCCCAAGATCGCGGCCGGCGAGCTCCACTTCTCGATCGGCTACTCCGAGCCCGGGGCCGGCACCGACCTGGCGAACCTGCGAACCAGCGCGGTTCGCGACGGTGACGACTACGTCATCAACGGCCAGAAGATGTGGACCAGCCTGATCGCCTACGCGGACTGGGTGTGGCTGGCGGTGCGCACCAACCCGGAGGCCAAGAAGCACCGCGGCATCTCGATGATCGCCGTGCCGACGACCGCCGAGGGTTTCTCCTGGACGCCGGTGCACACCATGGCCGGTGTGGACACCAGCGCCACCTATTACTCCGACGTGCGCGTGCCGGTCACCAACCTGATCGGCGAGGAGAACGGCGGGTGGAAGCTCGTCACCAACCAGCTCAACCACGAGCGGGTCGCTCTGGTGTCGCCGCAACCGATCTTTTTGGCGCTGCGCGAGGTTCGCGAATGGGCGCAGAACACCAAGGACTTCACCGGCAATCGACTCATCGATTCCGAATGGGTGCAGATCAACCTGGCCCGGGTGCACGCCAAGGCCGAAGTTCTCAAGCTCATCAACTGGGAGCTGGCGTCGTCGGAAAGCGAGGCCCTCGGGCCCGCGGACGCGTCGGCGGCCAAGGTTTACGGCACCGAGCTGGCCACCGAGGCCTACCGGTTGCTGATGGAGGTGCTCGGCACCGCCGCGACGGTGCGTCAGGACTCGCCGGGTGCGCTGCTGCGCGGCCGGGTCGAGAGGATGCACCGCGCCTGCCTGATCCTGACCTTCGGCGGCGGCACCAACGAGGTGCAGCGCGACATCATCGGAATGGTCGCGCTCGGACTGCCCCGAGCCAACCGCTGACCCCGCAAAGGACGAACACCCATGGATTTCTCGACAACCGAAGCGGCGCAGGATCTCGGTGGTCTGGTCGACACCATCGTGGACTCGGTGTGCACGCCGCAACACCAGCGCGAGCTCGACGGGCTCGATCAACGGTTCGACCGTGAGCTCTGGGGCAAGCTGATCGACGCCGACATCCTGTCCAGCGCCTCGGCGACCTCGGTCGGGGGTGACGGTTTCGGCGCGCTCGAACAGGTCGCGATTCTGGTGGCCCTGGGCCACCAGCTGGCCGCCGTTCCGTATCTGGAGTCGGTGGTACTGGGCGCGGGCGCGCTGGCCCGGTTCGGTTCGGAAGAGCTGCAACGGAATTGGGGCAGCGCGGCGGTGAGCGGCGAGAAGATTCTCACCGTAGCTCTCGCCGGCGAGATGGGTGAGGGCCCGGTCCAGGCCACCCGCTCCGGCGACGGCTACCGCCTCACCGGTACGCGCACGCAGGTCAGCTTCGGCCCCGCCGCGGACGCCTTCCTGGTCCCTGCCGAAACGGACACCGGGACGGTGGTTTTCCTCGTTGCCGCCGACGATCCGGGCGTTGCGGTGACCGCGCTGAAGACCACCGGGCTGGGCAGCGTCGCGCATGTGGCGCTGGACGGAACGACGGTGGACGGCACCCGCATGGTGGGAGGTGCCGAGGTGGTGGTCTGGCTCGACACGCTGAACAATCTGGGCCGCAGCGCCTTTCAGTTGGGAGTTCTCGAGCGCGGGCTGCAGATGACCGCCCAATACGCCCGCGAGCGTGAGCAATTCGACCGCCCGATCGGCAGCTTCCAGGCGGTGGCACAGCGACTGGCCGACGGTTACATCGATGTCAAGGGATTGCGGTTGACGCTCACGCAGGCGGCGTGGCGGGTCTCCGAAGACGTTCCCGCCGACGTCGACGTTGCCAGCGCGGCGTTCTGGGCCGCTGACGCCGGACATCGCGTGGCCCACACCATCGTGCACGTGCACGGCGGCGTCGGCGTCGACACCGATCACCCGGTGCACCGATACTTCTTGGCAGCCAAGGAAACCGAGTTCGCGTTGGGCGGTGCCATCGGACAGCTGCGCCGGATCGGCCGCGAGCTGGCAGAGACCCCCGCCTGACCCGGCGCAGTGATCCCCGACGACCTGACGGTCACCAAGCTGCTGGTGCCGCTGACCGAGATCGACGACCGGGGTATCTACTTCGAGGACTCGTTCACCAGCTGGCGTGATCATCTGCGGCATGGCGCCGCTATCGCCGCGACGCTGCGGGAGCGCCTCGATCCCGACCGGCCGCCGCATGTCGGCGTGCTGCTGGAGAACACCCCCTTCTTCTCGGCGATGCTGGTGGCCGCGGGCATGTCGGGAATCGTGCCGGTGGGGCTCAACCCGGTGCGCCGGGGCGCGGCGCTGCAACGCGACATCGTCCGCGCCGACTGCCAACTGGTGCTGGCGGACGCGAAATCCGCTGAGACGCTGGACGATATCGAGCACCTGAACGTCGACTCCTCCGAGTGGGCCGACGAGGTCGCCGCGCATCGCGACACCGAGATGACTTTTCAGTCCGCGTCGCCGGCCGACCTGTTCATGCTGATCTTCACGTCGGGCACCAGCGGCGAGCCCAAGGCGGTGAAGTGCAGCCACGGCAAGGTGGCGATCGCCGGTGTGACGATGACGCAGCGATTCAATCTCGGCGCCGACGATGTCTGCTACGTGTCGATGCCACTGTTCCACTCCAACGCCGTGCTGGTCGGCTGGGCGGTATCCGCCGCGTGCCTGGGCTCAATGGCGTTGCGGCGCAAGTTCTCTGCGTCGGGGTTCCTACCGGACATCCGCCGTTACGGTGCGACCTACGCCAACTACGTGGGCAAGCCCCTCTCCTACGTGCTCGCCACGCCCGAACAGCCCGACGATGCGGACAACCCGCTGCGAGCCGTGTACGGCAATGAGGGCGTGCCCGGCGACATCGAGCGATTCGGCCTCCGATTCGGCTGTGTCGTCCAGGACGGGTTCGGCTCGACCGAAGGCGGCGTGGCGATCGCGCGTACGCCCGACACGCCGGCGGGCTCGTTGGGTCCGCTGCCCGATGGCATCGCGATCGTCGATCCCGACACCGGCAGGCCCTGCCCCGCGGGCGTGGTGGGCGAACTGGTGAACACAGCCGGGCCGGGTCGTTTCGAGGGCTACTACAACGACGAGGCCGCCGAAGCCGAGCGGATGGCCGGCGGCGTGTACCACAGTGGTGACCTGGCCTACCGCGACGACGCGGGCTACGCGTACTTCGCTGGACGGCTTGGCGATTGGATGCGGGTGGACGGGGAGAACCTGGGGGCCGCGCCGATCGAGCGGGTCCTGTTGCGGCATCCCGACATCAACGAGGTGGCCGTGTACCCGGTCCCGGACCCGGTCGTGGGTGACCAGGTCATGGCGGCGGTGGTGCTGCAAGCGGGCGCGGAGTTCGACGCCGAGAAGTTCCGCGGCTTCCTGGCCGAGCAGCCCGACCTGGGACCCAAGCAGTGGCCATCGCACGTCCGGATCAGTTCCGAACTTCCGCGGACGGTGACATTCAAGGTGCTCAAGCGCCAGTTATCCGCGCAGGGTGTCGACTGCGGCGACCCGGTGTGGCCGATTCCCCGGTAAGCAATCGCCACATCCGTCACCCTCGTCGCACTACGATTTAAGGCTGTTGACACTAAAGCAACATTGACATGCCGCGAGCGAAGGAGACGCGATGGCTGGGGCTGCTAGGCCGATCACCGCATGAGTTCCCGGCCTCTCGCGGCTGCGCTGGAAGCGAGCTTCGAACAACTCTGCGCCTCGGTACCGGCGGATGTCGGAGTGGCGATCGCGCGCCCGGACCGGACCTATTCACTGGGCCGGTGGTGGTCCGGTGTCGCCTGGTCGACGATCAAGGTTCCGCTGGCGATCGCGGCGTTGCGCAGCGATTGGTTGCGCGCCAAAGACCTGGCCGTGCCGGCCATCACGGAGTCCGACAACCGCGCGTCCGAGCAGTTGTGGTCCGGATTGGGCGATCCGGTGGACGCGGCACGGCGCGTGCAGGGCGTCATCGCGGAAGGCGGCGACACTGCCACCGTCGTCGAATCGCGTCGACTTCGCCGTGGCTACACCGCATTTGGCCAGACGGAGTGGACTCTGCAACGGCAAGCGCGATTCGCCGCGGAGCTACCGTCGATCCCCGATTCCGCCGACGTTATCGACCTGATGCGGAGCCTGTCCGCCGGACAGCGATGGGGTCTGGCCGCCAAAGGCTATGCGGCAAAAGGCGGTTGGGGTCCGGGAACACACGGGGAGTATCTGGTCCGGCAGTTCGGAATCGTTCCCACGCCCTCGGGGCAATGGGGCGTTGCGCTCGCGGGCGAAGTGTACGACGGCGTTTTCGAGACCGGCATCGACGTGCTCAACACCCTCGCCGAGTGGCTGCTCAGCCGGCTTCCGGTGCTAGCGCGTTATTGACGGCACGACGGCGTCGATGAGGTGCGGCCCGGGTTCGGCGAAGGCCGCGCGCAGGGCCTCGGCGAACTCCTCCGCGGTGGTGACGCGACGGGCGGGAACGCCCATTCCTTCGCTGATCTTGACGAAATCCATTGTCGGACGTGACAAGTCGAGCAGGTCCAGCGCCCGCGGGCCGGGTGCGGATCCGGCGCCGACACGCGCCAGCTCGATGCGCAGGATGTCGTAGGCACTGTTGTCGTAGACGACGGTGGTCACGTTGAGGTTCTCTCGCGCCTGAGTCCACAAACCCGAAATCGTGTACATGGCCGACCCGTCCGACTCGAGGCAGAGCACCGGGCGGTCGGGCGCGGCGACCGCGGCGCCCACCGCGGTCGGGATGCCGTAGCCGATTGCGCCACCGGTTAGCGTCAACCAGTCGTGCGCGGGCGCGCCGGCCGTGGCCTGGGGGAGCGACACGCCGGAGGTGTTGGACTCGTCGACGACGATCGCGGCGTCGGGCAGCAGCGCACCGATCACGCCGGCCGCCGAGGCGGACGTCAGTGCGCCAGTCGGCAGGTCCGGACGCGACGCGGCCGCCACCGGTGCCACCGCGTCGGGCGCCACCTCGGCCGCCACCGCGATCAGCGCCTCCGCGGCCCCGCTGTGACCCGCGAGCGCGTGCACCTCGCAGCCGGCCGGCACCAGGTCGCTGGGCATTCCCGGGTAGGCGAAGAACGACACCGGCGACTTGGCCCCTACCAGGATCAGATGCTTGGCGCCGTCCAGCTGAGCCGTGGCGGCCTCGGCGAAGTAGGCGAGCCGCTCGACCGCGGGAATGCCGGCACCCCGCTCCAGCCGCGTCGGGAAGGTCTCGCACAGCACCCGGGCACCCGTCGCCTGAGCGATCCGCACGGCCGCGGTCAGGCCCGCCTTGCGGGTGGCATCTCCCCCGACCATGATCACGGTCGGTTCCCCGGACTTGAGCACTTCGAGCACCTCGGGCGCCAGTAGCGGGTCGGCGCCGGCGGGCTGCGCTTGGACCGTCGCGACGGGCTGCGCGCCGTCGGACCAGGACACGTCGGCGGGCAGGATCAGCGTGGAAATCTGGGAGTGCGACCTGCTGGTCGCGATGCTCTCGGCGGCATCGGCCGCGACATCGGCGATTTCGGTCGTTCGGCGCACCCATCCCGAGACGGTTCCCGCGAGCGCATCGATGTCGGATTCCAGTGGGGCGTCGTACTTTTTGTGGTACGTGGCGTGGTCTCCGACGACGACAACCATCGGCACCCGTGCCCGCCGCGCGTTGTGCAGGTTGGCCAACCCGTTGCCCAGTCCGGGGCCCAGGTGCAGCAGCACCGCGGCCGGCCGGTCGGCGATACGGGCATAGCCGTCGGCGGCGCCGGTGGCCACGCCCTCGAAAAGTGCCAGCACGCCACGCATTCCGGGAACGGAATCCAGTGCGGCCACGAAATGCATCTCCGACGTTCCCGGGTTGGCGAAGCACACGTCGACACCACCGTCGACCAACGTGTTGATCAGGGCCTGGGCACCGTTCAATTGATTGCCTCCAGTTTGAATACGCGCTCGGCATTGCCGTGCAGGAAATTCCGGCGGGCCTCGTCGGTTAGCCCGAGTTCGTCCAGTCCGGCCAACGCATGGTCGTGCATGATCATCGGATAGTTGGTGCCGAACAACACTTTTCGTTGGCCGGTACCGGTTTTCATGAATCTGACGAGTTCGTCCGGCAGTCGACGGATCGTGTAGGCGGACGTATCGATGTAGACGTTTTCGTGCTTGCGGGCCACGGCGACCATCTCCTCGGTCCACGGATAGCCGACGTGGCCGCACACGATCACCAATTCGGGAAAGTCGAGCGCCACCTGGTCGATGTAGGGAATCGGGCGGCCGGTCTCCGATGGGCGCAGCGGGCCGGTATGCCCGACCTGTGTGCAGAACGGCACACCGGATTCCACACACTCGGCGAACAGCGGGTAGTAACGGCGATCGGTGGGCGGTGCGTTCCACAACCAGGGCACCACGCGCAGGCCGACGAATGCACCGTCGCCCACCCGCCGTCGCAACTCCCGGACCGCTTCCATCGGGCGGTCGAGGTCGACGGTCGCCAGGCCGGCAAACCGGCTGGGGTGCAACCGGATCCACTGCGCGACTTCGTCGTTGGAGACGAGGTCCTGACCGCCCGGGCCGCGCCACGCGCTGAGCAGACCGAACTCGACACCGGCGGCATCCATCGCCGCCAGCGTCATTTCAATCGGCACGTCGGCGTCGGGGATGGACCCACCGGTCCAGCGGCGCAGCGAGGCCAGGAAGTCGCTGCGCAGGAACCGCTGCGTCGGATGCTGCATCCACACGTCGATCGTCATCGCAGTTCGACACTAGCCCGCCGACGATGCGCCGCGAAGCGGTGGGAGGAGGCGGGCAATCCAACCGCAGCCCGTTGATCAGGCAGCCAGCGCGGCGCGGGCGGCGGCAGCGGTCTGCCGCGCATACCCGCCACCGAACAACGCGACATGCGCCAGCAGCGGAAAGAGCTGGTGCAGCCCGATCCGATTGCGCCAGCCCGGTTTCAGCGGCCGCACCCGCTGATAGCCGTCCAGGACGGCGTCCAGGTGCGGACAGCCGAACAGGTCCAGCATGGCCAGGTCGGTCTCCCGGTGACCGGCGTGCGCCGCCGGATCGATCAGCACCACCCCGTCAGGGGTCCACATCACGTTGCCGCTCCACAGATCGCCGTGCAGCCGGGCGGGCGGATCGTCGTCGTCGAAGTCGCCCGCACGACAGCGTGCCGCGACCGAGTCGACCGCGGACCGGGTCGACGCATCCAGCCCCGCCGC
>NZ_JAFAUS010000367.1 GCF_019243155.1 Mycobacterium sp.
CCGCCGTCAGAAGACCTGGTGTGCTTCGAACCGATGACCGCACCGACCGACGCCCTGAGCCGCGGCGGCTACCGGTGCGCCCGCCCCGGCGAACCGGCGATCGCCCAATTCTCAATCAGGGTCTAGCGGGACTTGCGGGGCTGCCACAC
This sequence comes from Mycobacterium sp., assembly GCF_019243155.1. GTDB lineage: Bacteria > Actinomycetota > Actinomycetes > Mycobacteriales > Mycobacteriaceae > Mycobacterium. The sequence continues at coordinate 150 of NZ_JAFAUS010000367.1, forward strand.
CACCAGCGCGGTGCTTTTGGGCACCACCGCGACGTCGCGGCGCTGGTTGGCGCGCAACACGGCAACCTCATCGGCCATCTCCTTGAGCCGCTGCTGAAGCGCCTCAACCTGATTGGTCAGCTCGATGATGCGCTTGATGCCGGCGAGGTTGACCCCCTCGTCCTGGGAGAGCCGCTGCACCTCGCGCAGCAGGTCGACGTCGTTCTGCGAATAACGCCGTCCCCCACCGGAAGTCCGGCGCGGGCTCACCAGGCCGAGGCGGTCGTAGGTGCGCAGGGTCTGCGCGTGCATGCCGGCCAGCTCGGCGGCCACCGAGATCAGAAAGGTTCGGGCCTCGGATTCCCGCGAGTTCTTCGCCATCAGCGATTACCCGCCCATCCTGCCCGTGGGTCGAATCCGCTTGCCCGCTCCGCGGCCGCGTAGGCCTCCAGCGCCTCCTGCGCGGTGCCCTCCACGTTGGGCGGCACGGCCACCTTGACGGTGACGAGCAGGTCGCCGTTGCCGCCGCTGCGCTTGGGCACACCCCGGCCGCGCACCCGCAGGATGCGGCCGTCGGAGGTGCCCTTGGGCACCTTAACGCCCACCTTGCCGTCCAGCGTGGGCACCGAAATCGTTGAGCCTAGGGCCAATTCGGTGAAACTCACGGGAACGGTCACGGTGAGGTCGTCACCGTCGCGGCCAAACACCTTGTCGGGCCGCACATGTACGGTCACATACAGGTCACCCGAGGGGGCTCCGCGCAACCCGGCTTCGCCCTGCCCGGGTAACCGAATGCGTTGCCCGTCCTCGACACCCGGCGGGATCCGCACGTTGATGGTGCGGGTGCGGGTGGTGACGCCGGTGCCTTTGCACTCGTCGCAGGGGTGCTCGATGATCGAGCCGCTACCCCGGCAGTCGGTGCAGGGCTCGGAGAAACCGAACGCGCCCTGGTTGCGGTTGATCACCCCGGAGCCGTTGCAGGTGGGGCACACCTTCGGGCTGGTGCCCGGGCGTGCGCCGCTGCCATGGCAATTCGTGCACGGGGCCGGGCTGGTCAGCCGCAGCGGCATCGCCACGCCCTTGGCGGCCTCGACGAAATCCAGCTGGGTCTCGGTCTCGAGGTCGTTACCGCGGCGCGGCCGACTCGGCCGGGCGCTGGCGCCGCGTCCGAATAATCCGCCGAACAGGTCACCGATGTTGGCGCCGCCACTCTTACCCGCGGCGTCGAACAAGTCGTTGAGATTGAATTCGGCGCCATCGCCGCCGGCGCCGAACCCGCCGAAACCCCCACCGTCGAACCGGCGCCCGCCGAACCCGCCGCCCGCGAACAGGCGGCGGGTTTCGTCGTACTCCTTGCGCTTGGCCGCATCCGACAACACGTTGTGTGCCTCCGAGACCGCTTTGAATCGTTCGCCTGCGGCCGGATTGTCGGGATTGGCGTCGGGGTGCAAGTCGCGCGCTAGCTTGCGATAGGCGCGCTTGATCTCTTCGGGAGTGGCGTCAGAGGAGACGCCAAGCTCCTTGTAGAAGTCCTTCTCGACCCATTCACGCTGGGCCATATTGCGTCACCCCCTCTCACCTTTCTTTTCTTTTGTCTTGATTGTGTGGTCTATTCACCTGGCGCGTCGGCGTTATCGTCGGAGTCGGTCGGCTTGGATTGGGCAGCGCCCTGGGTGGACTCGCCGGCCGTGGCCGTCTCGTCGCCCGGGACCGTGTCGACGACGCCGACCAGGGCGTGGCGCAACACGTTCTCGCCGAGTCGGTAGCCCTGCCGCATGACAGTGCCGATGACCGGCTTGGAGCCCTCGCCGCCGTCGCCCTCGTGCTGCACGGCCTCGTGCAACACAGGGTCGAAGTCTTCGCCTTCCGCACCGAACGCGGTCAGGCCGAGACCGGACAGCGCGGCGTCCAACTTGTCGGCCACCGACTTCAACGGACCGGAATCCAGGTCGCCGTGCTTGCGGGCACGATCGAGATCGTCCAGCACGCCCAGCAATTGGTTCACCACGTCGGCCTTGGCCCGGTCCGCCGCGGCCTGCTGGTCGCGCAGGGCCCGCTTGCGATAGTTGGCGAAATCGGCCTGGACCCGTTGCAGATCGGCGGTCAGCTCGGCGACTTTGCCTGCCGACTCGCCCCCTGCCGGCCCGGCACCTCCCGGCGCCCCTTGCTGGGCGCCGGGAGGGACGTGCCGTACTTCCCCGGTCTCGGGATCGATTCGCCGCTTGTCGGTGACAGTTACCTGTTCAGCGGTGCCGTCGGCTTTCTGGTTTCCTTGCGTCACTTGGACTCCCGGTCATCGTCGACCACCTCCGCGTCCACAACATCATCAGCGGAGGCGGATGTGCCGCCGGCCTCGGGACCGCCTGCCGCGGCGCCCTCGGCCTGGGTGGCCTCGTAGATCGCCTGGCCGAGCGCCTGGGACTCCTGCCCCAGCTTCTCCATCGCGGCCTTGATCGCAGCGATGTCGGTCCCGCCCAGGGCCGTCTTGGCCTCGGCGATCGCGCCGTCGACCTTGGACAGCGTGTCCTCAGGAACCTTCGAGCCGCCCTCGGCCTCGCGTTGCTCCTTGACGAACTTCTCCGTCTGGTAGACCAACGATTCGGCCTGGTTGCGAACGTCGGCCTCTTCGCGACGCTGACGGTCCTCCTCGGCGTGCGCCTCGGCGTCCTTGATCATCCGGTCGATCTCCTCCTTGGACAGGCCGGAGCCCTCCTGGATTTTGATCGTGTTCTCCTTGCCGGTGCCCTTGTCCTTGGCCGTGACGTGCACGATGCCGTTGGCGTCGATGTCGAAGGTGACCTCGATCTGCGGGACGCCGCGCGGAGCCGGCGGGATGCCGGTCAGCTCGAAGGAGCCGAGCAGCTTGTTGTGCGAAGCGATTTCGCGCTCACCCTGATAGACCTGGATCTGCACCGACGGCTGGTTGTCATCGGCCGTGGTGAAGGTCTCCGACCGCTTGGTCGGGATCGTGGTGTTGCGTTCGATGAGCTTGGTCATCACGCCACCCTTGGTCTCGATACCGAGACTCAGCGGCGTAACATCAAGCAGCAGAACGTCTTTCACCTCACCCTTGAGGACACCCGCCTGAAGAGCCGCTCCCACCGCTACAACTTCATCGGGGTTGACGCCCTTGTTGGGCTCCTTGCCGCCGGTCATCTCCTTGACCAGCTCCGACACCGCGGGCATGCGGGTGGAACCACCCACCAAGACCACGTGGTCGATCTCGGACACCGAGATGCCGGCGTCCTTGATCACGGACTGGAAGGGCTGACGGGTACGGTCCAGCAGATCCTGTGTGATGCGCTGGAATTCGGCGCGAGTCAGCTGCTCGTCGAGGAACAGCGGGTTCTTGTCCGCGTCGACGGTGATGTAGGGCAGGTTGATCGAGGTGCTCTGCGAGCTCGAGAGCTCGATCTTGGCCTTCTCGGCGGCCTCACGCAGCCGCTGCATCGCCATCTTGTCCTTGGTCAGGTCGATGCCACTGGTGCCCTTGAACTTGTCGACCAGCCACTCGACGACCCGGTCGTCCCAGTCGTCCCCACCAAGGTGGTTGTCACCGCTGGTGGCGCGGACCTCGACGACGCCCTCACCGATCTCGAGCAACGAGACGTCGAAGGTGCCACCACCGAGGTCGAAGACCAGGATGGTCTGTTCCTTCTCGCCCTTGTCCAGCCCGTAGGCCAGGGCGGCCGCGGTCGGCTCGTTGACGATGCGCAGCACGTTGAGGCCGGCAATCTGGCCGGCTTCCTTGGTCGCCTGCCGCTGGGCGTCGTTGAAGTAGGCGGGCACGGTGATGACCGCGTCGGTGATGTCCTCACCGAGGTAGCTTTCCGCGTCGCGCTTCAGCTTCATCAGCACGCGAGCGCTGATCTCCTGAGCGGTGTATTTCTTGTCGTCGATCTCGATGGACCAGTCGGTGCCCATGTGCCGCTTCACCGAACGGATGGTGCGGTCGACGTTGGTGACCGCCTGGTTCTTGGCGGGCTGTCCGACGAGCACTTCACCGTTGCGCGCGAACGCGACGATGGACGGAGTGGTCCTCGAGCCCTCGGAGTTGGCGACGACGACGGGGTCACCACCCTCGAGCACTGCGACGACGGAGTTGGTGGTCCCGAGGTCGATGCCGACCGCACGAGCCATAGTGATTCCTCCTGATGTGTAGAGCTTTTTTGGTGTCACTATGCTGAGTGAACCTCGCTCAAGCCTGCTACCGGCGACGGTCTTCTGTCAACCTAGGCTTGAGTCCAGTCGACTCAACTTGTCGATTATGCTAACGGCGGCGGGTCGCGCCTTGTTCCCCGGGGCCGGAGAATTTCTTGCCGGGGTGCTTGAATCGAGGCCATGGACGGTCGGCTGCGCACCATCGCGCTCGAAGAGCATTACGCGACAGCGGAATTCCTGCGCGGGCCGGGCAGCTGGCTGGCGTCGCGGCCCGAGATCGCCGAGCCGATTGCCGACCTTGGGCCCCGCCGCATCGCGGCGATGGACGAGGCGGGCGTCGATCTGGCGGTGCTCTCCTTGGTGGCACCCGGCGTGGAACAGCTGGACGCGCAGGAGGCGGTGCGGCTGGCCCGGACCTGCAACGATGAACTGGCCGAGGCGATCGGCCGCCATCCCGGCCGGCTGGCCGGCTTCGCCGCCGTACCGACAGGCGCCCCCGAACCGGGCGCCGACGAGCTGGAGCGCGCCGTCAGACAGCTCGGCTTCCCCGGGGCGCTGATCAACGGCCACAGCCGGGGCCGCTACCTGGACGACCCCTTCTTCGATCCGGTCCTGAACCGGGCCGCCGCGCTCCGGGTCCCGATCTACCTGCACCCGACCATCCCGCCGGCCGCCGTCATCGAGTCGAGCTATGCCGGGTTCGCCCCCGAAGTCACGTTCGCGTTGGCCACGGTGGGCTGGGGCTGGCACATCAACACCGCCACGCACGTACTGCGCATGATCGTTGGCGGTGTCTTCGACCGCTATCCCGACCTGCAGATCATCATCGGGCACATGGGCGAGGCGACGTCGTTCATGCTGCCGCGGTTCGACGCCACTCTGAAACCGGAACTGACCGGGCTGCAACACCCGATCAGCACGTATCTGCGGCGCAACTTCACCTATACATTCGCCAATTTCAACGACATTGCGACGTACGCGAACCTGGTCGCGCAGGTCGGTGTCGAGCGCGTGGCGTTCTCGGCCGACTATCCCTTCGGGTCGATGACCAACGCGCGTGCGTTCTTCGACGGCCTTCCGCTCTCGCGCGACGACCGGGCGCGCATCAGCCATCGCAACGCCGAGAGGTTGCTGGGCCGGTAACGACCCGTTCGGACAGCAAAAGGAGACAGTCTCGGCCAAGAGTGGGCGTCGCGGCCCGAGGTGGCCTAGCTTAAACGTCGAACCGTTCGACGATAGGAGCTCGATGTCCGAGCAAGAGATCGCCGCCGAGCGGCTCGCGCGCGAAGACACGGGCTACCACAAGGCCCTCAACAACCGGCAACTGCAGATGATCGGTCTGGGCGGCGCGATCGGAACCGGTCTCTTCCTCGGTGCGGGCGGACGGCTCGCGTCGGCCGGGCCGGGCCTGTTCGTGGTGTACGCGATCTGCGGCGTCTTCGTCTTCCTGATCCTGCGCGCGCTGGGCGAGCTTGTGCTGCACCGCGCGTCGTCGGGATCCTTCGTGTCCTATGCGCGCGAATTCTTCGGCGAGAAGGTCGCTTTCGCCGCGGGTTGGATGTACTGCCTGAACTGGGCGATGACCGGGATCGTCGACACCACGGCGATTGCGCACTACTGCCACTACTGGCAGGCGCTCAACGTCATCCCGCAGTGGACCCTCGCGCTCGTAGCGCTGCTGGTGGTGCTGTCGATGAATTTGATCTCGGTCAAGCTCTTCGGCGAGCTGGAGTTCTGGGCCTCGTTGATCAAGGTGCTGGCGCTGGTGACGTTCCTGGTCGTCGGCACCGTCTTTCTGGTCGGCCGCTTCAAGGTCGACGGCCACGACACCGGCACTTCGCTGTGGGCCAGCCACGGCGGACTGCTGCCGGCGGGTTTGCTGCCGCTGGTGCTCGTCACCTCCGGCGTGGTGTTCGCCTACGCCGCCGTCGAACTCGTCGGCATCGCCGCCGGAGAGACGATCAATCCGGAGAAGATCATGCCGCGGGCCATCAATTCGGTGGTGTTCCGCATCGCGGTCTTCTATGTCGGGTCGACGGTGCTGTTGGCGGTGCTGCTTCCGCACACCGCGTACCGCGACCACGTCAGCCCGTTCGTGACCTTCTTCTCCAAAGTCGGTTTCAACGGGGCGGGCAGCGTGATGAACGTCGTTGTCCTGACCGCTGCGCTGTCCAGCCTCAACGCCGGTCTGTACTCCACGGGCCGCATCCTGCGGTCGATGGCGATCAACGGCAGCGGCCCGAAATTCACCGCGCCGATGTCGAAAAACGGTGTGCCGTACGGCGGAATCCTGCTCACCAGCGCCGTCGGCCTGCTGGGCATCGTGCTCAACGCCGTCAAACCGAGCCAGGCGTTCGAAATCGTGCTCCACCTCGCCGCGGTCGGCGTGGTGGTGGCCTGGGGAACGATTGTGGCCAGCCAGTTGCGGCTCTACTGGCTGGCGAAGCACGGCAGGCTGGAGCGGCCGAACTTCCGGATGCCGCTTGCCCCTTACAGCGGTTACCTCACGCTGGTTTTCCTCGTCGTCGTGCTGATCCTGATGCTGTTCGACAAGGTGCAGGGCCCGTGGTTGCTCGGCGCGATGATCATCGGCATCCCCGCCCTCATCGGCGGCTGGTTCCTGGTGCGCCATCGCGTGCTCGCGCTCAGCCAGGACGCGGCGCCCGCCTCCTCGCCCACCGAGCCGACGATGGCACCTGAATCCGTTGTGGAGCAACAGGACTGATTCAGACCCCGGGGCGGCGGGTCACGCCACGGTAAAGCTTCATCATCGGCGCCGCATCGATTCGTGCTTCGGTGCAGTAACTTTCGCTGGTTCATGCGTAACCTGAGTCCGGCTATTTGGAATGTCTCGGGAGTGGGCGCGTGCGATTTTCGGAGAAGACGCGGCGGGGTATTGCCGGCGGTACGTTGCTGCTCGCCGCCCTGCTGGCGAGTGCTGGGTTGGTATCGGGCTGCAGCTCCACCACTGGGGGTAGACCGGTCGCCGGGCCGGGAGCAGGCCCGACCGAGCCGTCGTTTCCCACGCCGCGGCAGACACCGTCGCCCCCGCCGGCCGCCTCCCCGGGTCCGAGCCTCGCTCCGCCGACTGCACCGGCCAGCCCCACCACGCCGGCCGGCGCCATCCCGCTGCCGCCGGACCCGAACGGCTACGTCTTCATCGAAACCAAATCCGGCGTGACGCGCTGCCAGATCAACAAGGACACCGTCGGCTGCGAGGCGCCGTTCACCAACTCGCCCCTGCAGGACGGTGAGCACGCCAACGGCGTCAGCATCAACGCCGGCGGCAAGGTTCAGTGGGTGCTCGGCAACCTCGGGGCCATCCCGACCGTGCAGATCGACTACAAGACCTACGCCGCGCTGGGCTGGACGATCACCGCAGCCGCCGACGGCACCCGCTTCACCAATGACCACACCCGCCACGGGATGTTCGTCAGTATCGACAAGGTGAACACGTTCTGAGCGGGGCGGCGTCCCCGGCGACCGGACGGGCATCAGAAGGTCGGCAGGTGGTGTCAGTACCATCGATGCCGTGGCACCCAACGGCCCACGCGACGACTTCCACAACCAGCCGACGCGGCATGCCGATTACGGCATGAGCGGACACCCGCCGCCCGGCGAGGCGCCGCCCACCGCTCCTCCGCCTTCCCCGTTCGATCGCAACGCGCAGACCACCAAGCGGCCCAGCGTTGACCAGGGCGCATTCGAGCAGCCCAGCGGAGAGCAGCCAGCGGCACAAGATCCATTCGACCAGGAATCCGAGCCCACCCCCTGGTACCGCAAGCCCATCTTGTTGGCCGCCTGGCTGGTATTCGTGCTCATCCTGATCGGACTGATCATCTACGGCCTGATGGAACTGCTGGGTGCAAACCAGGGCAGCACCCGGACCCCGACGACGAGCACCACCAGTACGACGACCACCACGCCGACGCCGACGCCGACGTCGACCACCACGACCACGACTCCGCCGAGCAGCAGCGCGGTCGAGGCACCCCCGGTACAGCAGCAACCGACCCAACAGCCGACGCGGCAGCCCTCTGCGCCCGCACCCACGCATCATCACCACCTGCCCCAGCTGCCGTCGGTGATCACGATTCCTGAGGTGCCGACGGTGATCACCGTTCCGCCCGGGCTGCGCTAACGATTCGGTTGCGGCCAGATCAAGGTTGAGCTGTCGAAGCGGCGCCCTACACTCGCTGGAATCCACGGCGGCTACGGTGAGACCGCCGGTCGGGCGGGGGCGAGACTACTGACACAGAGGTGCGGGATATGAGCGAGTCGCTCGGGCTATCGATCGGGGCGGCCAACCTGGTGGCGGCCCGCGCGGGTCGTGCCCCGGTGACTCGCAGTTCGGTGCTGACCCTGTTCGAGCACCGCCCCACCGAGATCGGCCTGCCCGAGGAGAACCCGAGCCTGACCGAACCCGGGCTGGTGTTAAGGGGATTCGTCGAACGCGTCGGTGACCGGGCGCCGCTGGTCGCGGCCGACGGGACGAAGTACCTCGGCGAGGTGCTGACGGTCGAAGCGATCGAGGCGTTGGCGCGCACGGTCGGCTACGGCAAACCGATCACCATCGCGGTGCCCGCCTACTGGTCCGATGCCCAGTTCAGCGCGCTGCGCGAGGAGTTCTTCGCCCAGCCCGATCTCGCCCGCGAGGGGGTGGCTCCGGCGCTGGTGTCCGATGCGACCGCCGCGCTCGCCGCGCTGCGCAGCACGCCGGGGTTCCCGGTCGACGGCGTTATCGCATTGTGCGATTTCGGCGCCAGCGGCACCACCGTCACCCTGATGGACGCCAAGTCACACTTTTCGCGCATCGGCCCGTCGGTCCGATACGCCGAATTCTCCGGTGACGCAATCGATCAGCTCATCCTGAACCACCTGCGGGCGTCCGACGCGACCGTCGCCGACATTGGCGCCACCACGCGGATCGGCTCGCAGACCCGGCTGCTCAGCGACTGCCGGCGCGCGAAGGAACACCTGTCGACGGCCGCGGAGGCGACGATCGCCAGGGCTCCCGGTGACGAAGTGCGGCTGTCTCGTCGGGAGTTCGACCAACTCATCGCCGAACCGCTCGACCGGCTGCTCGGCACCATCGCAGAGACGTTGCGGCGCAACTCTATTCCCGAAGCCAGGCTGGCGTCCGTGGCGGTTGTCGGCGGCGGCGCGAACATCCCGTCGCTGGCCGCGCGCCTGTCGGAGCGCTTCCGGGTGCCCATCCACGCCACCCCGCAGCCCGCGTTCAGCGCTGCCGTCGGCGCGGCAACGCTCGGCGACCAGCAGGGGTCGGCGGGGGCTCCGACCATGGCGGGTGCCGCCGTCGAAACGCCGACCCAGATGGTCAACACCGCCGGGATCGACATGACCCAGGCCGCCTGGGCCGCCCAGGCCACCGACGTCGACGGCGCCCTGGCCTGGTCGCAGGATGCCGACGACGCGAACGAACCCGTGCCCTACACCGGCCGCGACGCCACCGGCGAATACGGGCGCCAGGCGACGGCGTTCGACGACTCCGCGGAGCAGGGCGGGTTGCCCTGGTACAAACGCACTGCGTTGGTCCTGGGAGTCGCCGGCGCGGCCGCGGCCGTGCTGGTGGCCGTCCTGCTGGCGATCAACCTGTTGACGGCGAAGTCCAGCCCGCTGAACCCCAGCCCGGCGACCGAGCCGACGCCTCCGCAGACGTCGCAAACCGTGACCATCACCGGGCCGAACGACACCACCACCGTCACGGTCATTCCGCCGCCACCGGCGTCTTCCGAGCCGGCGACCACGACCACGGAACCGCCGACGACGACCGCTACCACCGCCACGACGACGAGCGCCCCGCCGACCACGACGTCGCAAGCGACCACCACCCAGTCGCAGCCAACGACCCGTGACAGGCGCTTCGAACCCCCGTCCCGGCGCTGAGGGCTCGCGCTTTCGCCTGTGTTCGTAGCGTGTGCGGGGGTATTCCGCGTGACGTGGACGACACTGCGTCGGCAAAAGCGGTGGCGCTGATCACGGCCACGGAAGTAACACGGCCATGCGGGCACTAATGCAGCAGGCCAGAGGCATCGATGAACGCCAAGTTAGGGCAGCCTTTCTCGCATCGAAAGCTGCGGAGATGCAACTATGAGCAGGGCTTAGCAGGCAACTAAAGCGCAGCCTGAATCAACAATGCATTGGGGAGACTTTCTGTGACAACGCAGATGCTCATCAGACTGGTCGTGGGCATGGCCATGACGCTGGTCGTCGCCGCACTCGCCGGACGGCGTGTCCTGTGGTTGTTCAAGCTGATCACGTCCGGGCGGCCGGCACCGGGGCACACCGACGACCCCGGCCAGCGAGTCTGGGCTGAGGTCTCCGAGGTCTTCGGGCAGCGGAAGCTGCTGAAGTGGTCGATCCCCGGCCTGGCGCACTTCTTCACCATGTGGGGATTCTTCATCCTGCTCACGGTCTACATCGAGGCCTACGGCCTGCTCTTCCAGCCGAACTTCCACATCCCGGTCATCGGCCGGTGGGACGCGCTGGGCTTCCTGCAGGACTTCTTCGCGACCGGGGTTTTCCTCGGTATCACCACCTTCGCGATCATTCGGGTGCTGCGCAGCCCGCGCGAGATCGGCCGCGCGTCCCGGTTCTACGGCTCGCACACCGGCGGCGCCTGGCTCGTGCTGTTCATGATCTTCAACGTCATCTGGACCTACGTGCTGGTGCGCGGGTCCGCGGTCAACAACGGCACGCTGCCCTACGGCAATGGAGCTTTCCTGTCGCAGCTGTTCGGCGCGATCCTGCGGCCACTTGGCCAGCCCGCCAACGAGATCATCGAAACGGTGGCGCTGCTGCTGCACATCGCGGTCATGCTGGCGTTCTTGATCATCGTGCTGCACTCCAAGCACATGCACATCTTCACCGCGCCGATCAACGTCATCTTCAAGCGGCTGCCCAACGGCCTGGGGCCGCTACTGCCGCTGGAGTACGACGGCAAGCCGATCGACTTCGAAAACCCGCCCGACGACGCCGAATTCGGCCGCGGCAAGATCGAGGACTTCAGTTGGAAAGCCATGCTGGACTTCGCCACCTGTACCGAGTGTGGGCGCTGCCAATCGCAGTGCCCGGCGTGGAACACCGGCAAGCCGCTGTCGCCCAAGCTCGTCATCATGGACCTCCGCGACCATTGGATGGCCAAGGCGCCCTACATCCTGGGCGATAAGGAAGGTCCCCTCGAGAGCACGCCGGAAGGCGGGATCGGCGAGGAACTGTCCGGCGAGAAGCACGCCGAGATCCACCACGTCCCCGAGTCGGGCTTCGGCCGCGTCGTCGGGTCCGGGCCGGAGCAGGCCACCCGCCCGCTGGTCGGCACCGAGGAGCAGGGCGGCGCCATCGACCCCGACGTGCTGTGGTCCTGCGTGTCCTGCGGCGCCTGCGTCGAGCAGTGCCCGGTGGACATCGAGCACATCGACCACATCATCGACATGCGGCGCTACCAGGTGATGATGGAATCGGAGTTCCCTTCGGAACTGTCGGTGCTGTTCAAGAACCTGGAGACCAAGGGCAACCCGTGGGGCCAGAACGCGTCGGACCGGACCTCCTGGATCGACGAGGTCGACTTCGACGTCCCGGTCTACGGCGAGGACGTCGACAGCTTCGACGGCTACGAATACCTGTTCTGGGTGGGCTGTGCCGGCGCGTATGACGACAAGGCCAAGAAGACCACCAAGGCCGTCGCCGAACTGCTGGCCGTCGCCGGCGTGAAGTACCTGGTGCTGGGCACCGGGGAGTCCTGCAACGGCGACTCGGCACGCCGCTCGGGCAACGAGTTCCTGTTCCAGCAGCTGGCCGCCCAGGCCGTGGAGACCCTGGACGGGCTGTTCGAGGGCGTCGAGACCGTCGACCGCAAGATCGTCGTCACCTGCCCGCACTGCTTCAACACCCTGGGCCGCGAGTACCGGCAGCTGGGTGCGAACTACAGCGTGCTGCACCA
>NZ_JAFAUS010000449.1 GCF_019243155.1 Mycobacterium sp.
GGGCGGGCGTTGTACCCGGTGCTCGATCGCTACGACTACGTGCTGATCGACTGCCAGCCGTCGCTGGGGCTGCTCACCGTCAACGGACTGGCCTGCTCCGATGGTGTGGTGATCCCCACTGAGTGCGAGTACTTCTCGCTGCGCGGCCTGGCGCTGCTGACCGATACCGTGGACAAGGTGCGTGACCGGCTGAACCCGAAGCTCGAGATCAGCGGGATCCTGCTGACCCGATACGACCCGCGCACGGTCAACTCGCGCGAGGTGATGGCCCGCGTCGTGGGGCGGTTCGGCGACCTGGTGTTCGACACCGTCATCACCCGAACGGTCCGCTTTCCGGAGACCAGTGTGGCGGGCGAACCCATCACTACCTGGGCGCCGAAGTCGACGGGCGCCATCGCCTATCGCGCCCTGGCCCGTGAGTTCATCGACCGATTCGGCGCGTGAACGACACAGCGAATGGTCAGGCCCCACCCAAGAACGGCTGCCCGACCGGTTTTCAAGTCCGGCTGACCAACTTCGAAGGGCCGTTCGATCTACTGCTGCAGCTGATCTTCGCCCACCGCCTCGACGTCACCGAGGTGGCGCTGCATCAAGTCACCGACGACTTCATCGCCTACACCCGCCAGATCGGTTCCCAGCTGGACCTGGAAGAGACCACCGCGTTCCTGTTGGTCGCCGCGACCCTGCTCGATCTCAAAGCCGCCCGGCTGCTGCCGGCCGGGCAGATCGACGACGAAGAGGACCTGGCGCTGCTGGAGGTACGCGACCTGCTGTTCGCCCGGCTGCTGCAGTACCGCGCGTTCAAGCACGTCGCAGAGATGTTCGCCGAGCTCGAGGCCAACGCGCTGCGCAGCTATCCCCGCGCTGTCTCGCTGGAGGACCGGTTCACCGAGTTGCTGCCGGAGGTGATGCTCGGCGTCGACGCCGAACGGTTCGCCCAGATCGCCGCGATCGCGTTCAGCCCGCGGCCCGTCCCGACGGTGTCCGTGGGGCACCTGCACGAGGTCAAGGTCTCGGTCCCCGAGCAGGCCAAGAAGCTGCTGGAGATCCTGCAAGCGCGGGGAACCGGCCAATGGGCCACGTTTTCCGAGCTGGTCGCCGACTGCCAGGCGTCGATGGAGGTCGTCGGGCGCTTCCTGGCGCTGCTAGAGCTGTATCGGAGCCGGGCGGTAGCATTCGACCAGTCGGAGCCGCTTGGCGTGCTCCAAATTTCGTGGACCGGGGAGCGTCCGACCAGCGAAGCCTTGGTAGAAGTGCGGGACGAATGATGAGCGAAAATCTGCCTGGCGTCGGCGCCCATGTCGGCGGCGATCTCGGCGGCGACGTCGATCTCGATCTCGACCTCGGCGAGGGCATTCCCGAGATCGCCGAGGCGGCTCCCATGGAGGCCGAAGAACTCGGCTCCGTACTCGAGGCGCTGCTGTTGGTGGTGGACACACCGGTCACCGTTGAGGCGCTGGCTTCGGCCACGCAGCAGCCCGTCTATCGGATCGCCACCAAGCTGCAGCAGATGGCCGACGAGCTCGCCGAACGCGACAGCGGTATGGACCTGCGGCAGAACAGCGAAGGGTGGCGGCTGTACACCCGTGCCCGGTTCGCGCCCTATGTGGAGAAGCTGCTGCTGGACGGCGCGCGATCCAAGCTCACCCGGGCCGCACTGGAGACGCTGGCCGTCGTGGCCTACCGGCAGCCCGTCACCCGCGCGCGGGTGAGCGCGGTTCGCGGTGTCAACGTGGACGCGGTGATACGCACGCTGGTGGCGCGCGGGCTGATCACCGAGGCCGGAGTCGACGAGGACACGGGCGCGGTGGCGTTCGCCACCACCGAAATGTTCCTGGAGCGCTTGGGATTGACGTCGTTGGCCGACCTGCCCGACATCGCGCCGCTGCTTCCCGATGTGGACACGATCGAGGACCTCAGCGAATCCCTGGACAGTGAGCCACGTTTCATCAAACTGTCCGGTGGTCAGGCGCCCGATCAGCCCGTGTCGTTCGACGTGGACCAGGATTGATGGTCGACACTCAAGGCGTTCGTCTACAAAAAGTGTTGTCGCAGGCCGGGATTGCGTCACGCCGTGCCGCCGAGAAGCTGATCATCGACGGCCGGGTCGAAGTCGACGGGCGGGTGGTGACCGAGTTGGGCACCCGCGTGGACCCGGACACCTCGGAAATCCGTGTCGACGGCGCCAGGGTGGTCCTTGACGAGTCGCTGGTCTACCTGGCGCTCAACAAGCCGCGCGGGGTGCTCTCGACCATGTCCGACGACCGTGGCCGGGCCTGCATCGGCGACTTGGTCGAGCGCCGAGTTCGTGGCAACAAGAACCTGTTTCACGTCGGGCGGCTGGATGCCGACACCGAGGGGTTGATTCTGCTGACCAATGACGGCGAGCTGGCGCACCGGTTGATGCACCCCTCGCATGAGGTGCCCAAGACCTATCTGGCGACGGTGACCGGTTCGGTGCCGCGCGGGGTCGGCAAGAAGCTGCGCGCGGGAATCGAGCTGGACGACGGTCCGGCACACGTCGACGATTTCGCGGTCGTCGACGCCGTTCCGGGCAAGACGCTGGTGCGGCTGACGTTGCACGAGGGGCGCAATCGCATTGTCCGCCGGCTGCTGGCGGCCGCGGGCTTTCCGGTCGAGGCGCTCGTGCGCACCGACATCGGACCGGTGACGCTCGGCAATCAACGCCCGGGTAGCTTCCGGGCGTTGAACCAGGGCGAGATCGGGCAGCTGTACAAAGCGGTGGGATTGTGAGCGATGTAGTGGTGGCCATCGATGGGCCCGCCGGGACCGGAAAGTCATCGGTTTCAAGGGGATTGGCGCGTGCGCTGGATGCGCGCTACCTTGACACCGGGGCGATGTACCGGATGGTGACGTTGGCGGTGTTGCGTGCGGGGATCGACCCGACCGATGGCGACGCCGTCGGGCAGATCGGGTCGACGGCGGAGATGTCGGTGGACTACAAGCCCGCTGGCGACCGGTATTTCCTTGCCGGAGAGGATGTTTCGACCGAAATTCGCGGCGACGAGGTCACCCGGACCGTCTCGGCGGTGTCATCGGTTCCCGCCGTGCGGGCCCGGCTGGTCCGGCTGCAACGGGCGATGGCCGAGGGGCCGGGCAACGTGGTCGTCGAGGGCCGGGACATCGGAACGGTGGTGTTGCCGGACGCGCCGGTGAAGATCTTTCTGACCGCGTCCGCGGAGACCAGGGCGCGGCGACGCAACGACCAGAACATCGCGGCGGGTCTGCCGGACGATTATGAGGTTGTGCTGACCGACGTCCGCCGCCGCGACCATCTGGATTCCACTCGCGCCGTGTCGCCGCTGCGGGCCGCCGCGGACGCGGTGGTGGTCGACACCAGCGACATGACCGAGGAGCAGGTGATCGCTCATGTCCTGGAGTTGATCAACGAACGAAGTGGAGCGGTGCGGTGACACAGGACGGCACCTGGACAGACGAAAGCGACTGGGACGCCGAAGATTTCGGCGAGGAAGACTCGGCCGAGTCCGGCCCCGCGCCGGTGGTGGCGATCGTCGGCCGGCCCAACGTGGGCAAGTCGACGCTGGTCAACCGGATTCTGGGCCGGCGGGAAGCGGTGGTGCAGGACATCCCCGGCGTGACTCGTGACCGGGTTTCCTATGACGCGCTGTGGACCGGACGCAGGTTCATGGTGCAGGACACCGGGGGATGGGAGCCGGACGCCAAAGGGCTGCAGCAGTTGGTGGCAGAACAGGCATCGGTGGCCATGCGGACCGCCGATGCAATAGTCCTGGTCGTCGACGCCACCGTCGGGGCGACGACGGCCGACGAGGCCGCCGCGCGCATCCTGCTTCGCTCGGGCAAGCCGGTTTTCCTGGCCGCCAACAAGGTTGACAACGAGAAGGCCGAAGCGGATGCGGCGGCGTTGTGGTCGCTGGGACTGGGCGAGCCGCACGCGATCAGCGCGATGCACGGTCGTGGCGTGGCCGACCTGCTCGATGAGGTGCTGGCCGCGCTTCCGGCGGTGTCCGAGGTGGCACCGAAGCCGGGTGGTCCTCGGCGCGTTGCGCTGGTCGGCAAACCCAACGTGGGCAAGAGCTCGTTGCTGAACAAGCTTGCGGGCGACGAGCGTTCGGTGGTCCATGACGTCGCGGGCACCACGGTGGATCCGGTGGACTCGCTCATCGAATTGGGCGACAGGGTATGGCGATTCGTCGACACCGCCGGTCTGCGACGCAAGGTCGGCCAAGCCAGCGGGCATGAGTTCTATGCGTCCGTGCGCACCCACTCCGCCATCGATGCGGCCGAGGTGGTGGTCGTGTTGATCGACGCGTCGGAGGCGCTCACCGAACAGGACCAGCGGGTGCTCTCGATGGTCATCGAGGCGGGCCGCGCGCTGGTCTTGGCCTTCAACAAATGGGACCTGGTTGACGAGGACCGGCGCGAGATGTTGGAGCGCGAGATCGACCGCGAGCTGGTGCAGTTGCGGTGGGCACCGCGCGTGAACATCTCGGCCAAGACGGGCCGGGCCGTGCAGAAGCTGGTGCCCGCGATGGAGACCGCGCTGGCGTCGTGGGACGCGCGCATCCCGACCGGTCCACTGAACGGCTGGCTGAAGGAGGTGGTGGCGGCCACGCCACCGCCGGTGCGCGGGGGCAAACAGCCGCGAATCCTGTTCGCCACGCAGGCGACCGCGCGACCGCCGACGTTCGTGCTGTTCACTACGGGCTTCTTAGAGGCCGGCTATCGACGCTTTCTGGAGCGGCGACTGCGCGAGACGTTCGGGTTCGAGGGCAGTCCGATCCGGATCAATGTGCGGGTGCGCGAGAAGCGGGGAGCCAGGCGCCGCTGAATGCCAGCCCGACACGCTGACTGTGCATTCACGTCGGAGATTTAGCGACCATTTCCACCCTCAGCCCACACTCAACGCCTTCAGCGCACACTGAGCGCACTCCGCGAGGCCGTGCCAAGGTGGTGACGCGTTTACGGTAGGCTTTCGACGCCGCTGGTGCACTCACCGGCGCACGGGCTGTGGCGCAGTTTGGTAGCGCACTTGACTGGGGGTCAAGTGGTCGCAGGTTCAAATCCTGTCAGCCCGACGCAGCTCAGAGGTGCTTTTGCCCCATGAGCGACAGTCTCCCCAGAGGGCCTTGGCCCCCATTCTTACCCCAAATTGGGCGGTAAGCGGACCTCGTAGCTAAGCTTGCAGCAAACGGTGGGGGAGCAGTCCGGCCGCATCCAGATGGGCGATGGGACGCCCGGCTGAGTTTTGTCGATTCCGCTACGGGAGAACGCAAACGCGTGTCGGTCTATGAGCGCCGGGCTGCCTTACGGGGGGAGGGGCGTGCGCGAGCGGCTGTACCTGTTGGACGAGTTCGACCAGATCCGCGCGTACTTCGGCGATGTGTGAGTGTGCCGGCGCAGGTCGGCCTGGGATAGATCACCTCTCACCGATCGGTGAGAAGTTGCTGCCTGATTTCTTCACAGAGGATCGCAGCGAGCTTTGGGACGCGCTGCGCAAGCGCGGGCCGGTCGTGTTTATCGAGGACAGCGTGTTTATGAGTGGCTATTGCCTCACACGGGCCGACGACGTGCTCGCAGCGCTGCGTAACCCGGAAGTGTTTACGCTCAACCCCGTTTTGGATCAGCCGGACCATGCGCGTTGGCGCGCAATCTTGCAGCCGTTATTGAATTCCCACGCGGTGAAACAGATGCAACCCGCGTTGCAAGTTCAGGCCGCGGCGGTGGTCGAAGCGGTGGCCCCGCAGGGTA
>NZ_JAFAUS010000270.1 GCF_019243155.1 Mycobacterium sp.
TCGTTTGTGACGATGACGCCCGCGGGGGTGCGGGTGGATCCGGACGTGTATTGCAGATACACGGTGTCCGTTGCACTTTCGACCCGTGCAGCCGGACCCGGCTTTGTGTCGAGGTCCAGCAGGTCGACCTCGATCACCGATGGCGAGGGCGAACCGGACTCCGGCACGAGGTGCTCGGCGATTGTGCCTGCTACGTCGGACGTCGTCAGAACGATGGAAGGCGATGTGTCGCGCAGCACCGAATTAATGCGTTCATCGCTGGCGCCTCCCAGCGGAAGCGCGATAAACCCTGCCTGCAATGCACCGAGAAACGCCGTGATGTAGTCAAGCCCTTGTGGCGCCAATATCACCGCGCGGTCACCGGTTGAGCCGTGAAGTCGGAGCTCGTGTGCAAGGTTGAGCACTCGCCGATAGAGCTGCGACCACGTCAGGGTTTTGGCAATTCCCGCCCAGTCCTGTTCATAATCCATAAACGTGAATGCCGTCCGATTGGGCTGCAGACTGGCGCGTTCGCGCAGCAGGGCCGGAATAGGAGACTTGGGCATGGGCGTCAGATTACCTCGGCCGTACCGCTCACGGCGGTCTTGCGCCGAAGATGAAAACCGGCTTCGGCGAACGCCAACCGAAAGTCTCATCGACCGGCTGAATCGAAACGCTTTCTTCCTGAAACTATTGAATTTGCGGTTCAAATACGGTTACCGGTTCCTAAGCCGCCTGCTTACAAGGGACGACGTGTTGTTCCTCAATTACGGATATGAGGAGGATCCGCCGATGGCGCTGCCCTTGGCGGACTCCGATGAACCCGACCGGTATCCCATCCAGCTCTATCACCGCACGGCAACCCAGGTGGATCTCGCCGGCAGGGAGGTGCTGGAGGTCAGTTGCGGCCACGGCGGCGGGGCGTCGTACCTGATGCGCACCCTGCGCCCCGCCTCCTATGTGGGGTTGGACTTGAACACGGTCGGCATCGAGTTCTGCCGCAGAAGGCACAATCTGCCCGGCCTGGACTTCGTGCAGGGCGACGCCGAAAGCCTGCCGTTCTCCGATCGGTCCTTCGATGCGGTGATCAATGTCGAAGCCGCGATCAACTACCAGAACGTCCCGAGATTCTTCGCCGAAGTGGATCGCGTGCTGCGTCCGGGAGGGCATTTCCTGTACGCCGATATGCGCTACGCCGACGCAAGCGCCGCCTGGGACGAGGCGCTCGCGGGCATCCCCATGCGCCTCATTTCACAACGCGCGATCAACGCGGAGGTTATGCGCGGGCTGGAGAGAAATCGTTTTCTGGACCAGATCACCCGCCGTCTGCCGGACATCGCGTTCGTGCGGGGCATAGCCAACGACTACGCAGGTGGGCCGGGTTCGTTGATCTACCGCCGGCTGGAAAACGGCGAGGCTTCGTATCGATTGTTCTGCTTTGCCAAGAGTTGAGACCTAAGACTTCGTGTCGGCGTCACCCGCTGTGAAGCCAACACCACGTAGCGAAGTGTCGAACGGCCTATTCTTTGAGGACCATTGCAAAACCTTGGGGGCGAGGATCTGCGGAGGGTCGGATGACGGCCGTGGCGGCGTGCCGGACGTGCGGGATCGAGCTGCTCGAAAATGCTCGGTTCTGTCACGGGTGCGGCGCGCCGGCCGCCCAGCCCGCCGCACATGCGGAGTACAAGCAGGTTTCGGTGTTGTTCGCCGATGTGGTCCATTCCATGGACATCGCCGCGGCTGTCGGTGCGGAACGACTGCGCGAGATCATGGCCGAGTTGGCCAATCGCTGCGCCGCCGCTGTGCAACGGTATGGGGGCACCGTGGACAAGTTCACCGGCGACGGGATCATGGCGGTGTTCGGCGCTCCGGTGGCGTTGGAGGATCACGCCGTTCGTGCGTGTCTGGCGGCGTTAAGCCTTCAGAAGGAGGCGAAGCAGCTCGCCGTCGACGTCCTGGAGCGCGACGGTATCGAACTCCAACTGCGGGTGGGACTCAACTCCGGTGAAGTGATCGCCGGTGAAATCGGCTCGGGCGCATTGGGTTACACCGCGGTCGGCGAGCAGGTCGGCATGGCGCAGAGGATGGAGTCGGTGGCATCGCCGGGTGGGGTGATGCTCAGTGCGTCGACGGCGCAACTCGTCGCCGACGCTGCGACCCTCGGCGAACCTGAGTTCGTTCGTATCAAAGGGGCCGGCGCACCGGTGCCCGCCCGCCGGCTGTTGGGCATGCAGGACGGGCATCGCGCGGTCCGGCGTGCCGAGTCGACTCTTGTCGGTCGCCAGTGGGAAATGTCGGCCGTCGAGGGCTTGTTGGAGCGCGCAACCGGGGGCCGGGGCGCCGTCGTCGGTGTGGTCGGATCACCCGGCATCGGCAAGAGTCGCCTGGTGCGCGACCTTACGGGGGTGGCAGGACGGCGCGGCATCGATGTATTCGCCGCCTACTGCGAATCGCACACCAGCCAGGTTCCCTTCCATCTGGTGGCACGGTTGCTACGCGTGGCCAACGGCGTCGAGGGGCTTGACGACCCGGCCGCTCGCGCCCGGGTCCGCGACCGCATTCCCGAGGCAGACCCCGAGGACTTACTGCTGATCTATGACCTGCTTGGCATCGCCGACCCCGACGTTGAGCTGCCGAAGATCGCCCCGGACGCACGGCGGCGCCGGTTGACGGCGCTGGTCAATGCCGCATCGCTGGCACGCATTGAACCCGCGGTCTTCGTCATCGAGGATGCGCACTGGATCGACGAGGCGAGCGAGACGATGCTGGCGGGGTTCCTCGCGGTTATCCCGCAGACGCCCTCGCTGGTGCTGGTCACCTATCGCCCCGAATACCGGGGCGCGCTGACCCGGGCGACAGCCGGCCACACCGTCTCGCTGGCACCCCTGAGTGATTCGGAAACCGCGGAGTTGGTGTCGCAGCTGCTCGGGCCGGATCCTTCGAATGTCGCGCTGGGTCGCACGATCGCCGAAAAGGCCGCCGGGAATCCGTTCTTCGCCGAGGAGATCGTGCGCGAGCTGGCCGAGCGCGGCGTGCTGCAGGGGCAGACCGGCGCATACGTGTCGACCACCGACGTCAGTGAGGCCAAGGTGCCCCCGACCTTGGTGGCGACCATCGCCGCCCGCATCGACCGACTCGATCCGGAGGCCAAGCGCACGTTGAGTGCCGCCGCGGTCATCGGCTCGCGGTTCAGCCTCGAGCTGCTCGAAACCCTCGGCATAGAGCCCGTTCTCGAAGACCTCGTGGCGGCCGAACTCATCCATCAGGTGAGGTTCACCCGAGGACCGGAATATGTGTTCCACCATCCGCTGATTCGCACCGTGGCCTATGAATCTCAACTGAAATCCGATCGCGCCCAGACACATTGGCGAGTCGCCGCGGCCATCGAAGCGCGCGACCCGGCGGCTGTCGAGGAAAACGCCGCGTTGATCGCCGAGCATCTGGAGTCCGCCGGTGACGGGCTCGCCGCCTACGGCTGGCACATGCGGGCCGCAACGTGGGCGACCGACCGTGACATCACCGCGGCACGGTCGAGTTGGGAAAGTGCCACGCGGATCGCCGACGCGTTGACCGCCGTCGACCCGGACCGGGCGCCCATGTGCATCGCTCCGCGCACCATGTTGTGCGGGATCGCCTGGCGCGTTCATGTGAACAATGTCGGGGCCCGCTTCGAGGAGTTGCGGAGATTGTGCGGTGCCGCGGGCGACAAGGCGTCGCTGGCCATCGCGATGGCGGGCCTGGTGGTGGATCACACGTTCCAGGATCGGGTTCGCGAGGCGTCGCGGTTGGCTTCCGAAGCCATCGCCCTCATCGAGTCCATCGGTGATGCGACCCTGACGGTAGGGCTTTCCTTCACGCCGATCCGCGCCAAGCTGGCATGTGGCGAGTGGTCTGAGATGCTTCGCCTGTCGCAACGGGTGATCGACTTGTCCGACGGTGACCCCACCAAGGGAAACTTCCTTTTCGGGTCTCCCATGGCCCTTGCCTTCGCACAGCGGGCGATTGCCCGTTACGCGCTGGGCCGTCCCGAATGGCACGACGACCTGAGCCGCAGCCTGGCCACGGCGCGCAGCGTCGGCTCGCTGACCTACGTCACCGTCGTCAGCTACGTGTATTCCGTGGGCATACCGGCCGGCGCGTTGCGGCCCGACGATTCCGCGGTGCGCGAGATAGAGGAGGCGCTGGCGATCGCCGAGCGATCCGGCGACAACCTGCAGTTGGGTGTTGCGTGGCTGATCCTGGGTCTTGCACTGGTGCACCGCGACACGGACGAAGAGCGTGACCGCGGGAAGAAACTGCTCGCCGAGGCCCGCGCAGTGTTTGTGCGCGGTGGGCACTTTTTGTGCGATCTCCCGATGCTCGATGTGTACGGGGCGCGCGAGACGGCCCGTCGTGGCGGTCGCGACAAGATGATCCCGTTGATGCGGGACGCCGTCGACCATCTCGACCGCAACGGACAACTGCTGTCATGGGGCGTTCCGGCGACGGGCGTTCTGGTGGAGACCCTGCTCGACCACGGCACTGACAGCGACTTGGCCGAAGCCGACGCCGCGATCGAGCGCCTGGCGGCGGCGCCGGCCGATGAGGGTCTGGCGATAGTCGAGATCTGGCTGTTGCGGCTGCGGACACTACGGGCCCGCGCCCACAACGACGCCGCCGCCTACCGCGACTACCGGGACCGCTACCGCGACATGGCGACAACCCATGGCTACCAAGGACATATCGCGTGGGCCGAGGCGATGCCGTAGAGCGGTGTCAGCTCTTGCTCCACACGTCGGGCGCGCCGAGAAAGCGTTCCACCATGGCGCGTTCGGCGGCCGAGTCGGTGAGGG
Source organism: Mycobacterium sp. (assembly GCF_019243155.1). GTDB lineage: Bacteria > Actinomycetota > Actinomycetes > Mycobacteriales > Mycobacteriaceae > Mycobacterium. The sequence continues at coordinate 4,812 of NZ_JAFAUS010000270.1, forward strand.
GCCAGGACCACAGCGCCAGGAAGACGCGGATCAGCCACTGCGCGGCGAGCGGATCAGCGTCGTCGCCGCCCAGCATCTCGGCGGCCAGGCCGGTCACGATCGGTGAGTCGGGGATCCACTCGCTGACCGAGGCCGCGTGCATAGAGCGCATCAGCTGGGCCAGTGGATCCGAACGGATGCGTTGTAGCGCCACGATCGTGGCCGTCACCACGCGATCCGGCCCCGTGAGATCCTTGATGGCTTCCCGTGTGACGTCGAGGATGCGGGCCGCCTGGATGGCGACGACGGCGTCACGGATCGCGGCCTTTCCGCCGGCATGGCGGTAGATGGTCGCGGGTGAGCAGTGCACCCTGGCGGCCAATGCCTCGATCGTGAATTCCTCGTACCCGTGGCGGGTGATCAGATCGCCGGCCGCGGTGTAGATCCGTTCGGCGGCTTCACTGCGGCGATCGCGTCCCACCAACCAGTCATCGCCCGGCATCAGCTACGCCCCTTCGCGTCGCGACCGGTGCAAATGTTTCCCGCAGGGTGAGAATTTTCGGCCGCTTTTTCTCAGGCTAACGCGCTGCTGGCGCTGGGTGGGCAACCCGGCGCGCGATCGGCCGGGGGCGCGGCTGCTTCTCAACTTCGCCGTCCCCCATTGACGCCTCCGGTGCGGCGCATCGAGGCTGAGCGTATGCCGTTATTGGACAACCCGATTCGGCTCCTCGGGTCCGAGGCGCTGCAGGATCCGTATCCGATGTATGACCAGATGCGGGCCGAGTCACCCGTGCACCGCGTCGGCGATTCGGTGTTCTACGCGGTGTGCGGATGGGATGCGGTGCTCGAGGCCGTCGAACGGGTCGACGATTTCTCGTCAAACCTGACCGCCACCATGGTGTTCCACGATGACGGCTCCGTGACGCCGTTCGACATGGCCCCGTTGGACAGCCCGGTTCACGCGCTGGCTACGGCAGACCACCCGGCGCATGCGATGCACCGCAAGATCCTGCTGCCCCACCTGTCTGCCAAGCGGGTGCGCATCATCGAGGAATTCGCCGTCGAGACCGCCGATCGGTTGTGGGAGCAGAACCTGCGCGGCGGACAGATCGAATGGATGAGCGCGGTGGCCAACCGGCTGCCGATGATGGTGGTCGCCAGGCTGTTGGGTCTGCCCGACGGCGACGTCGACGATCTCATTCGACTCGGGTACGCGACCACGACGCTGCTCGACGGGGTCGTGACACCCGACCAGCTCCAAGAGGCCGGGGTGGCGGCGATGGAGCTGTCCGGCTACGTCGTGGAGCACTTCGAAAAGGCGAGCGCCACCGGTGAATACGGTTTAATGGCCGATCTGGCGCAGCGCTGCGCGTCGGGTGAGGTGGAACAGCTGACGGCGCTGGGGATAATGCTCACGCTCTTCAGTGCCGCCGGTGAATCGACGGCGTCGCTGTTGGGCAGCGCGGCCTGGATTCTCACCGACCGCCCCGCGATCCAGCGCCAGCTACGCGAAAAGCCGGAACTGCTAAGCGCTTTCATCGAGGAGGCGCTGCGGTTCGAGCCGCCGTTCCGGGGTCATTACCGCCACGTGCGGCGCGACAGCACACTGGCCGGTTTCGACGTGCCGGCCGATTCGCGTCTGTTGCTGATGTGGGGTGCGGCCAACCGCGATCCGGCACAGTTCGACGCCCCGAACGAATTCCGTCTCGACCGCGCCGCGATCAAAAGCCACGTGACGTTCGGTAAGGGTGTGCACTTCTGCGTGGGAGCCGCGCTGGCCCGGCTGGAAGCCCACGTCGTGTTGGGCATGCTGCTGCACCGCACCACGTGGATCGAGGCGCAGGACGTCGGCGAATGGCTGCCGAGCATGCTGGTCCGTCGCCGCGAACGGCTGTCGTTGGCGGTCAGCTGAACCTAGGGACGCGGTTGCACGTCGACGCTGGGCGGCCGCGGCGAGGGCTCCTCGTGCGTTGAGCGACGAACGATGCTGAAGGCCGCGGCACCGCCGGCGAGAACCGCGACAGCGACACCCGCAATCACCCACGGGCGCTTGCCGCGCCGCTGGGCGCGGCGGGCGTCCTGCAACGCTTGAGGCAGGCCCGCGACCACTTCCTGCGCGGCGGCCAGCTCCTGGGCGAGGTCGCGCGCCAGACGCCCCTCCTGATAGCGGCGGCGCAGATGCGAGGCCGTCGACTGCGCGGACTGGACACCCAGGCCGACGACTCCCCGGGTGAGGTCCACCGGACCCACCGCCGTGTAGGTCAGGCCTCGGCCCAGTCGCTCCCGCGGAGTCAGCCGGGATTCCGTCTTCACGCTCATCTGCCGCCTCTCTGTGCCGCTGTACCTGAACAGACTGCCAGCATAGGGACGTCGGCGATACCGGGTGTGGGCGTGCCCGCGGGTAGTGGCAGACTCTCATGCCGTGACCAACAGCCCCTTTCAGACTGCTACCGCCACGCTCCACACCAACCGCGGCGACATCAAGGTCGCCTTGTTCGGGAACCACGCGCCCAAGACCGTCGCCAACTTCGTCGGCCTGGCGCAGGGCACCAAGGAGTACTCGACCCAGAACGCATCGGGAGGCTCGTCCGGCCCGTTCTACGACGGCGCGGTCTTCCACCGGGTGATCCGGGGCTTCATGATCCAGGGCGGCGATCCGACCGGAACCGGTCGCGGCGGCCCGGGCTACAAGTTCGCCGACGAGTTCCACCCCGAACTCCAGTTCAGCAAGCCCTACCTGCTGGCCATGGCTAACGCGGGACCGGGCACCAACGGCTCGCAGTTCTTCATCACCGTCGGCGAGACCCCGCACCTGAACCGCCGCCACACGATCTTCGGTGAGGTGACCGACCCGGAGTCACAGCAGGTCGTTGAAACGATCTCCTCGACGGGCACCGACGGCAACGACCGTCCCACCGAGCCGGTCGTCATCGAGTCGATCACGATCTCCTAAAACCGCTCGCGCGTCACCCGGGCTCGGGCCGCTCAGTCTGGTTGACGGCCCGCGTAGCCGGCGTCTGTCAGCGCGTCCAGCACCTCCAACGGGTCGGTTCCGAGGTCCCAGCGGGAGAACAGCACGAGCGAGTCGTCGGCCGTTTCGACCTCGAGCAGGCGAACCTTGCGGCCGTAGCGGCGGAACTCGACGATCCGAATGATCTTGATGTCGGAGCGCTGTAATACCTGCGTCCTGAACCACCCCCGCAGCGCCAGCCCTGCCGGGGTAATTGCCAGCTTCGGCCGTGCGCGCCACGACGCGCCCGCAAACACGAGCAGACCCACTGCGGCAATCCCCGTCAAAACCCGGCCAGGCAGCTCTGTGACTGCGGTCACACTGGCGATAGCCATCAGAGCACCCGCGACGCCACAACCAGCGATTCCCGTCGTACGCGGCTGCCATTGTGTTTGCTGCATGCGTAACTTAGGCCCTCCGACCATTGGGTATGGAGTTATCCACAGACGCTATCAACAGTGGGGATAAATAACACGCGTGTGATTGGGGGGTGGGAATGTTGCTGGCGCAGCGGGTGAATAAGCCGAAAATGAATTCATTCCGTCGCGGGGCCGGCTCAATGCCAGCGCATCGTGAGCAACAAACCGGTGATCATGAAAGCGAACGCGATGGCGTAGTTCCACGGGCCCAGTTGCGCCATCCAGTTGAGGGCGGTCGGAGCCTGCGAACCGACGGCTGCCAATTGGAACACCATCAGCCAGACGAGGCCGATCAACATCAGGCCGACGAACAGCGCAACGAACCACACACTCGACGGCCCCACCTTCACCTTCACCGGCGTACGGCTGACCGCACCGACGGTGAAGTCGTTCTTCTTGCGGACCTTCGACTTGGGCATGATTACCTCAACATGACGGTGAGCGGGACGGGGTGCAACGATAAAGCCTGCATCTGCACGCACAGCTTGGCTATGAGACTAACTCACCTGGCCCGGTGACCAGGAAAATGGAGACTCGATGAGCGATACGCGCCGTTCACCCTGGCGCTTCGGTGTTCCGCTGGTTTGTCTGCTGGCCGGATTGCTGCTCGCCGCCACGCACGGGGTGTCCGGGGGCGCCGAGATTCGCCGCAGCGATGCACCGCGGCTGGT
>NZ_JAFAUS010000183.1 GCF_019243155.1 Mycobacterium sp.
CAGCGCCCGCAGCCTTTCGGCCGCCGCCGGCGAATGGAAGTTCGCGTCCGGCTCCATCGAGCGGATCGACAGCCGGTGGACCGCCAGGCCGTCCACGGTTTCCCGGACCCAGGCGCCCCGCGGGAAATCCGGCCGGGGCAGCCCCCCAGCCATGACCGCCACCTCCGCCCCCCGCGCCCTCAGCGCCAGCGCCTGGCGGTGCGCGATGATCTCGGCGCCCCCGACAACCTCGGGCGGGAACATGTTGGAGATGATGAGGACTCTCAGCCTCGGCGGCTCCTCAGGGACTCGTCACTTATACGTCCTCATTAGTGGCGTTGGGCAGCGTGCGCGAGGTCGCGATCACACACGCCGTACCGTCGCTTCCAAGGCGCCGCAATCGGAGCCTGGTTTGATGACGGGCGTGGCATTGCATGCTCAATGCGGAAGTGGACTACGCTCGTCCGATTCTCGAATGGGGGCGCTACCCTTCAAACTTCCACATATCCAACGACGTCGATTGCGCGCCGAGCTTCGCCGCGTCTTGGATCGTCCGAGCGCACTGTCGCTGCTGTATAAAAATCCGGGAGCCATCCAGACCGGCAGGGCAATAGCAGGACGCCGGCCGGATGCAACTCGGGCAGATCGACGGCCGGCTCGGGCGTGCAGTCGCTGGCGCGGCGCATCGGTAAACGGTTCAAGGAGATTATCGCCGCCTTTGACGAGTGCATCGGCGAGTTGGGGGCCGAAAATCGTTGCGGCTTCGAAATTGGCCCATCAAGAGTCCGTGTCGCTGGCGGATATTTGGGCGCAGTCGTGGCATGATCGCGCTGAACCAAGGAGAGAAGCCCGATTGAGTAGTCCGATATCCGGCGGCTTTTTGTGCGACTGCCGTGCCGTCCTAGCCTCGGGAGCTTCCGAGGAGCTCGAACGAATCGGCGTCATGCTGCAGTCGGCCGATAAAATTCTGATTTTCGGCGCGGGCCAGAATGGAAGGATGGTGGCGCGGATTCTCGGTCTCCGAGGGCTGCGCCCCGCCGGGTTCCTGGATGATACACCCGAGAAGTCTGGAGCGATGGTCAGTGGGCTTCCGGTCCGTCCCGTAGCTCCGGCCGATGGGGCTCGAAGCGTCGTTATTTGCTCGATTTACTCACCGGCCGTCAGTTACCGGACGCTCAATGAACGGATCACGGCACTCGGTTACCGCTCAATTTCGTTGTTCGAGTTCCTGCGAGCCTTCGCTAAGGAAGAGTTGCCTTTCTATTGGCTGGGTCCGACCTCCGACCTACTCGAATCGGCTAGCGAGATCGAGTGGCTGGCAAGTCGTCTGCGGGACGACCGTTCAAAGCAGGAGTTGCTCGGCCACCTGAAGTTCCGGCTTCGCCTGGATTTCGCGGCACTTCCGGACCCGGCGCCCCTGGGGTGCGACTTCAATCCGGGGTGGTTCGAATTCGGCCTCATCGATGGGGGCGCCTACACAGGCGACACCATAACACACCTCACCAATCGGTTCAGCGCAGGTCTTCTTTTCGGTTTGGGGGTTGAGCCGGACCCCGCCAACTATGCGGGGCTGTTGCGCACGATTGCGGCTTGCGAAGAACCACTTCGCTCGAAGCTCAGCGGCGCGAATGCCGCGTTGGCCGACAAGCCGGGTACGATGCGTTTCAAAGGGGGTGCGCGCCAAGCTTCACGACTCGCCGCTGACGGCGCCGACGAAGTTGTCACGGTCACGGTCGATCAACTGGCCGAAGAACGCGGCTCCCCTAAAGTTATCTGCAAGCTTGACGTCGAGGGGGCTGAAAGCGCTGCCATCGACGGCGCACAACGGCTGATTCGCGCCGGTCATGTAGCGCTAGCGATCTCGGTCTATCACCGCCCCGACGATCTGTGGCGGATACCGCAGCAGATTCACGCCATGAATCCCAGCTACAGCTTCACGTTGCGAAGCCACGGGCACGACGGTTCCGACCTGATGATCTATGCGCTCCCGCGGTGACCGCCCGTCAGCGTGTCGATGGCAGCGCAGAATGGGCCTCAAAGCATTTGCTCGAAGCAAAGATCCAGGTCTTTAGTGTCAATGTGAAAGTCGTAGTTCGTCCAGATCCAGCGAAAGAACGTTCTCGGGTATCCGCGCCCGAAGCAGCCACAGGAGCGCTGTCCGATGCATGCGGCGAGACTTGTGAATGTTTCGCCGCAGGAGTCGGTCGATCCAAGCTGGATCAGGCGGGCATCGGCTGGGGCGAATAGGAGGTTCGTCAAGGCCGCGCCCGCCGGTCCGGCGATCACTTCGGCGTCTGCGAAGAGGTCGATCTGCTCGTCGATGCTCAGCGCGCTGGGATCTACGAACACGAAGCCGGCGCGCCGAAAATGGTGTGTGACCTCGTCAGCATTGATCATCGACCTTCCCGGCACACTCTTGCGGGTCAGGAACAATCTCTTGCCGGGTTTCGCGGTGATTGGGCCACCGCTCGGGAGCAGGCGGTCGCGCAAGAAATGGACCGCGTGAGGGTGGCAAACGCCCCTCGATGAGAGCCGCGAGGGAAGCGCAATGTCCCGACACGCCAGTGGATGGGTAAAATTGTCGAAAACGAGCTGCTCACGCTCGATCCCTAGCCGTGACAAGAGGTCGAGCTGCCAAGGCTTTGTCGACTCGTCGAGAAGCAAGCGGCGGTCCTTCAGAGCCCCTGCGCCTTCCAGCACGAGCAAGCGGGGAAGATCTTCCAAAAGCCAATGGAAGTAATTTGCGTTGTTGCCGATAAAGACCGTCTTCTGGAGTTCGCTGATGAGTGGTTCAGGCATGCAGACAAGAGCATTCTCACCGTTTACCGTCCGCACGAAAGGCGTAAAGACTTCAACGTGGACGCGATCCATGTGAAACGTGTCGAGAAGCAGGTATTTGCCTTCCGCGATAGCCGTACCGTAAAGTGGTAGCAGGATAGCGTTGTCGCAAAGGGTGACATTTGCGGGTGGAAATGAGAGTTCGGTTGCATAGCTCTTGAAAACGCCGCCAACGGCAAATCCCGTTTCCAACCTGAGCTCAGTCGGCCCGATCACACGGTCGATCCTTGGCGGGCTGGTAGCGCCGATCTCCTCGCTGGTTCCACACTTCAAAGCGCTGACACGCCACTCGGATCCCCTTTCGTCGCGCCATCCCTTCAACTGTTTGTTGCCGAGCGATACCGCGGCTTCCGCGTCGTGCGGGAACAGCAACTTCATCTTGAGGTGTCCCAGGTCAGACTCGGCGTCCTGGCGACGAACCCGCTCGAGAACGTCCAGTTGCGCCACGGCTTCGTCCTTCCTGCCTTCCAGAGCGAACAGCATTGCTAGTAGCCATGGCGCGCGGTCGTCATCGGGCGCTAGAGCGCATGCGCGCTTCAGGAGGGCCTCCGCTTCTTGCGGGTCGTCATCCCGCCAATCGCCTTGCGGCCTCTCCCCGAATCTCCATGGATCGTTGACTAGGTGCCGGGAGGAGTAGGCGGCAAATTCCAGGGCCCACCGACGCCTTGCGAGCAGGAGATCGGCAAGCGCGCACAGCGCGTCGTAGGCGAGAGCGTCGTCATGGGTCGCGCGTTCGTATATGCGCCTAGACTGTTGGTGGAAGCCAGACTGCTTCATGAAATCGGCGGCAAACAATCTTACGGATATCCTACCCGGGTAGTACTTCCGCGGATGTCTCTCGTGAAAATTAAGATATTCTCGCTTTGATAATCTAACAGATTTCCCGACACCCAGCCTATAGCGCCTGCAGGTTAGGAGGATGAACTGTACCCGATCCATTGATGGCGGCAAGAAGATGGCCACCCACAATGTTGTCAAAAGAGCGATCAAGAAATGAAAAGGTCGGTATAGCGCTTCAATCACCCTGCCGCGCGCCGAAGACGCGCTCAGCCCCGCCTCAGGCATGGCAACCCTCTGCGCACAGACACTTGGACCTATGCATCATGCGACGGCCATTCGCCACAGCTTGCGGTGCACTAGGGGCTCTCCTGCGAACGCCTGCGCCGAGCCTGCTTGAGCCGTGTCAGGCTGCGGGTCTGTCGCTCGATGAAAGTGAAGATCGGCCACGCGAAGGTCTCACGGAGAGCGATGCGCTCTTCGATGAGGTATTGGCGGTCTACTGCAAGCGCTTCCGCCCTTGCATAGTTGTCTGTCGCGCTGCGCTCCGCAATGCAGGCTCTCTGCTCGTGGTGGGCGGCCCTATCCTGCCACACCTGTCGATCTCGGTGCAGGCCCTCGAGTTCGATGTCGACCGCCACCTTTCGGTCGAGCCAACTCTGCAGCGCATTGGGTTGGTATGATGGTGCCGGCGGCGGCGTTACCGTATCGCCCGCAAGCGTTCCCAGCACGGCCGTGCGAAGCGCCTCAGGCGTGTGGTGAACTTCATAGTGCCTGCGGGATCTTCTCGCGTGGTCCTTCAGCACCATCGGCGTGAGCGCGCGCAGGCACTCTTCCAACTCAGGCGGCGTTCGCCAATGAAGCGCGCCCGCATAGGCCTCCCAGACATCGGAGAAGAAGACCGACCGATAATTCGAGTGAAGGATCAGCGGTAGTCCCGCCCCCATTGCTTCGACGGTTGCTCGGCCGCCACCTGACGGAAATGACCCAATGTAAACATCCACCGAGAGGTCGATCATGGCTTCGGCCAGGTTCGGAACGCGGGGCACGTGCACAAAGCTCTCCGCTGGGATGCCACGTCGAGCAAGCCCGTCCGTGATTTCCTCGATCATGGAATCGCGTAGATCTCCGATATGGATATGCCTTCCACTTGTTGAGTTCAAAATCAGCGGAACAATCTTTAAGTAGCTATATAGATATGGAATTCTCTCGTACAGATGTTCATTGTCAACCTTGCCTATTCCACCCGAGGTGCAGGTGATCAACGAACCCGTCGTCAAAAAAGGAAGGTCGGCGCGATGCTTACTGACTTGGGCCGTCAGGGGCCAAAATATGTTATTACTAACACCTTTTGTCTGTCTGCAATGGTGGAAACTCTTCCCGTTGAAATCAATATGCGTTCCGTGCGGTAAATGGACCCCCAGCGCGAGGGAGTGATCGCAGTTATGATAGTAAAAAAGACGACCGCTGATCTCAGGCTGAGCGGCCGCAACGCATAACGGGTCAAAGTGGTGGGTAAAGATGTAGGTCCGTGCAGGCCTAAGACTCGCTAAGCGCCGCTGGAGCCATCTCAGCCGAGTTGCCAGGTTTCCGACCGGCGCAACTTCAACAGCGCCGCCATGGAATTCGAACATCCCTTCCACGTCGCTCTGGCGCAGGTCGTGCTCAGTGTTCGTTATGAGCACTGTGGCGCGGGCCGCGGGATCGGCGGCGATCAGGTCGAGCAGGACGCGGCTGTGACCGCCCGTGGGGGCGATCCCCGTTACTAGGAAGACAACTTGGTCTTCATCGGACCCTTGGAACTCTGACTTGGCAGGAAGCCGTCCAAGTTCTAACGCCAGTCTGTCAAGTTCCGGAGAAGAGAATACCTCAGCCAGGGAACTATCCCGCGAGATCACGGTAATCACGAAGCGAACAATCATCTCCAGCGCGCTGTTGAGGTCGCCCTTGGATGCCGTCGCACGTGCCGCGTCACAGAATTCGTCGATACTGCGCCACGCAGTCATGAGCGCTCCGCATGGTCCGCGGCGCTCCGTTGCTGTTCCAGGCGCTGCCACCGCCAAGCCTGTACGTCCGCGGCAGGCTTCCATCGATATCCCAGATAGCCCGCCAACCATGCATCTTCCGGCGGCGGCTGGCCGAGCAGCGCCGAGATGTCGATCTGTTGCGCCAGAATGGGCCGTCCCACGACGTGGTTGACGCCGCGGCGGATATGATCTGAACGATTAATCCCCGAGCGGTGAAACAGCATAGAATCGAATATCACCGCCGAGCCCTTCGGAGCCTCGACCTGAGTTTCATGCTCCTGGATCATGTGGGGTAATGGAAGGTGCGGGGCCTTGTGGCTCGACGGGAGAACCACCGTCCCCCCAGTTTCCTGGTTAAAATCTTGCAGACAGAAGAGGACGCTGATGGCGAGCGGCGCGGACGAGACCCAGTGTTGGTAGTTCAAATCGCGGTGCCACCGCGTCTGAGTCTGGATGCGATTGGGTCTATTGATCACCCCGTTCTGCATAAGAAGAACAATATTATCACCTAGGATCGACTTAAGCGCCGAAATGACTTCGGGGACAACTGAGAGGGACAAGAACGCGCCGTCATAGGCCAGCGGACACCTAACAATATCGGCATCCAGGATCTCATCGAGGAGATGCTCGCCGCCGATTTCGGCGCACTGCATCTTGTAAATATCGTCAAGCTTCTCGCTTAACTCGTCGAGCTGAGGTCCCGACAACACGTCGGGCAAAATTGAATAACCGCACGTGACCAAGTCTTCGGCGATCCGGCCGTTGCTGGCGGTCGGTCCCAATGTGGGTTCGATGACGCCGTAAGCCCCGAATTTGTTCATCTTAGTCAATCCACCGCGTGGCGTACCAGCCTCGCTTCGATCAAGTCGGACCCGACAAGGGTGATCGAGAGGGAAGGCCGGCGACGATCGATAGGGCCTCCATGCGACGCCGAATCCCGTACGACCGAACCCATTGCCATTATAGAACATATACTCCCTGCCGCCTGCAACGCAGGTCGCGCCGAAGCATGTCATCAGGATGTCATGGCTCCGGTCGTCGCGATAGGTATCTGGGAAATCCGGCCCGCCGATTGTGAAGGCGGCTCGTTCCGCGCCCAGCTGCGGAAGGCTTCGTAGCCAGCCACGCCATAGCTTGTCTCGTCATCCAGGCGGTGTTCGGAAGCGGGTGGCAATTTTTCCGGCTCCGTTGGGGTCGTCCCTGGCGGACTACTCGGCCGCTGAGGAGCATTCTTCGATTGCGGCGCGACGAACCGCAGCAGCCACGAACGCCACTTCATCGTCGGTCATTTCCGGCCACATCGGCAAACTAAGAACCTGCTCCGCTGCGAGATCGCTTCGGGGCAGCCGCGCATTCGCAAGAGGAGTGCGCGAGTATGCTGGTTGGCGATGAGGGGGTAGCGGGTAGTGGATCAGCGAGCCGATGCAGTCCTGCGCCAGCGCCTGCTGTATCGTCGCGCGGCCGGTGGTGCGAACGACGTATAGGTGCCATACAGCCTCCGCGTCGACGTCCATCGACGGCAATGTCAATCCGGGCAAGCCCGACAGCAGCTGACCATAGAGGCGTGCGATTTCGCCGCGCCGCGCATTCTTGCGATCGAGCAAGGTGAGCTTCTCCAGCAGGAACGCTGCTTGAAGTTCGTCCAGGCGAGAGTTCACGCCTTGCTCCTCATGACAATATTTCTTTTCCGAGCCGTAGCTCCGCAGTCTCCGTACACGTTCGGCGAGGGCAACGTCGTTGGTTGTTACCGCACCGCCATCGCCCAGCGCGCCGAGGTTCTTAGTCGGATAGAAGCTGAAGGCCGCGGCTCTGCCCAGACTGCCGACCCGACGCCCTCGCCAGGTGGCGCCGTGGGCCTGTGCCGCATCCTCGATCAAGGCGACTCCGTGCGCGGCGGCCAAGTCGGCGAGGCGGTCGAGGGCGACGGGTCGCCCGTAGAGATGCACGGCGATAATTGCCCGCGTCCTCGGGGTGATTGCAGCGGCGACCGCGCCAGCGTCTATGTTGTATGTTCCGAGATCGATGTCCGCTGGCACGATCGTCGCGCCGGCGTGGGTGACCGCCAGCCACGTGGCGACAAAGGTGTGACCGGGAACGATGACTTCGTCGCCGGGACCGATATCGAGGCCCCGCAGAATGAGCGTCAGGGCGTCAAGACCGTTGCCGACGCCAATCGCGTGCCGCACGCCACAGTAGGCGGCGAATTCTGCCTCGAATCTGGCCGTTTGCGGACCGAGGATCAGCGAGTCGGAGGCGATCACACGTTTCGCAGCGGCCCCGAGATCATGCCCGAGTTCCTTATGCTGCCGCCCCAGGCTGAAGAACGGCACGTTCATTCGGCGTCGCGCCCCCCGTCGGCTTCTGCGTTGCAAGGCCCGCCTCGGCCGACAAATTCGGTGAACTCTGCGTATGATCGGATGTAGTCCGCTTCGGTGTAGTGCGCGGACGCAAGAACCATACAGACGCCGCCTCCAGAGAAATCGTCGATCGTACGCCAGACTCCGGGCGCTACGTAGAGACCGATGTGCGGTCGGTTCAACGCAAAGCTTTGCCTTGTCCGCCCGTCGTCCAAGTGGATCACGAAGCTGCCCGACAGCGCCAGGAACAACTGCTGCAACTGGCGATGCGCGTGCCCGGCGCGGGTCGAGCCGCTAGGCACGTCATAAATATAGTAGACGCGCTCGATGGGGAACGGAACGTGCATGCACGCTTCGATGGCCGTGAGGTTGCCGCGAACGTCGCTTATCTTGGGCAGTCCGACCAATCGCCAGCGTGGAGCTTCTCGATGATCCACCTGATCCAACCCCGTGTTCTCGCGTTACGTGTAAACCGGTAGTGCAGCGGGATAAGGCAAGTCAATTGGCGTGGGCTACCGCGTGGCTGAGCCATTCCAGCAGACTACACGGTTTTGCCCGCGACCCCATTGCGAGAATCCGGAGTTGATCTGGGCCGGCGGGCGCCGCCGTCTCTGTCAACGGCCACCATCCGACCGCGTCGCGAGACTGAGGCAGACGCCCGATCGGGACGTTGTGGGTTGCCGCCCCTAAAGCGTCCGCTTCACCTCTTCGAGGTTGAAGCATTCGATGAAGTCGCCGGGCTTGATGTCCTGGAAGCCCTGGAAGGCCATGCCGCATTCCTGGCCGGCCTGGACCTCGTTCACCTCGTCCTTGAAGCGCTTCAGGGTCTGCAGCACGCCGAGCTCGAGCACCACCACGCCCTCGCGCACGATCCGCACTCTGGAGCCCTTGCGCACCTGGCCTTCGGCCACCCGGCAGCCGGCCACCTTGCCGACCTTGGTGATGTCGAACACCAGCAGCACCTCGGCGTTGCCGAGGAAGGTCTCGCGCTGGATTGGGGCCAGCATCCCCGAGAGCACGCCGCGGATGTCGTCGATCAGGTCGTAGATGATCGCATAGTAGCGGATCTCCACCCCCTCGCGCTCGGCGAGGTCGCGGGCCTGGCGCGAGGCGCGGACGTTGAAGCCGAGGATCGGGGCGCTCGCACCCTTGGCCAGCATCACGTCGCTTTCGTTGATCTGGCCGGCGCCCGACAGGATGATTCGCGCGCGCACCTCGTCGGTGGCGAGCTTGTCGAGGGCGCCCACGATCGCCTCGGCCGAGCCCTGGACGTCGGCCTTGATGAGCAGCGGCAGCTCGGAGACCTTCTTGTCGGCGAGCTTGGCCATCATCTCCGTGAGCGAGGCGCCGGCCGCCACCGGGGCGATGGAGCGCTCGCGCTTCACCCGGATCCGGTACTCGGTGAGCTCGCGGGCGCGGGCCTCGTCCTCCACCACCGCGAAGGGCTCGCCCGGATCGGGGGCGCCGTCGAGGCCAAGGATCTCCACCGGCGTCGAGGGCTCGGCCTCGGTGACCTGCTCCTCGCGCTCGTTGAGCAGCGCCCGCACCCGGCCCCAGTTGGCGCCGGCCACCACGATGTCGCCGCGGTGCAAGGTCCCGCGCTTGACGAGCACGGTGGCCACTGCGCCCCGGCCGCGATCCACCTTGGATTCGATCACCACCCCGTCCGCCGTGCGGTCGGGATTGGCCTTCAGGTCCATGATCTCGGCCTGCACCAGGATCGACTCGATAAGGTCGTCGAGGCCCAGCTTCTGGGTGGCCGAGACCTGCACGGCCTGGACGTCGCCGCCCAGGCTCTCCACCACGATCTCGTACTGGAGCAGCTCATTGATCACCCGGGTCGGGTCGGCGTCGGGCTTGTCGATCTTGTTGATGGCCACGATGATCGGAGCGTCGGCGGCGCGGGCGTGCTGGATCGCCTCGGCCGTCTGCGGCATCACCCCGTCGTCGGCGGCCACCACCAGCACCACGATGTCGGTGACATGGGCGCCCCTGGCGCGCATGGCCGAGAAGGCCGCGTGGCCGGGGGTGTCGAGGAAGGTGACCCGCTGGCCGCCCTCCAGCCGCACCTGATAGGCGCCGATGTGCTGGGTGATGCCGCCATGCTCGCCGGCGGCCACGTCGGTGGAGCGCAGCGCGTCCAGGAGACTCGTCTTGCCGTGGTCGACGTGGCCCATCACCGTCACCACCGGCGGGCGGGACAGCAGATGGTCGTCCACGTCCTCGGCGCCCAGGAAGCCCACCTCCACGTCGCTCTCGGAAACCCGGCGCACCGTGTGACCGAACTCGGAGGCGACCAGCTCGGCGGTGTCGGAATCGATCACGTCATTGATCTTGGCCATCACCCCCTGACGCATCAGGAACTTGATGATCTCGACCCCGCGGATCGCCATCCGGCTCGCCAGCTCCTGGACGGTGATCACGTCGGGGATCACCACGTCGCGGGAGGTGCGGGCCTGCTCGGCCTGGCCGCCCTTGCGCTTCTCGCGCTCGCGCTCGCGGGCCCGGCGGACCGAGGCGAGCGAACGCATGCGCTCGACGGCGTCCTCGTCGTCTCCGGCCACGGCCTGGATGGTGAGCCGCCCTTCGCGGCGCTTCGGCTCGCCCTTGGTGCGGGAGACCGCCTTGGTGGGGGCGGCCTTGCCACGGCGGGTCTCGGCCTCTTCGTCGAAGTCGGGACGGCGGTCGAGGTTGAGGCTGCCGGGCCTCGGGGTCTGGCGGGCGGCGCGCTGGAACTCGGGACCTGAGGGCGGCGCCGAGGAGGGCGGCCGGCCCGCGCCAGGGGGCCTCGGGCCGCGCGGTCCCGTCCCGTCCCTGGGGGCCGGTCTGGGGCTGAGGGCGGAATAGCGGACGGTCTCGCCCGGGCGCGCCCGAGGCGGGCCGCCTTCGCGGTGGCCGCCGCCGCCTTCGCGCGGCTGCCGCGGCGGGAAGCCTCCCTCCGGCCGCGGCCCCCGGGGGGCGAAGCCGTCGCGGCCGTCGCGGCCACCCGGACGCTCGGGCCGGAAGGTGGTGGTGCTCTGGCGCTCGTCGCGCCGGTCGCGGCCCGGCTCGTAGGTGCGGGTCTGGCCCGGGGCAGGGCCGCGCGGAGCGTCGACGCGGCCGGCGGGCGCAGGCGCGCGGGCCCGGATCGGTTCGGACCGGGGCGCGGGTTGGGGGGTCGGGGGCCTGGCCGGCGCCGGGCTCGGGCCGGCGGCGGCCATCGCCGGCTCAGGGGCGGGGGCGGGGGTCGGCAGGGGCGGCGCCGGGGCTTCGGCGGCGGCCTCGGCGCGGCGTTCTTCCTCGGCGGCGCGCCGGCGGGCTTCCTCGTCGCGCCGGCGAGCCTCTTCCTCGCGCTGGCGGCGCTCGGTGTTCAGGCGCTCCTGCGCCAGCCGCGCCTCGATCACCCGCTGGCGGGCCCGGCGCTCCTCGTCCGAAAGGCCGCCAGCGGGCTGCGGTTCGGAGGGCGCGGGACGGGCCGGCGCGGCGGGCGCAGGGCCACGCACGTCGAACGCCGGCCGCTTCTCCGGCGCCGGCGGCGGCCCGCCCGGGGGGATCCCGACCCGCCGCTTGGTCTCCACCACGACCGTCTTGGAGCGGCCGTGGCTGAAGCTCTGCTTCACCGTGCCGGTGCTGACGGCGCCGGTGCGCGCCTTCAGCGTGAGGGGGGCCCGTCCCGGCCGGTTGTCGTTCTCGTCCGTCATGCGCTCGCTTGACTATACCGGCCGACCCGGAGGATCGGCCAAACCAAAACTCGAAGACCGGACGGAAGGCCGAATCAGCGTCCGCCCCGCCCGGGGCTCCTCGCGCCCACTCTCAAGGGAGAAGCGGGCGAAAGCCTGATAGTCGCTCGACATCGGATGTCCAGCGCTCGGCGTCCCGCCCCGCAAGGAAGGCCGTGTGTATCACATTCCCCGCCCCGATGGCCAAACTCAATTCGGCCGAGCCGAAGATCGCCAGGACCCTGGGAGGGGGTTCGGAACGCGCGGCGGCGGCCAGCAGCTTGCGCCGCCCGTCGAGGCCGCCGTCGCTGGCTTCCACCAGCCAGGCCGCCTTGCCGGCGAGGATGGCCGCCATCACCCGCTCGAA
>NZ_JAFAUS010000188.1 GCF_019243155.1 Mycobacterium sp.
CCGACCAGTTTCTGACAAAGGGGCATTACGGTGGGACATGAAGACCTCCGAGGCGGTGAGCGTTCCTAGACAGCTCGCACTCCACTCGGAGGTCTTCTTCTTGTCACCTCACCACGCCGTCACCAACGTCCGTGGTCAGTACAACTAGCCGACGATGACCTCGATTTCCTTCCCAAGCGAATGCCCCGTCGCCAGCGGCAACGTGTCACCGCTCCAGAACTTGCCGGGGTCAAACCAATTCGTGTCCTTGTCCGTGACGAGCAGGCCCATCTCCTCGTAGGTGATCGCCACCGTCTCCGCGCAGTACGCGGTGGCCAGGCTCATCTTGCGATCTTCCCGGCGTCGCCGAGTCTGCTCGTTAACCTTTCTGTCCAGCAACGGGATTCCCCGAACCCAGTCGTTGATGGTCGGGAGCCGACCGCGCAGCCACCGGCCCGTTAGCCGCGCGGTGGTGGGGAATGCGGTGCCGTCCATTCGCGCGATCACCCGCAGCAGTTCGTTCTCCTGCTGCCGAGTGGCGTACGGCGTCAGCTGACGCAACCAACACCGCTGGTGATAGTGCTGCGCCCACTGCAGCACCGCCTCCCGCAGATCGTTGAGTTGCACACCGCGATGGTTGCTGCCGGTCCACATGTCGACGAGTTTGTCGCCCAGCTCGGCGTGCCAGATCAGCGGTGGCAGGTCGTCGATGGCCACCGTCATCCCGACGTGGTTCACGGGTGCGTTCGTCAACGTCTGGATGGCACGGTCGGGCCCCGAGCCACCGCGAAACAGCCAAAGGTCCCCGGTGCGGGTTTCTTCGAGTGCCTGGTCTAGGGTGAGCATCGTCGGATCGCTTCTGCTGCAGCCGATTTGGTCATCATGAGCTTGGCAGAACCTCGCATGCAACACTGCGTGCGGTGGCGGCCGCGGGATAGCCCGCGTACCCCGCCATGTGGTAAATGACCTCTTCGATTTCCTCCAGGCTCAGCCCGTTGCGCAGCGCGATCGGGAAGTGAAACTTCAATTCGTCGGTGGCCCGCAACGCAATCAGGGCGCCGAGGGTTACCAGGCTGCGGGAGCGGCGATCCAGGCCGGGTCTGGTCCACACCGCACCGAAAACGTGGTCGATATTCATGTCCCCGAGTTCGTCCGCGAAACGGCCGTCGCGCAGACTGGTGATTCCGTCGGGGATCAGGCCGGGCAGCATCTCCTTGAACACGTCGAGCCCGTCGGTGTGCGCATCAGCCATCGTTGCCTGCCTTTCAGGGTCTTTTCAGAGTTTTTCACCGCGGTTCGCGGGAGATCTGGTAGTCGATGTAGGCATCCCAGTCATCGACGCGGCGGCGCAACTCCTCGACGACCTGTGGATGGGTCGGCACGAAGAACCGGTTGCGCAGGATCGCGTCGGCGACCAGCTCGCCGACCGGCGCCGGGTCGAGCAGTTCGAATTGTTCGCCGGGGATACGCAGCGGCGCGCCCACGCCGAATCGTGGTATCGCGGCGGCGATATTGGTCAGCACCGGTCCCGGACACAGCAGCGTGACGCCGATGTTCTTGGGCCTCAGATAGATTGCCAGCCCCTCGCTGATCTGCACGATGGCGGCCTTCGTGGCGGCGTAAGGCTGTCGGTCGTAGGAGTAGGTGAAAAGTCCGGCGAACGACGCGGTGTTGACCAGATGTCCGCTGCCCTGAGCGAGCAGCAGCGGCAGGAAGACGGCGTTGCTGCGCACCACCGACATCAGGTTGATCTCAAGGATTCGCTGCCACTCGCGCACCGGAATGTCTTCGGGCAGGCCGTTCGTCAGCACCCCGACGTTGTTGACGACGATGTCGACCCGGCCGAATCGCTGCAGTGCGGCATCCCGAATGCCTTCGAAGGCAACGGGATCCGACACATCGGCGCGATGCGGCAGTGCGGTGGCGCCGTTGCCGCTCAGTTCCTCGGCGATGGCCCCGGCGCCGTCGTCGTCGATGTCGACCAGCACGCAGTGGGTGCCGCGGGCGGTGAATGCATGAGCGATGGCGCGGCCTATGCCGCTGGCCGCACCGGTGATGACGGCGACCTTATCCCGAAGGTTGTCCATGTTGTGAGCGTCGTTGCCGTGGGTGGACGGGCACACAAGTTAACCACAACCCCCAACGTCGGAACCCGGTTGCGAATAGCCTTGTGTCCATGCGCGGTGTGTGGAAGTGGCTGGGGCTGGCCGGTGTCGCCGGCGTCGTCGCCGGGGGTGCACTCGTCGTGCGCGACCAACGTAAACGGCGTGCGTACACAGCCGACGAGGTCCGGTCCCGCCTGCATCGGAGGTTGGCCGAATCCGACGCGGAGAGCTTTCAGTCCAGGTCTGGATCGGGCGGGGCTTCGACGGCGAACAACCGATAGTTGCCCGAGAAGCCTTTCAGCGCGACCTGGCGACCCTCGTCGAACCGGATGTCGTCGCAGTCGCCGAGGGCATCTCGCACCGACTCGCTCACGAGGATCTCGCCGCCGGTGGCCTCCGCGGCGACCCGCGCCGCCATTGCGACATTGCGCCCGAACAGATCATCGCCGCGGCGTACCGAGCGACCCATGTGAACTCCGATTCGAACCCGAATCTCCTCGTGCCGCTTGCGCTTTGCGTCCTTACGTAGCGCCTGCTGCAGGTCCATGCCACACCGCACCGCCTGCTCGGCGCGAGCGAAGGCCACCATGAATCCGTCACCCTGGCTCTTCACCACATGACCAGAGCGCCGCTGTACGAGACCGGAAACCAGCTTGTCGTGGGCACCGATGAGCTTCACCCAGGCACGGTCGCCGATCCGCTCGTTGAGGGCGGTGGACTCCTCGATATCGGAGAACAGGATCACCACCCGGCCATCCGGGGTGACCCGGGCCAGGTCGGGCCGTTCCACCTCCGCCCAGTCGGCGAGGTCCTCGATCGAACTGCGCAGGGCGCCGCCGAAGCCCTCCTTGCGCACCAGGTTTGCGGTTTGCCACACCTGCTTGACGGCTTCGCGGCCCCCGGACAGCAACCGCTTGCGGGTGTCGGTTCGCTGCTGCAGCTCTTCGAGCTCCCGGCGACTGCGGGCGAGCAGGTTGGCGAGCACCACGAGTCCCACGGCTTCGAGCACGGCAATCCCGGCCACGACATAGACCACGATATGCAGCGCATCACCCACGTCGGCCATCCTTTCAATGCTGTGGTCCGCTCCGGTTGTCGGCCCTATCGGCAGTGTCTAGTGTTGAGTCGGCCGGCCACGGGTAGTGAGTCTCAAGGGAGCCGAATAGGTGACTTTCGGGAGGTGTGGACTTGGCCGACGGTGACAGTAATTCATGCGACTTGCTGGTGGTCTTTGGAATCACCGGTGATCTGGCGCGAAAAATGACATTTCGGGCTTTGTACCGGCTCGAGCAACGCGACATGCTGGACCACCCGATCATCGGTGTGGCCAGTGACGATATCTCGATGGACCAATTGCTCGATCGGGCGCGCGACGCGATCAAGGCGTCCGGCGAGGACTTCGACGAGAAGGTGTTCGACCGGTTTGCCGGCCGGCTTTCCTATCTGCACGGCGACGTCACAGATGAGAAGCTCTACGGCGAGCTCGCCAAAAAGGTCGGTTCGGACAGCCGTCCGCTGTACTACCTCGAGATGCCGCCGTCATTGTTTGCGCCGATTGTCGAGAATCTGGCTAAGGCCGATTTGCTGGAGCGCTCGCGGGTGGCGGTGGAAAAGCCGTTTGGCCACGACTTGGAGTCGGCGCGAGACCTCAACGCCCGGCTGCGCGCGGTGCTCGACGAGGACCAGATCCTGCGAGTCGACCACTTTCTGGGCAAGCAGCCCGTCGAAGAGCTCCAGTACCTGCGTTTCGCCAACAATGCCCTGGCCAAGCTGTGGGACCGCGACAGCATCTCCGAAATCCACATCACCATGGCCGAGGACTTCGGCATCGAGGACCGTGGCAAGTTCTACGACGCCGTGGGCACGCTGCGCGACGTCGTGCAGAACCATCTGCTGCAGGTGCTCGCCCTCGTCGCGATGGAGCCGCCGGTCGGCGCGGGTGACGATGACCTGAACGACAAGAAGGCCGAGGTCTTCCGGGCGATGCCCGCGCTGGATCCGGAGCGCTGCGTGCGTGGCCAGTACCGCGGCTACACCGATGTCGACGGCGTGGCAAAGGATTCGAAGACCGAAACCTACGTCGCGCTGAAAACCGAGATCGACAATTGGCGATGGGCCGGGGTGCCGATTTTCATCCGCGCCGGAAAGGCGTTGCCGGAGAAGGTCACCGAGGTCCGGATGTTTCTGCACCACGTCCCCGGCTTTTCATTTCTGCCCAAGCGCCGCCCGCCCGAGCCCAACCAGATCGTGATCCGTATCGACCCCGACCCCGGGATGCGGCTGCAGCTGTCGGCGCAAGTCGGCGACTCGTGGCAGGACGTCCACCTGGACTCGTCGTTCGCCGAGGATCTGGGCGAGGCGGTGCGACCGTATGAGCGGTTGATCTACGCCGCGTTCCATGGCGACCGTCAGCTGTTCGCCCGCGAGGACGCCATCGAGGAGACGTGGCGGATCGTGCAGCCCTTGCTGGACAAGCCGGGCCGGATCCACCGCTACGACCAGGGCTCGTGGGGACCCGAGGAAGCGCGATCACTGCTGCATGGCCATCACAGCTGGCAACAGCCATGGCTGCCCAAGCAAACGCAACCATCACACTAAGGAGACAAGCATGCAGCTGGGAATGATCGGTCTGGGCCGAATGGGCGCCAACATCGCCCGCCGCGTGGCCGACCACGGACACGAGGTTGTTGTATACGACCACAGCGAGGATGCGGTCAAGGCGATGGCCGACGAGCAGAACACCACAGGTGTGTACTCGCTGAAAGAGCTGGCCGAAAAGATGTCCACGCCGCGCGTCGTGTGGGTGATGGTTCCCGCCGGGACCATCACCACCTCGGTGATCAAGGATCTCGCCAACACACTGGACAAAGGCGACATCGTCATCGACGGTGGCAACTCCTACTACCGCGACGACCTCAAGCACTCGAAGTTCTTGTCCGAGAAGGGTATTCACCTGATCGACTGCGGCACCAGCGGTGGCGTGTGGGGCCGCGAGCGCGGTTACTGCCTGATGATCGGCGGCGACGACTACGCCTTTGAGCACGCCGAGCCGCTGTTCTCCGTGATCGCCCCCGGAGTCGACGCTGCGCCGCGCACGCCTGGGCGCGACGGTGAGGTCGCGCAGCCCGAAAAGGGCTATCTGCACTGCGGTCCGTCGGGTGCCGGGCACTTCGTCAAGATGGTCCACAACGGTATCGAGTACGGGATGATGGCCTCGATCGCCGAGGGGCTGAACATCCTGCGCAATGCCGACATCGGCAAGCGCATCGAAGCAGGCGATGCCGAGACCGCGCCGCTGTCAGAGCCGGAGTGCTACCAGTACGAGTTCGACATCGAAGACGTCGCCGAGTTGTGGCGCCGCGGTAGCGTCGTCGGCTCCTGGTTGCTCGACCTGACCGCGAGTGCATTGCATGAGTCGCCCGACCTCCACGAGTTCTCCGGCCGGGTTTCTGACTCGGGTGAGGGCCGCTGGACGGCGATCGCTGCGATCGACGAGGGCGTGCCCGC
Source organism: Mycobacterium sp. (assembly GCF_019243155.1). Lineage (GTDB taxonomy): Bacteria > Actinomycetota > Actinomycetes > Mycobacteriales > Mycobacteriaceae > Mycobacterium. The sequence continues at coordinate 5,592 of NZ_JAFAUS010000188.1, forward strand.
GCCGGTGCTCACCACCGCTCTGCAGTCCCGGTTCGCCTCGCGAAGCCTCGACGACTTCGCCAATAAGGCGCTGTCGGCGATGCGCAAGCAGTTCGGCGGGCACGCGGAGAAGCCCGGCGTCGGCGGCTAGCGGCTAGCTGGTTCAGGTCTAGCGCGTCGCGAACGCCACCACGACGTCGCTGAAGGCGTCGTTGTCGTCGCCCGCGGCGGTGTGTCCGGCATCGGACAGCTCGACGAACTCCGCGCCCGGCACCGTGTCCAGAAAGTGCCGGACACCTTCGGGCCTGACCACATCGGAGAGTTTGCCGCGGATCAGTAACACCGGGATCCGCAGGCCGGCTGCCGCCCGCTCGAAGTTCTCGGTGCGCAACTCCGGGTCGTCGCCCGGCTTGGTCATGAACGCCGGGTCCCAATGCCAGTACCAGCGGCCGTCGCGCAGCCGGAGGTTCTTCTTCAGCCCCTCCGGGCTGCGCGGCCTGGTCCGGTGCGGCAGATACGCGGCGACGGCGTCGGCGGCCTCTTCGAGCGAGCCGAACCCGTGCAGACCGCTGAACATGAAGTCGCGGATGCGGGCGCTGCCGTTCTTCTCGAACCGCGGGACAACGTCGACCAGCACCAGCCCCGTCACTCGGTCGGGTCCGGCCTGGTGCGCGACGAGGATCCCGGTCAACCCGCCCATGCTGGCCCCGATCAGCATGACCGGGCGGCCGATGGCGTCGAGCACATTCATGACGTCGGCAGTCAGCGTCTCGACGTCGTAGTCGGCCTTGGGCGCGCGATCGCTGTCGCCGTGACCGCGGCTGTCGAGCGCGATTACGTGAAATCCTTCGTCGGCCAACACCTGACCGGTGTTCTTCCAAGAAAACCTGTTCTGGCCGCCGCCGTGCAGCATCAGGATCGTGGGCCGATCGTCGGCCGCGGTCGAGCCGCGGTTCCACTCGTCACCGACCAGGGTGACCCCGTCGACTCCGGAAAACTCGACCGTCTCGAAACTGCTGCTCACGGTGCTCATGCGTTTTGACGTTACATAGGCGGGTTAAGCACTGTTTCGCGGGTCGACGGCGCGATGAATTTTCGCCGTCACCGTGGTCTATCAGTGAAAGAAACCCACCCCGTCTTCAAGGAGGCCGTGTCCATGCCATCGATTACTCCCTCGTTATGGTTCGACCACAACCTTCAGGAGGCGGCGGAGTTCTACACGTCGGTGTTCCCGAACTCCCATATCGAGGGCCTCAACCGGACCACCGAAGCCGGACCGGGCGAGCCGGGAACGGTCCTGTCCGGCAGCTTCGTGCTCGATGGCGCCCGGTTCATCGGCATCAACGGCGGCCCACACTTCCAGTTCAGCGAGGCCGTGTCCTTCACGGTGCACTGCAAAGACCAGGACGAGGTCGACTACTACTGGGACCGCCTGACCGACGGCGGCGAGGAGTCCCAGTGCGGCTGGCTGAAGGACCGCTTCGGTCTGAGCTGGCAAATCGTGCCCGATCGGCTCTACGAATTGATCGGCGATCCGGATCGCGACCGCGCGGCGGCGGCCACCCAAGCGATGTACGGCATGCGCAAGATCGTCATCGCCGAGTTGGAGGAAGCCGTCTCCGCACTGTCATAGCTTCTAGTGAAGCTCTTAGCCAAAGCTCTTGCCGCAGCGATGATTTGACCGATTGTTGGCTGCGGTCGGTGCGTCTTGTGCCCGCACACGTTAGGTTGGTCCGTGCGGACGCGCCGAGCGGGGAGTGAAGATGGCTGAACCAGGCTGGATGGACGTGGCCGGCCCTGCTGGGGACCTGAAAGCCCTCACCTGGGGGCCACCTGACGGCCCCATCGCGTTATGCCTGCACGGCTTCCCCGACACGGCCTACGGGTGGCGCAAGTTCGCTCCGCGACTCGCCGAGTCCGGTTGGCGGGTGATCGCGCCGTTCATGCGGGGATATGCGCCGTCCTCGATTCCGGCCGACGGCAGCTATCAAGTCGGCGCGCTGATGGACGATGCCCTGCGCGTGCGCTCGGCGGCGGGCGGCACCGAGCACGACGTAGTGATCGGTCACGACTGGGGCGCGATCGCCGCGACCGGGTTGGCAGCGATGCCCGACAGCCCATTCAGCAAGGCGGTGATCATGTCGGTGCCGCCGTCGGCGGCATTCCGCAGGCGGGGCGGCGTGCCCGACCGGGGCCGGCTGGCCGGGCACGTGGCACGCCAGATGTTGCGCAGCTGGTACATCATGTACTTCCAATTGCCTTGGCTGCCTGAGCGTTCCGCCTCCTGGGTGCTGCCGCTGCTGTGGCGGCGATGGTCGCCTGGCTATCGCGCCGACGAGGACCTGCGTCACGTCGACGCGGCGATCGGAACGCCGGACAGCTGGCGCGCTGCGCTGGGTCCCTACCGCGCCACGATCCGCAACACCCGACCGTCGCCGCGGTATGCGCAATTGAACGAGCTGTGGACCGAGGAGCCCGTGCTGCCGTGCCTGTACCTGCACGGTCGCGACGACGGTTGCATGACACCGGCTTTCGCGCACTGGGCGGAGAAGGTGTTGCCCGCGGGCAGCGAGGTCGCCATCGTCGAGCGCGCCGGGCATTTCCTGCAGCTCGAACAACCCGACAAGGTCGCCGATTCGGTACTCGCGTTTATCGGCGCACCCGGCTGACGCCGTGCCGGGCAGGCGGATGGCGGCCGTCGACGCGCAGTCCTATTGGACGTCGGCCAAGATTCCCAACGACGAGTTCCTGCTGTACGCGTTCGACGGAGAACCCGAAGACCTGGATCGCGCGGTCGATCAGATCTGCCGCCGGGCCCGCGTCTGCCCTGGGCTGACGATACGAGTCGAGGACGGGTGGGCGCTGACCTATCCGCGATGGGTGCCGGCGCCGGTGGGGCCAGAGCGGGTGATCTGCCATGACCTGGCCGATCGAAGCTGGCACGGCTGCCTGGCAGCCCTGTCGGATCTTTTCGCCGATCAGCTCGATATCCGCCGAACACCTTGGCGGGTACACCTTTTCACATCGGTGACGGGCATTCCCAGGTGCACCGGAACCGGCACCGTCGCGGCCGTGCAGGTCCCTCATGCGCTCGCCGACGGCGCCCGCGGTTCGGCCATGGCGGCGTGGCTGTTCGGCCGGGAAGCCCCGGTGCCTGAGCTTGAGCGCCTGCGGGCGGGCTTTCTGCCGTGCCGGGCTTTCGATGCGACCCGGACTCATCGCCGAATGCTCCGTGATATCGAGGCAGGGCTGCTGGTGGCCCCACTTGCGCCCCGGCCGCCGCTGAGCACCAACGCCAGACCCGAGGGCACCCGCTCCATCCGCACGCTGGTGCGACAACGCTCGCAGCTGCGCGGCCCGACGGTCACGGTTAGTGTTCTGACCGCGGTGTCGGCGGCGTTGTCCAAGCTGCTGGGTCCGGAGGCCGAATCACTGGGCGCCGAAGTTCCGATCGCCAAACTCGGTGTGCCACATGCATATAACCACTTCGGCAACGTCGTGGTCGGCCTGCATCCGACACTCGGCTTGGGCGACCGCGCCGAGCGGATCGCCGCCGACCTGGCCAATGGCCGGCGACGATTCGAACATCCGGCTACCCGGTCGGCCGATCGGGCGTTCGCCGCCATGCCCGCTGCGCTGCTGCGGTGGGGCATCTCGCAATTCGATCCGAACGTCCAGCCGGTGCAGGTGGCCGGCAACACCGTGGTGTCCAGCGTGAACCGTGGAGCGGCGGAT
>NZ_JAFAUS010000408.1 GCF_019243155.1 Mycobacterium sp.
AGTCGGTCGAGGGCGACCGCACTATTCACCCAATGTTTGGCTGGCCGGCTTCTTCGGGAGAAACGAGGCCGGGACGAAGGTGGAGAGCACCAGGACGACGGCGATCACGAATACCGCTGTATAGGCGTGTGATAGGTCGTGCTCGACATTGCCCCAGAAACCGGCGGCAAGCGATTGGCGCGGAATTGCCGATTGATCGACCGGAACGCCGGTGGCAGCGGCTTTTTGCTGCAGTGCGGCAAGCTTGTTTGCGGCAAGGATGTATTCGCTTCGGTTGAACTGGTTGGTCAGGATCATCGACATCAGCGCGGTGCCCAGCGAGCCGCCCACCTGATGGCTGACGCTCATCAGCGTCGTGCCCCGGGCGATCTGGTGCGGGGCCAGCGCCTGCACCGATGCGACGGACAGGGGCATCATCGTGCAGCCCATACCCAGGCCCATGATCGTCAGGCCCACCAGCAGCGTCGGCAGATACGCGGCTTGCCTGGCCACGCCGAAGGCGAAGGTGCCCAGGCCGGCGGTGATCAGCACGATGCCGACCAGCACGATCTTGCCGGGCCCCTGCCTGTCCACCAGTGGTCCCGTCAGGCGCATCGTCAGCATGGCGCCCAGTCCCTGCGGGATCATGTGCATCCCGGCTTGCATCGGCGTCTGATGCAGCACCTGCTGGAAGTAACTCGGTAACAGCAGACCGGCACCGAAGAACGCAGTAGCGAATACCAGCATCGTCACGTTCGCGTGGGTCAGCACGGGATTGCGGAACAGCCGCAGGTCAATGAGCGGATGATCGGCCCGATGCCATGCGTGCGCGACGAACCCGGCGATCAACGCCAGGCCGATCGCCGCCGGTATCAACACGTGGCGGTCGACGACCGTGCCGCGGCCGGGAACGGACGACACCGCGAACAGGAACGTGGCCAGCCCGGGCGACAGCAGTAGCACCCCGACGAGGTCGAACGTTTCCGATCGCGCCGCGTGATCTCGTGGGAAGACGATCGCCGCCAGGACGATGGTGACGAGTCCGAGCGGCAGGTTGATCAGGAAGATCCACCGCCAGCTCGAGGTGTCGATCAGCCAACCGCCCAGGATGGGACCGCCGATCGGGGCGAGCAGCATCGGAATGCTCAGGATCGACATCAGGCGACCGAGCCGCCGGGGGCCCGCCTCGCGCGTCAAGATCATGAATCCCAGAGGCAGCAGCATGCCGCCGCCGATTCCTTGGATGACGCGAAAAGCGATGAGCTGCACGATATTCGCGGCAAGCGCGCACAGTAGCGAGCCGAGTGCGAAGGCCAGCACCGAACCCATGAAGAGGCGTTTGGTTCCGAACCGGTCGGCCGCCCACCCGGTCACCGGGATCACCGTTGCCAGTGCCAGCGTGTAGCCGGTCATCGTCCAGGCGACGACGGCCTGCGAGGACGTGAACTGATCGATGAAGGTGCGTTGCGCGACGCTGACGACGGTGACGTCGATGATCGCCATCACGGTCGCCAGGATGCAGACGCCCGAGATCCGCAACAGTCCGGCGTCTATATGATCCGGATATTCCCGGTCGTCTTCTCCCGGCGGCGCGTAGGGCAGCGGGGTGTCGGCCGCTGCGTAAGGGGCCTCTTCCATGGCGGTGCTTAGCATATCGAACCGATTGCAGCCGTCGACGCCCGACAGGCAGTTAGGAAAGGCGCCGCAGTGAAGACCGGACTGACCGTGTCGTGACCCTAAATCGCCCGGTCAGACGGGCTTTTACCACCGGTGTCGATATACGCCTGCCGTCTGCGTGTCCTTCACCATCCCGACACTTGAGATCGGCAAACTGCGGTTGTGTCTGGAAAATTGATCGTCTCGGTCTCAGGGATAGGCGAGCGCACCCTGGCCGACGTCGAGGCGTTCTGTGCACAGATGGATTCCCGCAACGTGCCGGTGTCGCTGCTGGTGGCACCCCGGTTGTCCGGCGACTACCGCCTGGACCACGACCCGCGGACCGTCGAATGGTTGACCGACCGGCGGGCCGGTGGCGATGCCATCGTGCTGCACGGCTACGACGACGCGGCCACCAAAAAGCGTCGGGGCGAATTCGCCATGCTGCGTGCACATGAAGCCAATTTGCGGCTGATGGCCGCCGACCGGGTTCTCGAGCATCTCGGACTGCGGACCAGGCTGTTCGCCGCACCCGGCTGGGTGGTGTCGCCTGGTGTGGTCAAAGCGTTGCCGGACAACGGTTTTCGACTGCTGGCCGATTTGCACGGGATCACCGACCTGGTGCGTCACACCACGGTTCGCTCCCGGGTTCTCGGCATTGGAGAAGGCTTCCTCACCGAGCCCTGGTGGTGCCGGATGGTGGTGCTGTCCGCAGAGCGGATCGCCCGCCGCGGCGGCGTGGTGCGCGTCGCCGTCGCCGCGCGTCACCTGCGCAAACCGGGACCGCTGCAGGCCATGGTGGATGCCGTCGACCTGTCCCTGATGCACGACTGCACGCCAACCGTGTATCAGTGGCAGCGCGACAAGGCGATTCTCGACGCCGCCTGAGAAAAGCGTCTGGCTGTGCTGCGGCCCGGGGACGTTACCCTGGTGCGACATGAGCGATTCTTCTGCCGCGGGGTTCGGCGCTGACGCGATTGTCGTCGGAGCGGGACTGGCGGGCCTGGTGGCCGCATGCGAATTGGTGGACCGCGGGCTGCGGGTGCTGATCGTCGACCAGGAGAACAGCGCCAACGTCGGCGGGCAGGCGTTCTGGTCCTTCGGCGGCCTCTTTTTCGTCGACAGCCCCGAGCAGCGTCGCCTGGGTATTCGCGACAGCCATGAACTTGCATTGCAGGACTGGCTCGGGACGGCCGCGTTTGATCGGCCCGAGGACTACTGGCCTCGCCAATGGGCGCATGCCTACGTCGATTTCGCGGCGGGGGAGAAACGCAGTTGGTTGCGGGCCCGCGGGCTCAAGCTCTTTCCGTTGGTGGGCTGGGCCGAGCGTGGCGGTTATGGCGCACTGGGACATGGCAATTCGGTGCCCCGCTTCCACATCACCTGGGGAACTGGGCCGGCGCTGGTCGACATCTTCGCCCGTCAACTCCGAGATCGCTCCACGGTGCGCTTCGTGCACCGTCATCAGGTGGACGAGTTGATCGTCGAAGGCGAGGCCGTGACCGGTGTGCGGGGCAGCGTGCTGGAGGCCTCATCGGCGCCGCGAGGTGTGGCGTCATCACGAAAGTCGGTGGGCGGATTCGAGTTTCGCGCTCCCGCGGTGCTCGTGACCAGTGGCGGCATCGGCGGTAACCACGATCTGGTGCGCAAGAATTGGCCCGAGCGGATGGGCCGCGTCCCCGAGCAACTGCTGAGCGGAGTCCCGGCTCACGTCGACGGCAGGATGATCGCCATCTCCCAGCAGGCGGGCGCACGGGTGATCAACCCCGACCGGATGTGGCATTACACCGAGGGCATCACGAATTACGACTCGGTCTGGCCGCTACACGGCATCCGGATCATTCCGGGGCCGTCGTCGTTGTGGCTCGATGCCACCGGCAAGCGGTTGCCCGTCCCGCTCTACCCCGGTTTCGACACCCTCGGCACCCTCGAACACATCACCAAGTCGGGGCATGACTACACCTGGTTTGTGTTGGACGCCAGGATAATCGAGAAGGAGTTCGCCCTTTCCGGCCAGGAGCAGAATCCGGACCTGACCGGGCAGAGCGTGCGGGAGCTGGTGCGGTCGCGGGCCAGCTCGGGACCGCCGGGGCCGGTGCAGGCATTTGTGGACCGGGGTGTGGACTTCGTCAGCGCGAACTCGTTGCGCGACTTGGTGACCGCGATGAACAAGCTGCCCGACGTGGTGCCGCTGGACTACGCCACGGTAGAGGAGGAAGTGACGGCCCGCGACCGCGAGGTGGCCAACAAGTTCACGAAAGACGGCCAGATCACCGCGATCCGCGCCGCCCGCGGCTACCTCGGCGACCGGCTGGGCCGGGTGGTCGCGCCACATCGGCTGACCGATCCGAAGGCGGGGCCGATGATCGCGGTCAAGCTGCACATCTTGACCCGAAAGACATTGGGCGGCATCGAAACCGACTTGGCCGCACGGGTGCTGAAGGCCGACGGCACGCCCCTTAACGGGCTGTATGCGGCCGGTGAGGTGGCCGGGTTCGGCGGTGGCGGCGTGCACGGCTATCGAGCCCTGGAAGGCACGTTTCTAGGCGGCTGCATCTTCTCGGGCCGCGCCGCCGGTCGCGGAGCGGCCGACGACCTCACCTAGCCGGCGAGGAAGGCTAGAAGGTGACCGCGCTTTCTTCGGGCAGCACCTGGAAGTCGGTGCTCGTCATCTCGGTGAGCCGGCCGTAGTAGATGCCGCGCGCATCCGGAGCGACAACCCCCTGGTGGATCGGAACCGCCCGCTCCGGTGCGACCGCGCGCAGGTAGTCGACGGCCTCGGAGATCTTCATCCACGGTGCTGCGGCGGGCGTGGCCAGGACGTCCACCGGCTCCTCGGGCACGAAGAGCGCGTCACCGGGATGCATCAGCCTGGCGGGGTGCCCACCGTCGCCCACCAGGAACGAAATATTCTCGATCACAGGGATTTCCGGATGGATGACCGCGTGCTTGCCGCCAACGGCCCGAACGGTCAGCTCACCGATTTCCAACTCGTCGCCGACGTGCACCGCCTGGCACGGCGCGCCCAGTTGCGCGGCCGTCTGCGGGTCGGCATACAGCGCGGCATTCGGGTTACCCTCCAGCAGTGACGGCAGCCGCGCGCTGTCGACGTGGTCAGGGTGCTGATGGGTGATCAGGATGGCGGTTAGACCCGTGATTCCCTCGAAGCCGTGCGCGAAGGTGCCCGGGTCAAAGAGCACGCGGGTGCTGTCGAACTCGGCTAACAGGCAGGAATGGCCGAAATGCGTCAGTTGCATATCTACGATTGTGCCCCGGACGGGAAGGGTTCCGATGCGCGTGATCGTGGCCTCGATGTTGGTGGTGGGCGGCCTCGCGGTTGCTCTGATCGTCGCGGTGCCTGCACACGCCGATCCCCAAACTTGCCCGACCGTCTGCGACCAGATTCCGGACACTGCGTGGGTCGCGCCCCGCGCCGTCCCGCTCAACTCCATCTACGGCTGGCCCGCGCTGGCCGGGCAGGCCGCGCAAGTAACCGGGGCGACGCCCGGCCCGCGGTTCCGCTTCGAGGAACTGTGCGCCTCGCCTCCGGTGCCACGGGACCCCCGCGACTCGGCGGTGGCGGCCCGCGCGACGGTGGTCCACCCGGACGGCCAGTGGCAGCTGCAGGCCCAGGTCCTGCACTGGCGCGGTGATACCGCACGCGGTGGCCCGACCGCGGCCTCGGTGCTCGGCAACGCCACGGCCGCGCTGCGCAACTGTCAGCAGGGGGCGCCGTCGCAGTCACCGTCGATCACCAGCGACGAACCGAACCGGATGGCCGCGGTGATCAGTGGTCCGGTCATCATGCACACGTACCTGATCGCCCACGTGGCGAGCAGCACGATCAGCGAGCTCACGCTGTGGACTTCAGCGCCGCCGCAGGTGTCCTGGCCGACGATGCCGGACGACCGGGTGCTGGACGCGATCACCGCGCCCCTGTGCGAGGCCTACATCGCCTCGTGCCCGTGACGCCCGGGCGTCCTCCTGCGCCGGTAGAATCGGCGTCGAATTGCGTCGACAGGAGGAGCGCCAGTGGCCCGGGTGGTCGTGAACGTGATGCCCAAAGGGGAGATTCTCGACCCGCAGGGTCAGGCGATTGTCGGCGCCCTGGGCCGGCTCGGTCATGCGGGGATCTCAGATGTCCGACAGGGCAAGAGATTTGAGCTCGAGGTGGACGACACCGTCGACGATTCGGCGTTGGCCGAGATAGCGGAAGCGCTGTTCGCCAACACCGTGATCGAAGACTGGACGATCAGCCGGGAGACGCAGTGACCGCACGAATCGGGGTCATCACCTTTCCCGGAACACTGGATGAGGTGGACGCCGCAAGGGCGGCACGGCGTGTCGGGGCCGAGGCGGTCAGTCTGTGGCACGCCGACGCCGACCTCAAGGGTGTGGACGCCGTGGTGGTGCCCGGCGGCTTTTCCTACGGTGACTACCTGCGGGCCGGCGCGATCGCCCGATTCGCCCCGGTGATGGCCGAGGTCGTGGACGCCGCGCGAGGCGGTATGCCAGTCTTGGGGATTTGCAACGGTTTTCAAGTGCTCTGCGAGGCGGGGCTGCTACCCGGCGCGCTGACCCGCAACATCGGATTGCACTTCGTGTGCCGCGACGTGTGGCTGCGGGTGGCGTCGACCTCGACGGCGTGGACCTCGCGCTTCGAACCCGACGCGGATCTGCTGGTGCCGTTGAAGTCCGGCGAGGGCCGGTATGTCGCCCCCACCGACGTGCTCGCCGAGTTGGAGGGCGAGGGACGCGTGGTGTTTCGCTATCAGGAGAACATCAACGGTTCGCAGAACGACATCGCCGGCGTCAGCTCCGCCAACGGCCGCGTCGTCGGGCTGATGCCCCATCCCGAGCATGCGATCGAAGCCCTGACGGGCCCCTCCGATGACGGCTTGGGCCTGTTCTATTCGGTATTGGATTCGGTTTTGGCGGTCTAGCCGGAAACCCCTGCGGCATCGCGCAATTCGGCAAACGACTCGGTGATGGCGTCGGTCGCCTCGTGTGGATCCTTGAACGTCTGGTCGTCGGTGAGCACGGCGACACCGAGTTGGTCGACGTAGCTCCACACCGTGATATTGACCGGGGCGCCCGGCGACAGGACGCCGGTCGAGTAGATCTCCCTGACCGCCGCGCCGCCGAAGTGGCCGCGTTCCCGCGGCCCGACCACGCTGGAAACCGCCACGTTCATCAACTTGTTCGGGGCATCCCGCAGCCCCAGCCATTTGAAGGCGGGCGGAGCGATTGCCGTCGGCAGATAGGCCATCATCCGCCCGTACAGTTCCGGGCCGAGGACTTCGTGATCCTCCTTGGCGATTCGGGTCGCCAGTGCCACCAGCTTCGCCCGTTCGGTCGGGTCGGCGACATGGACCGGTAGCGAGATCATCAGGCCGCTTATCTCATTGCCGGTGATCCGGTCCGACTTGTCCGTGGCGGTCGGAACCGATGCGATCAAGGGGCGCTCGGCCGAACCGTCATAGGCCAACAACAGCTTTCGCAGACCGCCGGCCGCCGTCGCCAGGATCAGATCGTTGACGGTGATGCCCAGCGCCTTGGCAGTCGTTTTGACGTCGGCCAGCGGCAGCGTCGCGCTGGCGAACCGGCGCTGGGGTGACACCACGTGGTTCAGAAAGGTCGGTGGCGCGCTGAACGCCTCGGCCAGATCGGGGTGGTCCTCGCGCTCGCGGGCGCGCCGGCGGACCCGCATCGACCCGACGGCTGCGTCCCTGATGAGGCCCGGCAGTTCGCCGATCTGGCGCGCATGGTCGCGGGCGGCCTCGCGGAGCAGATCGACCGTCGACGGGGTGGCTCCCGCTTCGTCGTTGTCACGCTCGTCGGTGATATCTCCCGACGGTCCATACACATCCATAGCGCGGGCGAGCAGGTTGACGGAGGCGATGCCGTCGGCCAGCGCGTGATGGACCTTCCCGACCAATGCGGAGCGCCCGCCTGCCAACCCCTCGGCGAAATGAAACTCCCATAGCGGGCGGCTGCGATCCAGCGGTGTGGAGGCCACCTCGCCGATCACCTCGTCGAGCTCGCGGCGGCCGCCCGGCGGGGGCACGTGGACCTTTCGCAGGTGGTAGTCGAGGTCGACCTCGCAGTCCTCCTGCCACATCGGGTGATGCAGCTGCCAGGGGATGTCGACGAGCTTGTAGCGCAGCGGTTCCAACAGGTGCAGCCGGCGGCGCACGTGCAGCCGGAAGGCGTCGAAGTCAAACCCATCCGACGCGTCCATGACGGCCACTTTCAGGGTGTGCGTGTGCAGGTTGGGCGTCTCGCTGTAGAGCAGCATCGCGTCCATGCCGTTGAGTCTTTTCACGCGTCACCCCGCTGTGCCGACGAGTTTTCGGTTATGTCACGGTCGGTCAGCCGAGGATCGGCAGGCGCCGCTGCTTGGCCAGCCGCTTGAGCGCGGACTCCATCACTTCGCGTACGTGCGTGTCGACCTCGTCGATGTCGGGATCGTCGCCGAAGCGGGCGGTGATGTCGATCGGTTCGAGCACTTCGGTGACGATCTTGGACGGCAGGGGCAGGTTCGGCGGGAAGATCATGCTCAGGCCGAACGGGAATCCGAAGCTCACCGGCAGGATGTCCATCCGGGCCTTGGTGAGACCGAGCGTGCGTGCCAGCAGATTGCCGCGGGTCAAGAAGAGCTGGGTTTCCTGGGCGCCGATCGACACCACGGGCACGATCGGCACCCCGGCTTCGATGGCGGTTCTGACGTAGCCGGTGCGGCCGTTGAAATCGATGGTGTTCGCACTGAAGGTCGGTCGGTACGAGTCGTAATCTCCACCCGGGAACACGAGCACCACCGCACCGGAATGCAAAGCGGTGGCGGCATTTTCGCGACTTGCCTCGATTACCCCGAGGCGACGCAGCCAGCCGTCCAGCGGGCCCATGAAGATGCCGTAGTGCCCCAGTGTGTAGACGGGGCGGTCGTAGCCGAACTTCTCGTAGAAGGCCGGCGAGAAGATCAGCACATCCGGCGTCAGCATGCCGCCGGAATGATTGGAAACCACCAGCGCCCCACCGGATGCGGGGACGTTTTCGATCTTGCGCACCTCGGCCCGGTGCCACCGCTTGATGACCGGCCCGATGGTCTTGGAGACCTGCTCGGTAAAGGCCGGATCCCACTTGGCGGTTTCGTGGTTGTCCGTCGCATCAACGTCGCTGCCCGTCATGGCTCCCCGCTGTCGTGGTCCGGCTGTTCGGTCTTTGCCCAAGGATTGCCGATGTGACGCCGGTCTCAAACATCATTCACAGATCGACATATGCTACTCTCCATTTAAGAGAATGGCATATTCATTTGCTGGGGGGCTTGTAGCGGGTAGGGGAGATGTCCGAAAAGGTCTTAGTCACTGGGGGTTTCGGTCTTGTCGGCTCGCAGACCGTGCGCCGACTCGTGGAAGCGGGTCACCGCGTCGTCGCCACCGACCTCGGGACGCCCGCCCAGCGCAAGGCGGCCGGATCGCTACCGACCGGAGCGGAGGCGCACTGGGCGGACCTGACCGACCAGGGCGAGGTCGACCGCCTAATAGCCGAAACATCGCCCACGGTGATCGTCCACCTGGCCGCTGTGATCCCGCCGGTCATCTATCGCCAGGCCGCGCTGGCGCGCCGCGTGAACGTCGATGCGACCGTCGCGCTGCTGCTTGCCGCGCAGGCGCGGCCGCATCCGGTGCGCTTCGTGCAGGCCTCGAGCAACGCGGTGTACGGGGCCCGCAACCCGCATCGGCATAGCGAGATCTTGCGCGCGGACTCGCCGATAAACCCGGCGGATCTCTACGGGGCGCACAAGGCCGAAGCCGAGGAACACATCCGGGCCTCAGGTCTCGAGTGGGTGATCCTGCGGCTGGCGGGGGTCATCAGCGTCGAACCCAGCGCCATGCCGTTCAGCCTCGACGCGCTGGTATTCGAGAGCGCACTGCCGGCCGACGGCCGCATCCACACCGTGGACGTGCGCGATGTCGCACTCGCATTTGCCGCGGCCGCGACGGCCGACGTCGCCGGCGAGATCCTCCTGATCGGGGGTGACAAGTCGCACCTGCTGCGGCAGGGCGATATCGGCAAGGCGCTGGCGGCCGCTCGGGGCCTGGTCGACGTGTTGCCGCAGGGCAGGCCCGGCGATCCCGACAGCGACGAGGACTGGTTCGTCACCGACTGGATGGATGCCGGCCGCGCCCAGCAGGCCCTGCAATTCCAGCGCCACTCCTGGCCGGACATGCTCGCCGAGATGCGGGCCGCCGCCGGGTGGCGGCGCTATCCGATGCGGCTCATCGCGCCGGTCGCCCGGCAGTTCCTCAAACGCCGTGCGGCCTACCGGAATGCTCCCGGCCGCTATGCCGACCCGTGGGGCGCGATCCGGTCCCACCTGGGTGAGCCCCGGCCCGACGGCCGCGGAAACACGATTACGTAGCGATCAGCCGGCGTTGCGCACCAGCGGAGGTTCCGGCGACGGCAATTCGACGATTGGGCTCATCTCCGCGAACAGCTCCCGCGCGTCCGTGATGGCGCCATCGACGATGGCCGCGAAAACCTCGAAGGTGAAGCTCTTTCGGATCCATTGCGACCTGCGTGCCACGACGCCGATGCGCTGCGGATCGGATGAACCGTGCACGATCGCGGTGACCTGGCGGTCCTGACGGTTCCACCGTTCCGAGAAGTAGGTCAGCCAAGGGCGGTCGGCGGCCGGGAAGTAGCAGTCGGGAGTGACCCGAACGATCAACACGTCATCGTGGTCGGGTGAGACCTCGAGATGGACGTGTAGGCGTCCTGAGGTGGACGCGCGGTCACTGGTGACGAAGAAGTATTCGCCATCGTGGTGACCACGGAAATAACGTCGCCCGCGGGTGCGCAGGTAACGTTCGATCAGGCTCGCGCACATCGGCTCGTTCGTCATGACGTCGATGCTGCTACCGGCGGCTTTGCGGATCCTTTGAGCAAAGCAGTGTGGCGTCGAAGAATCAGTTGAGAAATAGCTGAGTTTTTGCGTGCTCAGGACAGCACGCGCACCGGCACGTTCGACCACCCGGCGACGTTCTGCATGCTCACCCGTTTGCAGTCATCCCAAATCACCCCGTAGCGGGGCATCAAATCCAGCAGCTTCTCCAACGCGACGGCGCTTTCCATTCGCGCCAGGGCGGCCCCCAGACAACTGTGCACGCCGTAGCCGAACCCGAGGTTTTGCGCTTCCGTCCGATCGCGCTCGATGTCGAACTTGTCGGCATCGGTGAAGGCGTCCGGATCGCGATTCGCCGAGCCGCCCAACAGGAATACGGGTTTGCCGGCGGGGATCGTAATGCCGTGCAGCTGAACGTCTTTGAGTGAACAGCGCACGTTGTACTGCGCGGGTGCCTCGTAACGCAGCACCTCCTCGATCGCCGCGGGCATCTTGCTGCGGTCGTCGAGCAGCTTTTGCCATTGATCCGGGTTGCGCGCGAACTGCACGATCGCGTTGCCGACCAGTTTGGTGACGGTTTCGGCGCCCGCACCGCCCAAAAGGGTGCAAAAGCCCGTGATTTCGAAGTCGTCGAGCTGCGTGGTGCCGCCGTCGTCGCGCTCGACCTCCGCGGTGATCAGCCCGTTGATCATGTCGTCCTGCGGTTCTTTGCGTCGTTCCTGGATCAGGTTGTAGTAGTACGCGGCGATGTCGGTGACCGCTTTCCAGTTGGTCTCGTCCATCTCGATCTGGCCGGGCTTGCGGTGCAACGATGCGTCGACCCAATGTCGGATCTGCTGGCGCTGCTCGGCGGGCACACCGAGGACGGTGCTGATC
The DNA here is from genome assembly GCF_019243155.1 of Mycobacterium sp. GTDB lineage: Bacteria > Actinomycetota > Actinomycetes > Mycobacteriales > Mycobacteriaceae > Mycobacterium. The sequence goes on from NZ_JAFAUS010000408.1 coordinate 11,417, forward strand.
ACCTCGACCGGGAACAGTGCCGAGAAGTCGGCCACCACGTCGAACTGCTTCGGATCGACCCGCGACAGGTGGTACTCGATCAGCTCGGTGACGGCGTCCTTCAATGCCGTGATCGCGCGTGGGGTGAAGACCTTGTTGACCAGGCTGCGCATCCTCCGGTGCTCCGGGGGGTCCATGAAGATCATCGACCTGGACTCCTGGGGTAGGTCGTTGTTCTTGACCATCGCCAGGTCGATCCCGCGCGCTGACGAATACGTCTCGTAATCCTTGAACGCGGCGCTGACGTCCTTGTGCCGGCTCAGCGCGTAGAAGTCGTGCTTGGCGTCGTAGTAGACGGGCGCCTCTTTGCGCATCCGTCGATACGTCGGATAGGGGTCGGTGAAGAACTCCTCCGAGAACGGGTCGAAGACCAGTTGCGTGGTCGTCATTGTCTCCTCCTCAACGGGCCGGTGAGGAAAGGCGGTCTCGGTGCTCGCCGAAGCCCTCCACCGGATGCTGAGCACCTGCTTAGCATCCGTGGTTCTCGAGGTCAAGGCCGAGCGGTCAGGTGGAATCGCGCCTTTCCACGATTCCCGCGCCGGGGCCGGGCAATGTGCGCGGCAGGCTGACCGAAAACCGGTAACCCGGGCCCTGTCGCCGGATCAGCCAGCCCTGACGCTAAACGTCTTATTGCGCCGGACGAGGCTCTGGGCTGCTTCGGTCCTAGTCCAGGTCGATCCGGATCGTGAGCAGGTCGGTGCCGAGTGCGCGCACCAGCGAGCTGTTGAACCGTGGCAGGTCTCTCAAGCGGGCGCGGGCGTCATCGTCGGGGAGCGGCACGGCGGTCCCGGCGCGCCAGCGACCGCGGACCCGGACGCGAACCCTGTTGTTCGCCTTGATGTTTCGGACGTAGTCCGAAGCCTCGCCGTGGTCGGAAACCAGCCAGAAGGTGGGGCCGTCGAGCCGGCCCCCGATCGGTGTGCGCCGCGCCTGGCCGGTGCGACGGCCGGTGGTCTCCAGCAACATCTGGGTGGGTAGCAGCCGGGTGATCGGGTTGGCGATGTGCCGGTGGAAGAGGCTGACCCGGCGTCGTTTGCGGTCTTCTGCGGAAGCGTGCGTGATCATGGATCCAGCATTGTCGAGACTAGGGGTCTCGTCAATGGTCGCGTTAGCCTTCATGCTGTGGCGGAGAACCGACGGTCCCACACGGGCAGCCGGCGCAATGACGAAGCCGAGTTGGCGATTCTGCGTGCGGCCGGCGATCTGCTGGTGGCCGGCGCGGGTTCTCCGATCAGCGTGGCGGCCATCGCGCAGCGCGCCGGCGTCGGCAAGCAGACGATCTATCGCTGGTGGCCGTCGAAGAGTGCGGTGTTGCTCGACGCCATGATTCACCGGGCGGAGCAGGTCGCGCCATTGCCGGACACCGGTGCACTCGATTCCGACCTGCGTGTGTTTCTTCGGTCGACGTTCGTCGCCGCGGCCGCCAATCGCAATCTGCTCCTTGGTGTGCTTGCCGAAGCGCTGGGTGACGCCGCCACCATGGATCGACTGGCAACGTTCACCGCGGCTCGTCGCGACGAATTGGCGCAGATCCTCGATCGGGCCCGGGTGCGCGGACAGCTGCCCGGGTTGGAGCCTTCCGGAGTCGTCACCGACCAGGCATTCGGATTACTGTGGTACCGAATGGTTTTCGCGCACGAGCCGCTCGACGAACAAGCAGCCGACGATCTGGCGGCCGCACTCACGGCGCAGCTTTGCGCCCACCAGGAGGGTTAGGCATGGCAATCGCCGTCGAACGTTTCGACCATATTGTGCTGAATTGCAACGACATTGAGGCCACCGCGGCGTGGTATGAGCGGGTCCTTGGCATGCGGCGAGAGACGTTCGGGCCGTCGAAGAGGACCGCCCTGTGTTTCGGAGATCAGAAAATCAACCTGCGGCCGCTCGGCGCGTTGACCGACGATCCCGGCTGGGTCACCGGTGCCGTCGAGGCGGCGGGTTCGGAAGACCTGTGCTTCATCACTACTTCCACCCCCGACGAGGTGGGCGCTCACCTCGCTTCGTGTGGCGTCCAGATCACCTCGGGACCGGTGACCAAAACCGGCGCACTGGGATCGATGACTTCCCACTACTGCCGTGATCCCGACGGGAACCTGGTCGAGATCGCCGTCTACTGACCGGGCGCAGGGTGTTGCATGGACGGCGGGTTCAGCCACGGATCGTCGGGCTCGGGGTTGCCCTTGGGCATGGAGATGTTTTCCAGGATTTTTTCGGGGCCGCCGTCGGGCACGTCGGCGAGGCGCACGAAGATGCCGTCCGGATCGGCGACGACCAGCAACTTGCCGGCGCCACCCTGAATGACCGAGGAATGGTCGACGCCAACGGTATTGAAGTGGCGTTCCCAGGCGTCTAAGTCCTCGGTTTCAGCCACGGCCAGGTTGAGCGGGTCGTAGCCGCGTATCACACCGGCCGCCCCGGGCGCCCAGCGCAGCTCCAGCGGTGCCGACAGCCCGGGGAGAGCGACGATGACTGCGTAGCGCGCGCCGTCGTCGTCGATGTGGTCGAACTGCGCCAGGTGCTGGGCGCCGAAAACGCGCTGATACCAAGCCAGGCTGGCGTCAAGGTCGGACACCGGAAGCTTGAGGTGGTGCAGTCCGGCCAGTTCGGGCGGGTTGGGTGTTTTCATCGGTGTTGGTCCCTTACTTGAAGTTCGATACCGAAAAGGGTTGTGAATAACCCGGGTTCGGCGGCGATGCCGTCGGGCCGCACGGCCACCGGGTGGTCCACCTCGGCGGTCGCGGTCGCCGTCAGCTCACCGTCGATCGGCGCGACCTCGCCGCCCGGCGGCGTCACAAGTGTCCACGCCAGTCCCTGGGGTTGGCTGACCCTCGGGTCGACGCGGTTGCCGATGTCGCTGCTGCCGTTGCCATAACCGATGTCGAGCTGAGAAAGCTTGTTGGCAAGGAAGTCGGTGATACCTGGCACGTCGGTGACGGCGGTCAGCGCGTTGTTGCGCAGTTCGGCCGAGCCCCGGTCGGTGACGGTGGCGACCTGCATGAGTTGCGACGTGAACGCGATGAGTCCGGCGGCCACCGGGCGTCGCTCGGCCTCGTAGCTGTCGAGCAATTCGGCCGGGGCGCGCCCGGTCACCACGTGATGCAGCTTCCAGCCCAGGTTCGCGGCGTCTTGGATGCCGGTGTTCATGCCTTGCCCGCCGGCGGGGCTGTGGGTGTGGGCCGCGTCGCCGAGCAGGAAGATGTTGCCGCTGCGCAGTGCCGTGGCGACGCGTTGTTGCACGTGATACGACGAGCTCGACGCGACGGACTCGAGTTTGGCATCGCGCAGGCGGCCGCCGGCCCGGGCGCTCAGCAGATCGGCGACCGCGGCCGCGTCGGGAGGGGGTGTGCCGAGGGGGACGCCGGCGACCACGCGGAGTTGGTTGCCGGGAAGCGCGGAGGTGATCAGCATTCCCTGCGGGCTCAGCGAAAAGGTGGTGTCCAGGCCGGTTTCGGGCCCGCTGACGACGATGTCGGCCAGCGCGAACAACGTCTCGGGTGCGTCGCCGGGGAACTCGATCCCGGCCAGTCGGCGGGTGGTGCTGTGCACGCCGTCGGCGCCCGCAACGTAGCGGGCGGTCACGGCGTGCACCACGCCATCGGCGTCGACGATCGTGGCGGCGGTGCCCGGGAAGTCGTCGTGCAGATCCAGCAGGCCAGCCGACCGGTGCACGTAGCCGCCGAGAGCTTCGAGCCGCTCGGCCAGCCTGACCTCCGTCTGCTGCTGACCGATGAGCAGCAGGAAGGGGTACGGGCTGGCGATGGACTCGTAGGACATCCGCATCAGCGGCCGGTCCCGGTCCACGACGGCGAAGCCGCCGCCGCGCAAGCCGTCGCCGATCAGGGTTTCGGCCAGCCCGATGCGGTCGAGGTATTCCAGCGTGCGGGGCTGGATGGCCGCCGCTTTGGTACCCGGTGCCGCCGCGGGCTTGGAGTCGATGATCACGTGCGAGATGCCGAGTTGCGCGAGTGTCACCGCGAGAGTCAGGCCGACAGGTCCGGCTCCGACGATCAGCACGTCGGTGCGCCTTGGCAGTTGTCGCATCGTCATCCTCCTTAAACGAAACGAACGTTTCGCTTTGAGCCTACTGCGGCGTGGTTCATAGCGCAACGATCGTTTCGCCTTTACAGTGAGGTGATGCCCAGGCTCAGTGCAGACGCGTGGGAGAAGCGCAGGCGACATGTGATGGTCAGCGCGTGGAAGTGCTTCTCGCGGCAGGGGTTTCAAGCGACCACGATGGACGAGATCATCGCAGAGACGGGAATGTCGTCCAGCTCGGTGTACCGGTATTTCGCCAGCAAGGACGAGCTGATCGCGTCGGCCGCCGAAGAGTCGCTGACCGGGACCAAGAGCATGCTCGACGAGCTGCGCCAGCGCCGCCCGGTGCCCGGTCCGCGCGAGACGCTCACCGTGATCACCAAGGCGCTGCAGCGCCAAATCGACCAGCCCGGCTACGACTTGTCCAAGATCACCGTCAACGCGTGGGCCGAGGCCCTACGGCAACCGCAGCTGCACGACCGGGCTTACCGCTTCTACCGCGAGACCCATAAGTCGCTCGTTGCCCTGGCCCGACTGTGGCAATCGGAGGGAATGGTGGCGCCCGAGACCGATCCGACGTCGATCGCCGACCTGTTCATCTCCCTGATGCCCGGGTTGATTGTTACCCGCCACCTCTACAAGCTCGCGACGGCGGCCCGGCTGGCCGAGGGAGTGTTGGCCTTCGCCGCCGCGGAGTCCGGTTAGCTCAAAGCGGATACAGCTCGGGCAGATTGATCACGATGGCCTCCTGGCTGCTGCGTGCGATCACGACCTCGGCGGGCGTGTTCGGGTCGGGATTTTCCTCCCGATGCGGCAGATACGGCGGGATGAAGACGTAGTCACCGGGCCCGGCCGCGATGCGGACCTCCTGGACGCCATCGTGAAAGACGAACTCCGGGTTGCCGCTTCGCACATAGATCGCGGTCTCCGAATCGCCGTGGTGATGGTTGTCCGAAGCGGATCGCGGTGCGGCGTGCGTCTCGCCCATCCAGAGCTTCTTGGCACCGACCGACTGGCCGGACAGGGCCGCGAACCGACGCAGGCCCTCCGACTGTGCGGTATCGGAGCTGATCTCGGATGCCTTGATGTGGCGCACGCGGTTGCGAGTGACCTTTGTTGCCGTGTCGTCGAAGTCTGGATGGAATCCGTCTGAGGTCGCCATGGCTCAATTATTCCTCCGACGCATCCCGGTACGCCTCAAGCAGTCTCAACCACGGCTCACTGACTGTCGGGAAGCATGGGACGGCGTGCCACAAGCGATCGATGGGAACCTCGCCGGCGACGGCGATGGTTGCCGAGTGCAGCATCTCGGTCACGCCCGGACCGACCATGGTCACCCCGAGCAGATGGCCCCGATCCAAATCGACCACCATTCTGGCCCGGCCCCGGTAGCCGTCCGCGAAAAGTTTGGCCCCCATCACCACGTCACCAATCTCGATGTCGACCGCGCGGACGCGGTGGCCGGCGTGCTCGGCTTGTTGGCCGTCAATCCGACCGCGGCGGCTTCAGGATCGGTGAAGAAGGCCTGCGGTACCGCGCGATGGTCGGCGGTCGTCGCATGGGTGCCCCACGGCCTGGTGTCCAATGGTTTTCCTGCTGCGCGGGCGCCGATCGCCGCACCGGCAATGCGCCCTTGATACTTGCCCTGATGGGTAAGCAGGGCACGATGGTTCACGTCACCGGCCGCATAGAGCCAGCCGTCGTCGATCTCTTGCACTCGGCAGGTGTCGTCCACGTCGAGCCAGCTGCCCGGGGCCAGTCCCACTGTCTCCAAGCCGATGTCGTCGGTCAGCGGCGCTCGGCCGGTGGCGAAGAGCACCTCGCTGACCCGAAGCTCGGTGCCGTCGTCCAGTTCGAGCACCACGTGTCCGGTGTCGGGACGGCGCAGTGTCCGCACCGACACACCCACCCGCACATCGACGCCCGCATCGGTGAGCCCTCGTTCGATCAGCTCGCCCACGAACGGCTGCTCGGCGGCAACAGCCCCGATCCCCGTGCCAGCAGGGTCACTCTGGACCCCAATCCGTGCCACGCCGTGGCCATTTCGACGCCCACGCCGCCGGCGCCGACGACGGCAAGGTGCTCCGGGACCGAACTGCTATCCGTGGCCCGTCGATTGGTCCACGGGTTTGCCTCGGCGATTCCGGGCAGATCGGGGAGCGCGGCCCGGCTTCCCGTGCAGATGACAACCGCATGACGCGCGGTCAGTACCGACTGCCCGCCATCGGGCGAAGTAACAACGACCCGACGCGGACCGTCGAGCCGTCCGTGGCCGCGCACCAAGATCGCGCCGATCCCGGCTACCCAGTCGGCCTGGCCGCTGTCGTTCCAGTCGGTGACATAGCGGTTACGCCGGCCGAAGACGCCGTCAACGGCGATGGCGCCGGTGACCGCCTCGCGTGCGCCGTCCACCCGCCGGGCGTCCGCGAGGGCAATGACCGGGCGCAGCAACGCTTTACTGGGCACACACGCCCAATAGGAGCATTCACCTCCGACGAGTTCGCGCTCGACCATGGCGACGCGCAGACCCGCGGCCCGGGCACGTTCGGCGGCGTTCTGCCCGATCGGTCCGGCGCCGAGCACCACGACGTCGACGTCCTGTTCATTGTCTGCTGTCACGTTCGGCGATCCTTTCGGTGTTGAATCCTTATCGCGTCGCCGAACTCAGGCAGGCTCAGCGAGGGCCGTTGATGAGATGCTCGGCGAGTTGGCGCAGATCACTCGCGACGACGTCCGGTTGCGGCAGACCGTCCACCGGAAGCGGCGGGTTGCCGGGCCGGGTGATCAGCGCGGCGCTGAATCCGACGCGCTGGGCGCCGATGGTGTCCCACACGTGGGCGGCGACCATCATGCAGTCGGCGGGGGCCACCCCCAGCGCCTCGCACGCATGCCGGTACACGACGGGAGCGGGCTTGAAGGCTTGGCACGATTCGACGCTCAACTGCTGTTCGAAGAAGTCGGCAAGGCCCGCGTTTTCCAGGGGCGTCGTCGTCCCGGGCCGGTGCGGGGAGTTCGTCAGCGTTGCGAGGCGAAAGCCGTTGTCGCGCAATGCGGTAAGGCCTTCAGCGACGTCTGGGTGCGCCGGCATCGTGCGCATCTGCGACTGCAGGCGGTGAACGTCGTCGTCGGTGATGTCGACCCCGTGAATGTCGCCCACCATCTTCAGGACGCCCTGGCCGAGCGCAAAGAAGTCCACATAGGAGTCCGCCAGCGTGGCGGTCATCGAATACATGACGAGCTGGCCGAACCATTC
>NZ_JAFAUS010000422.1 GCF_019243155.1 Mycobacterium sp.
ACGGTAATTCGGCCGCGCATCTGCTCTCCCGGCTGTGCGACGACGCCGACGGCGACGCATTCGCCAACCACGCTGAAAGCAAACAGGTTTCGCCCCCGCTCGCGAAGAAGCAGGGGTGGGTGGACGCGCTCTGGCGCGTTTCGTCCGTCGCCAACGCCGTCACGAACACCCTCGTCGGGGCGGTCTTGCCGGTGCGGGGGCCGTCGGGCGATGCGGCCGCCACGTCGCGGCGCTACAGCACGGTGCGGGTCCCGATCGCCGACGTCGACAACGTCTGCCGCAAGTTCGGGGTCTCCGCCAACGACGTCGCGCTGGCCGCCATCACCGAGGGCTTCCGAACGGTCCTGCTCGGCCGCGGCGAAGAGCCGCGGGCCGATTCCCTGCGCACCCTGGCGCCGATGCCGGTCCGTTCCGCCATGCTGTCGTACCTGCCCGTCGAGCATGAGGACCCGGTCCAGCGATTGCGCACGGTGCACACCAGGTGGAAGGCCCGGCAGAGCACCCAGCCCGGCGGACTGGTGGAAGCGGCCATCAGTTCCCTGCCAACGATGTTGCGCTGCGGGGTGATTCAGCTGCTGTCCCGGATTCCGCAGCGCGGCATCGTGACGCTGGCCACCAACGTGCCCGGCCCGCGCCGGCACCTGCGGCTGCTGGGCCAGACCATGGAGCGGCTGCTGCCGATCCCCCCGACCGCGATGCAGCTGAGCACCGGGGTCGCCGTCCTCAGCTACGGCGACGAGCTTGCCTTCGGCATCACCGCCGAACACGACGCCGCGTTCGACGACAAGCAGCTGGCCGCCGGCATCGAACTGGGCATGGCCCGGCTGGTGGCGCTCAGCCGAGACTCCGTGCTGTTGTTCGGGAAAGAGCACCGGCGCAAGCGTTCGTCGCGCGCGTTTCCCGGCGGCGTTTCGAACGTGCACCCTTCCGCCCACTGAATCCGCGGCACCGACCCACGTGAGAGGGTTGGTCGTGCCCACGTTGGAGTCCGTCGTCATCGACCCGCGCCGCCACGACGCCGTGCTGTTCGACCTCGCGTCGGACTCGCCGCAGGCGTTGCTCGACCGACTCCAAGACGCCGGTGTCGGTACCGCGGTCTCGTCGGGTGAGAACCTGCTCGGGGCGGCCGACCGCCTGGCGGTGCGGCCGGGCCGTTGCGTCGTCGTCGCCGACGATCCCGCGGGCGTAGCGGCCGGGCGCGCCGGTGGATTCGCGTTGGTCATCGGCATCGACCGGGCGCGACGCCGGGACGCGCTGCACGCCGCCGGCGCCGACGCGGTCGTCGACGACCCCAACGAGGTCACCGTGCGGACCGGGGACCGACGGATGTCGCAGCTTCCCGATGCATCGCAGGCGTTGACGGGTCCCGACGACCTGGCCGCCCGCAGTCCCGCCGTGTTTTTCGACTTCGACGGTACGCTGTCGGACATCGTCAACGATCCGGACACCGCCCGGCCGGTCGCCGGGGCGACCGAGGCGCTGCAGCGGTTGGCCGCGCACTGTCCGGTCGCGGTGTTGTCGGGCCGCGACCTCGCCGATGTGGCCAATCGCGTTGGCGTGCCGGGCATCTGGTACGCCGGCAGCCACGGTTTCGAGTTGACCGCACCCGACGGGACGCATCACCAGAACGACGCCGCGGCCGCGGCCATACCGGTACTCGAACAGGCCGCCGGGGCGCTGCGTGAGCAACTCGGGTCCATCGCCGGTGTTGTGGTGGAGCACAAGCGCTTTGGGGTCGCCGTGCACTACCGCAACGCCGCGCGCGACCGCGTCGGCGACGTGGCGGCTGCAGTGCGTGCGGCCGGCAGGCGCGACGGGCTCCGGGTGACCACCGGCCGGGAAGTCATCGAGCTGCGCCCCGACATCGATTGGGACAAGGGGAAAACGCTGCGCTGGGTGATCGAGCACCTGCCCGAGTCCGGTTCCTGCACGCCCGTCTATCTCGGCGACGACATCACCGACGAAGACGCGTTCGACGCCGTGCGCGATGACGGCGTGCCAATCCTGGTGCGGCACAACGACGACGGCGATCGCGCCACCGCCGCGCTGTTCGCCCTCGAGAGTCCCGCGCGGGTCAGCGAGTTCGTCGACCGGCTGGCGAACCGGCTGGGCGCGGCCCGTTAAGCATCGACGTATTCCACCGCGCCGTCGTCGAGCACCACCCGGGATTCGCCACCGTCGGGTCCGGAAGCCTCGGTCCGAAACACCGCCTTGCCCGGCTCGGTGCGCCAGACCAGCGTCGTCAACGTCTCGCCGGGAAACACCGGCGAGGTGAACCGCGACGCGATCGACGTGACGTTGGCCGCGACGCCCTTGCCGAGCTCGGCGACCAGCGCGCGGCCGGCCACGCCGTAGGAGCACAGGCCGTGCAGGATCGGCTTGGGAAACCCGGCCAGCTCGCGAGCGAACCACGGGTCGCTGTGCAGCGGGTTGCGGTCACCGGAGAGCCGGTAGATCAGCGCCTGGTCCTCCCGGGTGGGCAGCGGGATGCGCGCATCCGGTTCGCGCTCCGGGAATTCCGGCGCGATCGGCCGCTGACCCGGCACTCCCCCGAACCCGCCCTCGCCGCGGATGACCAGCGTGGTGAGCGTCTCGGCGATCAGCTTCTCCGAGTCCGGGTCGGTGCCGCGGCCGCGCAGCACCAGGATGGCGTTCTTGCCCTCGCCCTTGTCCTGGATGTCGGCGACCTCGGTGACCACCGACAGCTTTCCGGCGGGCGGCAACGGCGCGTGCAGCCGAATCTCCTGCGAGCCGTGTAACAGCATGGCCCAGTTGAAGGTTCCGACTTTGCCCGCCGCCCCGAAGGCCGGGCAGCAGATCACCGCATACGTGGGCAGCACCTGCTGGGGGATCTCGTGGCTGTTCTCCGTTGTGAACGCCAGGTCGTCGAGACCGGCGCCGACTCCGAGCGCATAAAGCAGCGTGTCCCGGTCGGTCCATTCGAACAACATTGGCTCGGTCACAGCGCCGACGGCACTCGGGTCAATCGCCATTTGAGTCTCCTTCGCAACTATTTTCTGTACCTAACCATGGCAAACCCTTCCCACCGAAGCCGCCGGCAGGGCAGGCTAATCGGCATGCCAAAGCGCAGCTTGATCTCCAACGTCTCGAAGGCAGCCGCAATCCTCATTGCGACGGTAATCGTCGGCGCCTGCGGCGGCGGGTCACCTCAGGCACGCAGCATCACGATCACCTTCGTCCGGCACGCGCAGTCGGAGGCCAACGCCAGCGGGACCATCGACACCTCGGTGCCCGGGCCGGGACTCAGCCCCGAGGGCAAGGGACAGGCCGAGCAGGTCGCGCACCAACTCGCCCACAAGGACTACGACAGCATCTACGCCTCCACCATGACCAGAGCGCAGCAGACCGCCGCGCCGTTGGCCGCCGACATGGGCAAGCAGGTCGAGGTCCTGCAGGGCATTCAGGAGATCAACGCCGGGTGGTTCAACGGCAAGCCCGAGTCGATGGCCTCCTCGACGTACATGCTGGCGCCCACGAACTGGATCAAGGGCGACGTCTCGAATGCCATTCCCGGCTCGATCAGCGGCACGGAGTTCAACCAGCAATTCACCGCCGCCATCCAGAAGGTCTACAACAGCGGCCACCACAACCCGCTGGTGTTCTCGCACAAGTTCGCGATCGAGGTGTGGACGCTAATGAACGCGAAGAACGTCAAGAACAGCCTGATGACCAGCCATCCGCTGCCCAACATCGGCCGCGTGGTGATTCAGGGCAACCCGATGACCGGCTGGACGCTGGTGGAATGGGACGGCATCCGCGACTTCCAGGGCTGATCCGGTTCCCTCGTGGCGATCGCAAGCGCGGCGAAGCCGGGCGCAGCGGGTCGCCACCAACGGCACGTGGCGATCGCCAGCGCGGCGAAGCCGGGCGCAGCGGGTCGCCACCAGCGGCACGTGGCGATCGCAAGCGCGGCGAAGCCGGGCGCAGCGGGTCGCCACCAACGTCACAGTTGACGGGGGCGGCTCGGGCCGCCACGATGGCTGCATGCGGTATGTCGTTACCGGCGGTACCGGGTTTATTGGTCGCCGCGTCGTCGCTCGCCTGTTGGAAACGCAGCCGGACGCCCAGGTGTGGGTGCTGGTCCGGCGGCAGTCGCTCGGCCGCTTCGAACAGCTCTGCGCAGGGTGGGATGAGCGGGCGAAACCGCTGGTCTCCGAGCTGCCCGAGCTGGCCCTGAGCGATGAGGTGATCGCCGAACTGGGCGAGATCGATCACGTGGTGCACTGCGCGGCTATCTACGACGTCACCGCCGGCGACGCCGAGCAGCGGGCCACCAACGTCGACGGCACCCGCGCCGTCATCGCGCTGGCGCAGCGGTTGGACGCCACGTTGCATCACGTCTCCTCGATCGCCGTGGCGGGTGACTTCGCCAGCGAGTACACCGAGGACGACTTCGACGTCGGCCAGCAGCTGCCGACGCCCTATCACCAGACGAAGTTCGAAGCCGAGCTGCTGGTGCGGTCGGCCCCCGGGCTGCGGTACCGGATCTACCGCCCGGCGGTGGTGGTGGGCGATTCGCGCACCGGAGAGATGGACAAGATCGACGGGCCGTACTACTTCTTCGGCGTGCTGGCCAAGCTGGCGGTATTGCCGTCGCTGACCCCGATTTTGCTGCCGGACACCGGTCGCACCAACATCGTCCCCGTCGACTACGTCGTCGACGCGCTCGTCGCGCTGATGCATGCGCAGGGTTGCGACGGGCGGGCATTCCACCTCACCGCCGAGAAGACCATCGGCCTGCGTGGCATCTACCGCGGCGTCGCCAAGGCGGCCGGGCTGCCCCCGTTGCGCGGGTCGCTGCCCCGCTCGGTGGCGACACCGGTGCTCAAGGCCAGCGGGCGCGCCAAACATCTGCGCAACATGGCGGCCACCCAGCTCGGGATTCCTCCCGAGGTGCTCGATGTCGTCGACCTGGCGCCCACGTTCGTCAGCGATCGGACCCGAGAATTGTTGCAGGGCACCGGCATACGAGTACCGGAGTTTGCCGGCTACGCGCCCGGTCTGTGGCGGTACTGGGCCGAGCACCTCGATCCCGATCGAGCACGCCGGCACCACGAACAGGGACCGCTGCACGGCAGGCACGTCGTCATCACCGGCGCGTCCAGCGGCATCGGCCGGGCGTCGGCGATCGCGGTCGCCGAGCGCGGCGGAACCGTGTTCGCGCTGGCCCGCAACAGCGAGCAGCTGGACGAGCTGGTCGCCGAGATCCGCGCCAATGGCGGTGACGCCCATGCCTTTACCTGCGATGTCACCGACAGCGCGTCGGTGGAGCACACCGTCAAGGACATCCTGGGCCGCTTCGACCACGTCGACTACCTGGTGAACAGCGCCGGCCGTTCGATCCGCCGCTCCGTGATCAACTCGACCGACCGGCTGCACGATTACGAGCGCGTGATGGCGGTCAACTACTTCGGCGCGGTGCGGATGGTGCTGGCGCTATTGCCGCACTGGCGGGAGCGCCGGTTTGGCCACGTCGTCAACGTTTCCAGCGCCGGAGTGCTGGCCCGCAACCCGAAGTACAGCTCGTACCTACCGACCAAGGCGGCGCTGGACGCGTTCTCCGACGTGGTCGCCTCAGAGACACTGTCCGACCACATCACCTTCACCAATATCCATATGCCACTGGTGAAGACGCCGATGATCGTGCCCTCGCAGCGGCTGAACCCGGTGCCGCCGATCAGCCCCGAGCAGGCGGCGGCGATGGTGGTGCGCGGCCTGGTCGAGAAGCCGGCGCGCATCGACACCCCGCTGGGCACGCTGGCCGAGCTCGGCAATTACTTCCTGCCCCGGACCTCGCGGCGGATCCTGCATCAGGTCTACCTGGGCTACCCCGATTCGGCGGCGGCGCGCGGCGTTTCCACCGACCCGGTCCCGCCAAGTACACACCGCACGCCGCGGCGGCCCGCTCGTTCGGTCACCCGCGGCATCCGGACTCCGCGACCAGTCAAGCGGCTGGTGCGCCTGGTGCCCGGCGTGCACTGGTGATCACTTCTGCAGCGTGAACTGGTTGACGTCGATGTATCCGATCCGGAATGCGTCGGCGCAACCGGTCAGATACTTCATGTACCGCTCGTAGACTTCCTCGGACTGCACCGCGATGGCCTCGTCCTTATGGGCCTGCAGTGCGGCTGCCCAGATGTCGAGCGTCTTGGCGTAGTGCGGCTGCAGCGACTGCACGCGGCTCACGGTGAAGCCGTTCGCGGTGGCGCGCTCTTGGACCATCGGTATCGACGGCAGCCGCCCGCCAGGAAAGATCTCGGTGACAATGAATTTGATGAATCGGGCGAACGTGAACGAAAGCGGCATACCACGCTCAGCCATCTCCATCGGGTGCAGCCCGGTGATGGTGTGCAGCAGCATGACCCCGTCGTCGGGCAACAGATTGTGCGTCAGGGTGAAAAACGCGTCGTAGCGCTCGTGCCCGAAGTGCTCGAAGGCGCCGATGCTGACGATCCGGTCTACCGGCTCGTCGAACTTTTCCCAGCCCTCCAGCAGGATCCGCGCCGAACGAGGGCTACCGGACTGGGCGATCAGCTGTTCGACGTGCTCGGCCTGGTTGCGGCTCAGTGTGAGGCCGACGACGTTGACGTCGTACTTTTCCACCGCGCGCATCATGGTGGCGCCCCACCCGCAGCCGACGTCGAGCAACGTCATGCCCGGTTGCAGCCCGAGCTTGCCCAGGGCGAGGTCGATCTTGGCGATCTGCGCCTCTTCCAGCGTCATGTCGTCGCGCTCGAAGTAGGCGCAGCTATACGTCTGGGTCGGGTCGAGAAACAGCCGGAAGAAGTCGTCCGACAAGTCGTAGTGGGCCTGCACATCGTCGAAGTGCGGCGTTAAATCAGCCCCTTCGGGGGGCTCTGACGTCGTTGGCATCGTGCCAGCCTAACCGCCGGGCCTGGGTATCTTGGAGGCAATGAAGTCGCCCGTGTTTATTGACGTCGATACCGGCGTGGATGATGCGCTGGCACTGATGTACCTGCTGGCCAGCCCGGACGCCGATGTGGTCGGCATCGCCTCGACGGGTGGAAACGTTGGGGTGGAGCAGGTTTGCGAAAACAACCTCGGCCTGCTCGAGCTGTGCGGGGCCACCGATATACCGGTCTCCAAGGGCTCGGAGGAGACGCTGACCGGCCCGATGCGCCTTCCCTCAAAAGTCCACGGTCCCAGGGGTATGGGATATGCCGATCTGCCGCCGGCCGATCGCCGGCTCACCGACTACGACTCGGCGAGCGCCTGGCTGCGCGCGGCACACGAATTTCCCGGTAAGCTCATCGGCGTCGCGACCGGCCCATTGACCAATCTGGCCCTGGCGCTGCGCGTCGAACCCACGCTGCCGACGCTGTTGCGACGGCTGGTGATCATGGGAGGTTCCTATGACCACCGCGGCAACACCACCGCGGTGGCGGAGTGGAACATCAGCGTCGACCCCGAGGCGGCGGCCGAGGTCTTGGCGGCCTGGGTCCCGGAAGTCGTTGAGCAACAGCGGCTTCCGATCCTGTGCGGGTTGGATTTGACGCGTAAGGTCGCGATGACCCCGGAGCACCTCACGCGGCTGGCCGCCGCCGCGGAGTCGACGACGACGGTGCTGAGTCCGGGTGACGAGCGCGGGTCCCGGTCGACGGCGTCGAATCCGCTGATCCGGGTGATCGAGGACGCGATGCGGTTCTATCTGGAGGCCTATCACGACATCGGGCACGGCTACCAGGCGCACATGCACGATCCGCTGGCAGCCGCCGTCGCGCTGGATCCCGAGCTGGTCACGACCCGTCCGGCAACGGTGGACATCGAATTGACCGGGACCTTGACCCGCGCCATGACGGTGACAGACTGGTCGACGTTGCGAAAACCCAACGCGCTGATCGGAATTGACGTCGACTCGGCGGCATTCTTCGATCGGTTCATCTAGCGGGTGGGGCCTTTCGCGCGCGAAATAGGCATGTGAGATGAAGATCCGCGCGATAGAGCTGATCCGGGGCGGATGGGGCGGGGTCGATGGCAAGGCGCTCGTCGTCACCCGGATCCTGGGCGCGCGACATCTCGTTCAGGCTGCGCTCTCGGGGAGTGCACTCGGCGACCACCCGGACGTCTGGGATGTCGCGGGCCGCGCTGGGCTTGCGTCACCTGCGCAAGGGCCGAGCCAGAACCGCCGACGTCCGCGGGCGCGACCGGTTGGCCCGCACCGTGGTCGGGGCGTTGCCCTGCGGCGGCCGCCTGATGGCCCAGGCAGAGCGGGTTCGATGAATCCGCAAACAGCGAAAGTTCGGCCACAAAACGAAGAGTCGAAAGTCCGTAGCCGTGTCTTCGGCGGGAACACTAGGTTGATGATTTGGTAGAAAAGTGACGCGCTGAGGCGTCAGGCGTTAACGGGCTCTGAGCAGGAAAGGGTTTCGCGAGTATGACGGAGCTGGTTACCGGTAAAACGCTGCCGAATGTCGTCGTCACCGGCGTCGCCATGACGACCGCCCTGGCCACTGATGCCGAGACCACCTGGAAGCTGTTGCTGGACAGCCAGAGTGGTATCCGCAGGCTCGAGGACCCGTTCGTCGAGGAGTTCGACCTACCGGTGCGCATCGGCGGGCATTTGCTCGAGGAGTTCGACAGCCTGTTGACCCGCGTGGAGCTGCGCCGGACCGCTCACCTGGCGCGGATGTCGATCGTCCTGGGCCGACGGGTTTGGGAGAACATCGGCTCCCCCGAGGTCGACGGCAACCGCTTGTTGGTGTCCATCGGCACCGGTTTGGGTCCGTCGGAAGAGTTGGTCTTCAGCTATGACGACATGCGCGCTCGTGGCCTGAAGGCGGTCTATCCGCTCGGGATCCAGAGATTCATGCCCAACGGTGCCGCCGCGACGGTGGGGCTGGAGCGGCACGCCAGGGCGGGTGCGATCACCCTGGCGTCGGCGTGCGCGTCGGGCTCCGAGGGCATCGCGCAGGCCTGGCGCACCATCGTGCTCGGCGAGGCCGACATCGCCATCTGCGGTGGCGTCGAGGCCAAGATCGAGGCGGTACCGATCGCGGCGTTGGCCCAGATGGGCACGCTGATGTCGGCCGAGAACGACAACCCCGTCGGCGCCTGCCGCCCGTTCGATCGTGACCGCACCGGCATGGTATTCGGCGAGGCAGGCGGGCTGATGGTCATCGAGACCGAGGAACACGCCAAGGCCCGCGGCGCCAACATCCTGGCCCGCATCATGGGCGCCGGCATCACCTCCGACGGCTACGAGATGATGGCCCCGGACCCCAGCGGCGAACCCGCCGGGCACGCGATGTCGCGCGCGATGCAGCTCGCCGGACTGACGCCGCGCGACATCGGCCACGTGAATGCCCATGCAACCGGGACCGTGGTGGGCGATCTCGCCGAGGCCAAGGCCATCAACCACGCGCTGGGTAGCCACCGGCCGGCCGTCTATGCGCCCAAGGCCGCCCTGGGACACTCAGTAGGCGCAGGCGGTGCCGTGGAGTCGATCCTGACGGTGCTCGCGCTGCGCGACCAGGTCGTCCCGCCGACGCTGAACCTGGAGAATCTCGACCCGGAGATCGACTTGGATGTGGTGGCGGGCAAGCCACGGCCGGGCAATTATCAATACGCGATCAACAACTCGTTCGGGTTCGGCGGACACAACGTGTGCATCGCTTTTGGACGGTATTAGCGCGGCGTGCTCAACTTGGGACCTGGCACCGGGAACGCTTGCCATGGCGCTCGCGGTGGGCTTCATCGCCGTGCACACCACGGTGCTGTCGGGCATCAATGTGGCCCATCCGCGGCGCCAGAACGCTCGATTATCCGAGGACCTGACACCCAAGGCGTTGCGGCCGAATGGTTTTCACTCGTAACTGCCCTCGAGATACCAGCGCCGCTGGCGGTAGCACAACAGCAACGCCCGCTCGCTTTCCAGCAGTATCTGGGCCCGGGCGGTGCGGCCGCTCCCCTGTCCGGCGCCGTCGTCCCACCATCGCTCGTCGACCGGCCAAGGGCCGGCCCACCAGCACAACCGCTCGTCTTTGCCGCGGACGACTATTCGCGCAGGGTCGCCCGAGAACATCCCCCGATTCGTGACCCGCACCGGATTTCCCTGGGCGTCAAGGAATTCCACCGGGTCGTCGAGCAACACGGCCGGTGACGGCTCGGGCAGTCGCCCGGGCCACGGGAGATCCGGGTCGGCCCGCGGCACCGGCTCGTCGCCCAGCGGGGTCAACGTGATGCGCTCGGCCGGCCCGCGGCCGCCGGACAGCACCGGCACCTGCACCGCCTCCGGACCGAGCAGGCCCTGCACCCGCACCAACGCCCGGCGGGCCCGCAGCCTGTCCTCCTCCCCGAGACCGCCCCACAGCGGCAACTGCAGCGCCTCGGCGGACACCACCTCCACCGCCCGCAGCCGCAACAGCGTCACCGCCGCGGTAGGACGCGGTTCGCGCGCGGTCCGGCTGCTAAGCCAGCCGTCCAGTTGCCAGCGCACCCGGTCGGCGGTGGCGTCCTCGGTCAACGGCTCCGCACACCGCCATACCCGGCTGCGCTCTTCGCCGTTGGCGGTGACGGCGTGAATGGCCAGCCGGGTGCACCCCACCCCGGCCGCCATCAGCGCCTGGTGCAGTGCGCCGGCCAGCGAGCGACCGGCGAACGCCGCGGCGTCAACCCGGTCGATCGGCGGGTCGCAGTCCAGTACGGCCTCGAGTTCCGCCGGCGGTTCCCGCCCGGAGGGGCCGCGTTCGGGTTCGCCGCGGGACAGCCGGTGCGCGGTCACCCCGTCGGCGCCGAACCTGGAGGCCACGTCGCTACGCGACAGCGCGGCGAACTGCCCGATGGTGCGAATTCCCATCCGCCACAACAGGTCCGTCAGTTCTTCTCGACCGGGGCCGCACAGGCTCGGCTCGGTGGCGAGTTGGCGGATCGACAGCACCGACAGGAACTTCGCGTCACCGTCCGCCGGGACGATCCGGCCGGCCCGCGCGGCGAAGACCGCCGTGGACAACTGGTCGGCGATCCCGACCTGACACTCGGCGCCGGCCACTGAATTCACAGCTACCGCGTCGGTCAGCCGTTCGGCGGCATCCGCCTCGGACCCGAAGTAGCGCGCCGCTCCGCGCACCGGCAACACCAAGAGGCCGGGCCGCAGCACCTCGGCGCGGGGCACCAGATCGTCCACCGCCGCGATCACCGCTTCGAAGAAGCGGGCGTCGCGGTCCGCGTCGGCGGTCGCGACGTGCAGGTACGGGCAGCGGGCCGCGGCCTCGCGGCGTCGCAGCCCTCGCCGCACCCCCACCGCACGGGCGGCCGAGGAGCAGGCGATCACGCGGTTGGCCAGGGTGACCGCGACCGGGTCGGTCGCAGACAGACCCGCGGCGGTCGCCGCCGCGACCGCGGGCCAGTCCATGCACCAGATCGCCAGAACTCGGGAAGCCCGGGGGCTCACCCCGGAGTCACCCGGCGCGCACCCGGCCAACTGTCCGCCCCGCGCACGTTCCACTGACCTGCAGCCGCACCTTGGTGATCCGTCCGAACCCCGGGGCGGGCACGCCCCGATGAGCAGGAGTGAGCTCATAACCGCAGACCCGGGCGTCCAGCCGCGTCGACGCCCCTTGCCAATCGCCGTCGGTGACCAACAGGGTGCAACCCTTTTGCCGCGCGCGGGCCAGCACCGCCCGCGCCCGAGTCTGCGGCACCCGGCGCCCGCCCAGGCCGAGGACCACCAGATCCATGCCGTCGACAAGCACCGCGGCCACCTCCACCGGATCGGTTCCGGGATCCGGTATCACCGCGACCCGGCTCAGGTCCGCACCCATCTCGGCGGCGGCCAGCAGCCCGACATCGGGCTGACCGACGATTGCCGCGTTGCCCCCCGCCGCCGTCACCGCGGCCACCACACTCAATAGCAGCGACCGGGCTCCCGAGAACACCGCCACCGATCCTCGGGGCAGCGGCACCGGCAGCGAATCCGCGAGCCACTGCGGGAGCGCGAGCTGGGAGCCCGATTCCGGCAGCAGGTCATCGGCGCGGGCGACCGCCTGCCCCCCGGGCGCCTTCCCGGACAGCACAGCGATCCGCTGCCGGAGGGATTCGAGCTGCTCAGCACGGGTTTCCTGCCGATTATCGGAGGCGAAAGCCGCAGTCATGACCAGCCTCCCACACAGCTCTTACGCATGATTTTCGAAAGTATGTTCGAACTGATTGTGAGTAAACACCCGCCCTCCGACAACCGTCAAGCGACGCAAGAGGCTGCTTTATGCGATCGATACCAATGGGGCCAGTGGTGCTGAACAGGTGCCGCTAATCGCCGCGGAACGGACGGGAGACTACTCCCACTCGATGGTGCCCGGCGGTTTGCTGGTGATGTCCAGCACCACGCGGTTGACCTCGGCCACCTCGTTGGTGATGCGCGTCGAGATCCGCTCCAGCACGTCGTAGGGGACCCGGGTCCAATCGGCGGTCATGGCGTCCTCACTGGACACCGGCCGCAGCACGATCGGGTGGCCATACGTGCGGTTGTCGCCCTGCACGCCGACCGAGCGGACGTCGCCCAACAGCACCACCGGGCACTGCCAGATCGAGTTGTCCAGGCCCGCCGCGGTCAGCTCCTCGCGGGCGATCGAATCGGCGCGCCGCAAGGTGTCCAACCGCTGCGCGGTGACCTCACCGACGATCCGGATGCCCAGGCCGGGACCCGGAAATGGTTGGCGCGCAACGATTTCCTCCGGCAGACCCAGCTCGCGCCCGACGGCGCGGACCTCGTCCTTGAACAGCAGCCGCAGCGGCTCGACGAGCTTGAACTTCAGGTCGCCGGGCAGGCCGCCGACGTTGTGATGGCTCTTGATGTTCGCGGTGCCGCTGCCGCCGCCGGACTCCACCACGTCCGGATACAGCGTGCCCTGGACCAGGAACTCGACGTCAGAACCCTGAGAATCCCCGTCCCCCACACCGTCTTTCACAATGTCTCGCACCGCGCCCTCGAACGCCCGGATGAACTGCCGGCCGATGATCTTGCGCTTGCCCTCGGGATTGTGCACACCCGACAGCGCTGCGATGAACGTCTCCGCCGCGTCGACGGTGACCAACTTGGCGCCGGTGGCGGCCACGAAATCGCGCTGCACCTGCGCGCGCTCCCCGGCCCGCAGCAATCCGTGGTCGACGAAGACACAGGTCAACCGGTCGGAGATGGCGCGCTGCACCAGCGCGGCCGCCACCGCGGAATCGACACCGCCGGACAGTCCGCAAATGGCGTGGCCGTCACCGATCTGGTCGCGCACCTGCTCGACCAGCGCGGCGGCGATGTTGGCGGGCGTCCAGTCGCCGCCCAACCCGGCGAAGTCGTGCAGGAATCGATTGAGCACCTGCTGGCCGTGCGGGGTGTGCATCACCTCCGGGTGATACTGCACGCCCGCCAGCCGACGCGCCCGGTTCTCGAAGCCGGCCACCGCGGCGCCCGGACTGCTGGCCACCACGTCGAAACCGTCCGGCGCGGCGGTGACGGCGTCGCCGTGGCTCATCCAGACCGGCTGCACACTGGGAAGTCCCGAATGCAGTTCGCCGCCAAGCACTTTGAGCTCAGTACGGCCGTACTCGCTGGTGCCGGTGTGAGCCACCGTCCCACCGAGCGCCTGCGCCATGGCCTGAAAGCCGTAGCAGATGCCGAACACCGGTACACCGAGGTCGAACAGCGCGGGGTCGATCTGTGGCGCGCCTTCGGAGTAGACGCTGGACGGCCCGCCGGAGAGCACCAACCCCAGCGGATCGCGCGCCTTGATCTCGTCGATCGAAGCGGTGTGCGGAATGACCTCGGAGAACACCCGCGCCTCCCGGACGCGACGGGCGATCAACTGCGCATACTGCGCACCGAAGTCGACGACCAACACCGGCCGAGCCGCCGTTGCATGCCCATCGATATCAGCAGGTTCGGCCACGTCAGTGAGTCTAGTGGTATCGATGATCACTAGGTTCGACCCAGCTCTTGGTGTGGTTCAACCACGTGCTTGTGGATCCTTCGGTGTCGGCGAGTAGCCAGAATTCGACCATAACGGTGGGTTGGTGGGGGGCGTACTGCACCCAGCGCAGTCGCGTCGGCGCTTGTAGTGCGATTACGCGGCACACTGCGGTGTGGGCGCGGCCGATGCGATGACGGATCAATCGAAACGATGTGCCTACTTGAAGCCGTTCGTCATCGGCGGCGTGTTCGACGGCGTCCCAGGTGTCATACCAGTCGGTGATGCTGGCGACGGTGGTGATCAGGTCCCAGACTTTCTCGGGCGGTGCGGCGAGGCGTATCGACCCGGAAAGCGTGTTGTTCTTGACGCGCCGGAAGCTCACGAGCGAAGGCCTTCGGTGGCGGTCTGAAGTGGGACGATCTCGGGTAAACGGGGTTTTGCACCGCGAGGTCTAGAGCTCACTCGTTGCGGCCACCAGAACCAGCGTCCGAGCAGGGCAGCGATCGACGGGGTCATAAGTGACCGCACGACGAGAGTGTCGAGAAGAAGCCCAATACCGACGGTGGTGCCGAATTGGCCGATCATCCGCAGATCGCTAAATACGAAGGAAGACATGGTGAATGCGAACACCAGGCCCGCAGACGTCACCACCGCCCCGGTTCCGGCCATGGCGCGGATAATTCCGGTCTTCAGGCCGGCGCCGATTTCCTCCTTGAATCGTGAGACCAGCAACAGGTTGTAGTCGGATCCCACGGCCAGTAGGACGATCAGCGCCATCGCTATCACCAGCCAATGCAAGGGAATGCCGAGGATGTCTTGCCAGACGAGCACCGACAGCCCGAACGAGGATCCCAGCGATAGCAGCACCGTGCCGATGATGACGAGCGCGGCAATCACACTGCGGGTAAGCATCAGCATGATGACGAGGATCAGGCAGGCCGCCGCTATTCCCGCGATCAGCAGATCGTATTTGGCCGCGTCGCTCATGTCCTTATATGTCGCGGCGGTGCCACCCAACTGAATCTCGGCGTTCTCCAACGGGGTTCCCTTGACGGCATGACGTACGGCCCTTTTGATCGCGTCGACGTGTGAGATGCCCTCTGGGGTTGCGGGATCCCCGGCATGGGTGATGATGAAACGGGTGGCCTTCCCGTCGGGCGACAGGAACATTGTCAGCCCGCGTTTGAAGTCGGGATTGTCGAACACTTCCGGCGGCAGGTAGAAGGAGTCGTCATTTTTCGCGGCATCGAAGGCCTGCCCCATCGCGGATGCGTTCTGCTGCGCGGCATCCATCTGATCCAGCAGGCTCGAGAACGAGCTGTACATGGTCATCGTCAGCGTGCGCATCGTCGTTGTCGCGTCGATGACCGGCGGTAGCAACGAGATCAGTTGTGGCATCAGGGTATCCAGCTTGTCGGTGTCTCTCACCAGACCGCCCAGGTCGTCGGTGAGTTTGTCGACGCCGTCCAGCGCATCGAAAATCGATCGCAGGGACCAGCAAATAGGGATGTCGAAGCAGTGCTGCTCCCAGGAGAAGTAGCCGCGCAGCGGCCTGAAGAAGTCATCGAAATCGGCGATGCGGTCGCGCACGTCGCCGGTGTCAGCGACGATCTGCCTGGTTTGGCCCGCCACGTCGTGTGTGGCGTCGGCGAGCCCGCGCATCAGGGCGAGCATGCGTCGCATGGTGTCGATGACGCCCGTCATTTGATCAGCGACGGCCCGCATGTCGGCCATGCGGTCGTGCATGTACTTCATGTTTTCGGTGAGCGTAGTGCCTTGCATGCTGATCTGAAATGGGATGGAGGTGTGCGCGATTGGCGCACCCAGCGGCCTGGTGATGGCCTGAACACGAGCGATGCCGTCGGCTTGGAAGACGCCCCTGGCCACCCTGTCGAGGACGAGCATGTCGGCGGGATTGCGCATGTCGTGGTCGCTCTCGATCAGCAGCAGGTCGGGGTTCAACCGTGCCGGCGAAAAGTGCCGGTCTGCTGCGGCGTATCCGACGTTGGACGGTGTGATTGCGGGTAGGTAATTGCGGTCGTTGTAGCTTGTCGTGAATGAGGGCAAGGCCAGCAGCCCCACAAGGGCAATCGCGCAGGTCGCTGCCAGGATGGGCGCGGGCCAGCGAACGACGGCTGTCCCCAGCCGCCGCCAGCCCCGGGTCCTGATTTTCCGTTTGGGGTCGAACAGGCCGAAACGGCTCCCCAGGGTGAGCATGGCCGGCCCCAACGTGAGCGCGCCGACCACCATCGTGAACATGCCGATCGCGCAGGGAGCGCCGAGAGTACGGAAATAGGGCAGCCGGGTAAAGCTGAGGCAAAGCATCGCACCGGCGATGGTCAGCCCCGAGCCCAGGACCACATGAGCACTTCCACGAAACATGGTGTAGTAGGCAGCCTCCCGGTCCTCGCCGGCCTGGCGGGCCTCTTGGTATCGGCCGACGACGAAGATCGCATAGTCCGTGCCCGCGGCGATGGCGAGTATCGGAAGGATTTGAACCGCAAAAGTCGAGAGCCCGATGATCCCGTAGTTTCCAAGGAGCGCGATCACCCCTTGCACCGCAGGCAATTCGATGAAGACCGTCAGCAGCGTCAGCAGCACTGTGACCAGCGAGCGGTACACGATCAGCAGCATCAGCACGATGACCCCGATCGTCACGCCCATCACCTTGCGGGCGCTCTTGTTGCCGAATTCCAGCTGATCGGTGGTAACGGCCGCGGGGCCGGCGACATAAGCCCTGACACCGTTGGGCGCCGCCGCAATTGACACGATGCGCCTTACGGCATCGACGGACTCGTTGGCCAGCGTCTCGCCCTGGTGACCGGCTAGAAAGACCTGAACGTATGCGGCTTTACCATCAGTGCTCTGAGCGCCGGCCGCGGTGAGCGGGTCGCCCCAGAAGTCTTGGATGTGCTCCACATGCTTGGTGTCGTGCGCGAGCTTGCGCATCAGGTCGTCGTAAAAGCGGTGCGCCGCATCGCCCAGCGGCGCTTTGCCTTCCAGGACAATCATGACGGCACTATCCGAGTCGAATTCTCCGAACACGTGACCAACCCGCTTCATGGCCGCCACGGCCGGTGCGTCATCGGGGCTCATCGACACTGCATGCGCTTCCCCGACCGTTTCCAATTGCGGCACTGTGATATTCGTGACCGCGGCAAGCCCCAGCCAGAACAGCAGGATCGGCAGCGAAAGCACACGGACCACCCGCGCGATGCGCCCCCGGGTCGGAGTGTGAGCGTTACTCACGCCGACTTGACCTGGCAGAAAGTTTGGGGATGAATTCCTGAGACGGTTCGTTGGTCCTTGACATCGCCGTTCACCGTGATTCGGCAGCCTATGACCCCACCGTCGCCCTGCGCCACGACATTGACGCTGACCGCGGGGGCCATCGTCGCCACGCTGTAACTCCAAGGCAAGTGCGTGCCGTCGACTCGTTGCGGCGCTGCGGCGACATCGAGGTAGTTGATGTCGGCGACCGCCCCTGGCGTCCCGAAGACCTCCAGGGCCACGCGCTTGGGGTTGAAGGGTTGGATGTCATCGGCATTTGCGCTGACGGCGGACGCCGTGCTGTTCACGTTAAACGCCGCATGCAGTCGGTAGACGGCGAAACCTGCGATGGCAACCAGGACGATGATGGCCACCGGAAGCCACGCGCGCTTGACGACAATCATGTCTGGCCTTCACCCTCTCGCGAGGAATATTAGTTGGATAACTAACCTAACATTGGCCCGGCATACGACGCAATGGTCTCTAGCCGTCGCATACCGATATGGGCCGTGAGTCGTTTTTTTGCAGGGCACCTGGATTGCGTCGACTTGCGAACACAGCGAACCGCTAGTAAGTTGGCTGACTAGCTAATTGATGAAAGGCATCGCCCAGCGAGGCCCGAGATCCGAGGAAGAGGGCCAAACACCATGGTTATAAACGCAAATCAGTTCGGCCCCTGGGCAACAGTGACCGGAGCGTCATCGGGGATCGGCCGCGAATTCGCCGACCAGCTCGCCGCCGCTGGCATCAACGTGGTCCTGGTCGCGCGACGGCTGGCCGTACTGGAGGACGTGGGCGCCGAGCTGAGTCGGCGCTACGGCGTTGACTATCGCGCTGTGGGCGTCGACCTGTCTGACCCGGGTGCGCTGACCCCAGTTGCCGAGGCCACCGCCGACATCGACGTCGGACTGCTGGTGTCGAACGCCGGCGCGGCCCTGCCCGGGCCGTTCCTGGACTCCGACCTGGGGGCACAGCGCGCAGTCCTGCGACTGAATACCGCCGCACATCTGGCCCTGACCCACCACTTCGGTGAACGATTGGCCCGGCGGGGCCGCGGCGGCATCGTGCTGGTCTCCGCGCTGGGCGCTGAGCATGGCGTGCCCTATATGGCACAGACCGCGGCGAGCAAGGCCTATGTGTCGACGCTCGGCGCGGGCCTGCACGTCGAGCTAGCCAAGTCCGGCGTGCACGTTACGGTGCTGCAGCCAGGGCCCACCCGCACCCCGGTGCTGGCGGAGTTGGGGCTGGACCCAGCCAAGCTGCCGATACCCCCATTGGCGCCGGACGATTGTGCCAGGGAAGCGTTGCGTGCGCTGGCGCGCAATCGGGCCCGCTGCATACCGGGCCGAATCAACCGAGCGACGGCCGCTCTCGTGCCAGCGGCTTGGACCCGCTCGATGATGGCGCGGATGTTGTCGCGGCCCGCGCAGGTCAAGACGGCCGCGCAATAACCACCTCGAGAATCGCTCGTGGACAAGCCGATTTGCCTCATCACCGGAGCCACCGACGGCGTCGGTAAGGTCACCGCGACCACCCTCGCCCGCAAGGGTTTTGCCGTCGTGCTGGCCGCGCGGAATCAAGCCAAGGCGGCAACCGTCACAAGGGAAATCGTCGCGTCCACCGGCAACCGCGATGTCGATTACCTCACCGCCGACCTCAGGTCGCTCGGCCAGCTGCACACGCTCGCAGAAATGTTCGCAACACGCTATCCGCGGCTGGATGTTCTGATCAACAACGCCGGGATCGTCATGCCGCAACGCGTGTTGACCGAAGACGGCTATGAGACAACGTTTCAGGTCAACTATCTCTCGCAGTTCTTGCTTACCCATTTGCTGCTCGACGCCCTGAGCAGGAGTCCGCAGGGCAGGGTCATCAACCTGAGCTCGAGCGTGTACCGCGCCGGTAAGTTCGACCCGAAGAACCTGCAAGGCGAACAACGCTTTTCCACGTTGGGCGCTTATTCCGCCTCGAAGCTCCTCGTGCTGCTGTTCACCATCGAGTTGGCGCACAGACTAAAGCCGACGCCGGTCACCGCGAACGCCGTGCATCCCGGAATCGTCAGGACACCGATGATGCTGGGCGCCACGGGGATTTTCCGGGCGATTTCCTATGCGGCGCGTCCATTTTCGCTCTCCCCGGACGAAGGCGCCACCACCTCCGTGTTCGTCGCCTCCTCGCCCGATCAGGCCGAGGTTTCCGGACAGTACTTCACGAAGTCCAAGTCGCGAAAGGTCAAGACCGCCGCCAACACGCAGCAGAACAGGGACTTGTTGTGGACCATGAGCATGAACCTGGCACATCTATATAGCCTGTGAGTGAAATGACTGACTTAACCGACGCCGACGAAGCAGGCCCGCGGAAACTCCCCGGCAAGCGAGAACGACTGATCACCGCCGCGTGTGACCTCTTCTATCGCCAGGGCATCGCGGGCACCACACTCGCGGATATCGCCGAGTCGGCTGATGTACCCCTGGGCAACGTGTACTACTACTTCAAGAGCAAAGACGAGATCGTCGCCGCTGTCGTCGAAGCGCGCACCGAACAGATCCGATCTGCGACCGCGGCGCTACAGCGCCGACACGGTAGCCCCAAAGCCCGGCTCAAGGCACTCGTGGGGCTGTTGGCCGACGATCGCGACGCGATCGCCGAACACGGTTGTCCGCTCGGGACGCTCTGCACCGAGCTCGCAAACCACTCGGCCGACTCACCATTGCTTACCGCTCCCCTGATGCAAACCCTGGTGGACTGGACGGAGCAGCAATTCCACGCCATGGGGCGACGCGACGCCCACGACCTAGCGATACAGCTGGTTGTCGCCTACCAGGGGAGCGCGGTCCTCACCAACGCGTTGGCACAACCCGAACTCATGGCCCGCGAAGCCCGGCGGCTCGAGAAATGGATCACCGCAATGCAAGCCTGACGACCCGGCTTAGAGCGAAAATGCGCGGCGCACGGCTTCGACCGCGTCGGGCTCACCCTGTAAGCCGATTCGCTCCAGCGCTTCCTCGCGCTGGCCTTCATCGGCTCCCAGGCGCGCGGTCACCAGATCCGCGGCGCTGGCGATGAGGGTGACCGCGGGCTCGCCGTGAGATCCCGCGAGGCGGCCCTGCGTCACCGTGAACTCGAAACGACGCCCGTCGATCTCGGCGCGGCATGCCGCCTGTAGGCCGGCCGCGTTGCCCGGGTTGAATCCCAGCAGTATTCCGGCGAGGAACCCGGTCAGCGGCGTCACCGGGCCGCTGTCGATCGGATCCAGCCAGTCCAGGCCGAACCAGGCGAGACTCTGCAGGATCGGCAGCACCCGTTGCCAGCCCATGTCACTGAGCGTGTAGACGGTGCGCCCGATGGGAGCCGGTAGGTCGGTGCGCTCGACGAGTCCCGCGTCTTGCAGCTCCTTGAGCCGCTCGGCGAGCAGGTTGGTGGCGATGCCGGGCAGCTCGGCCCGCAGGTCCCCATAGCGACGCGCTCCGCCGACGAGCTCGCGCAGGATCAGCAGCGTCCACCGCTCCCCCACGACATCGAGCCCGCGGGCGATCGGGCAGTTCTGGTTGTAGTTCCTGACCGGCATCACACCAGGTTACCAGGCGCTAGACATCTTTTTCCATCACTTACTTGATTTATTTGTCTGTCAACTTTACTGTCTTGTCCATGACTACCGGACCGCTGCTCCGCAACCACCCATTCGCCGCACTCGCGGTCATCTGCCTCGGGGTGTTCGTCATCAGCGTCGACGCCACGATCGTCAACGTCGCGCTGCCGACCCTGTCGCGGGAACTCGGCGCCGACACCGCCCAGCTGCAATGGATCGTCGATGCGTACACCCTGGTGATGTCGGGCCTGTTGCTGTCGGCCGGCAGCCTTGGCGACCGCTACGGCAGGCGGGGCTGGTTGAATTCCGGGCTCGCACTGTTCGCGATCACGTCAGCCGTTGCGGCACAGGCGAATTCCGCCGATCAGCTGATCGCCGCGCGCGCCGCCATGGGTGTGGGCGCGGCGGTGATCTTCCCGACCACGCTCGGACTGATCACCAACATCTTCACCGAACCGGAGGCGCGCGCGAAGGCGATCGGACTGTGGGCGGCCATGGTTGGCGTCGGGGTGGCCGTGGGACCGGTCAGCGGCGGGTGGTTGCTCGAACACTTCTGGTGGGGCTCGATCTTCATGGTGAACATTCCGATCGCGGCACTGGCCATCATCGGCGGTCGCCTGTTCGTGCCCACCTCCCGCGACCCGGCCGCGCCACGCATCGACGTCGGCGGCTTGATCCTGTCCGCCGCCGGTATCACGGCGCTGGTCTACACGGTCATCGAAGCACCCACCTGGGGATGGACCAACGCCAAGACCGCGGCCGGCTTCGTCTGCGCCGCAATCGTTCTAGCAGTATTCGCGCTTTGGGAGCGCCGCAGCACCCACCCCATGCTGGATGTGTCGGTGTTCTTCAACCGCCGCTTCTCGGGTGGCAGCCTCGCGGTGACCGCCGGCTTTCTGACATTGTTCGGCTTCATCTTCGTCATCACCCAGTACTTCCAATTCATCAAGGAGTACACGGCATTTCAGGCCGGCGTGCGCTTGCTGCCGGTTGCCGTCTCGATCGCGCTGGCCAGCATCGTGGGCCCCCGACTGGTCGAACAAATCGGCACCACCGCCGTCGTCGCCGCCGGGCTCATCCTGTTCGCGGCCGGGCTGGCGTGGGCGTCCACGGTCGACGCGGCCACACCCTACGGCCAGATCGCCGCGCAGATGCTGATGCTCGGCGGCGGCCTCGGGCTGACGGTGTCGCCGGCCACCGAGGCGATCATGGGATCGCTGCCCGCCGACAAGGCGGGTGTCGGCTCGGCCGTCAACGACACCACGCGTGAACTGGGCGGCACGCTCGGAGTCGCCATCGCGGGCAGCGTCTTCGCGTCGGTCTACTCCGGGCATCTCGGCGCTTCTGCGCTGACGGGACTGCCCGCCGAGGCTATGGGCCACTCAATGGCTCTGGCGCACAGCGTGGTCGAGCATTTACCGGTGCAACGGGCCGACTATGTCCGCGCCGCCGTCAACCACGCGTTCCTGGATGGCCTCGAGGTGAGCACGCTGGTCTGCGCGGGCATCGCGCTGGGCGCGGCGATCGTCGTCGGCTGGCTCCTACCGTCTCGGGAGCCGGCACGTCAAACAGAAAGGGTATTCCAATGAGTAATCGCATACTGGTTACCGGTGCCACGGGTAAGATCGGCGGTGCCGTCGCCGCCCAACTGCTTGAACGGGGCGTGCACACCAGGGTCATGGTGCATCGCGAGGACGCCCGCAGCGCCCGGCTGCGAGACATGGGCGCCGAGGTCGTCACCGCCGATATGTTTGACATCCAACAGGTCTCGGCCGCGATGGAAGGGGTTGACAGGTTGTACTTCAACCCTCCCTACCATCCACACGCGCTCGACAGCGCGGTCGCCTTCGCCGTGGCAGCGCGACGCAACGGCGTGGAAGCGGTTGTCGCGCTTGGGCAGTGGCTGGCCAGCCCCGAGCATCCGTCGTTGATGACCCGGCACGCGTGGCTGACCGACAAGCTGTTCGAGCTGCTGCCCGACACCGCGCACGTCGCGGTCGATCCCGGCTACTTCGCCGACAATTACCTGCAGTTGGTGCCGATGACCGCTCAGCTGGGCGTGTTGCCGACGCCCACCGGAGCGGGGCTCAACGCTCCCCCGTCCAACGAGGACATCGCCCGGGTTGCGGTGGGTGCGCTGCTCGACCCGCACCGGCACGATGGGCGGGCGTACCGGCCGACCGGGCCGAAGTTGTTGTCCGGCAGCGAGATCGCCGACGCTGTCGGTGAGGCGCTGGGGCGGCGGGTGCGGCACATCGACATCCCCCCGTGGATGTTCATGCGCGCCATCCGCGTCAATGCCAAACGGCTCGGTGCCGACATGTTCTTCGAGTCCAGCCTGCGCCACTACCTGCCCGAGTACCCGCTGGGGACTTTCGCGATGGGCGGGGCGACTACGCACGTGCGCGACGTCGCGGGTGTCGAGCCCGAAGACTTCCTGACGATCGCCCGCCGCTACGTCAACGGGCCGGAGTCCCGGCGCACCGCAGGCAATCTCGCCCGTCAGATCTGGAACTTCATGTTGACCGGCATGGTCCCCATGCACCGGCTGGACAAGTTCGACCGGCTACAACAACATCCCCAGCCCGCACAGCCACACCTGTCGGGCCAGTCGGCGCTCTGGCGCGCCGAGCACACCGAAAGGATCCCCGCATGAACGACACCACGCTGGAGCAGTACTCGACGGGCCTGTCGCGGCGCAACATCGAGGCCGCCCTGATCAGCGCGGGCAAGGACCTGCAGCACTTGGCGCCCGCGGACCTGGGGATGCTGGAAGACTTCCACACCATGGGCCGCATTGCCACCGGCCAACTGGTGGAGCTGGCCGAGATATCGGATACCACAAGGGTGCTCGATGCCGGTAGCGGCATCGGTGGCACCGCCCGCTTCGTCGCCGACCGGTACGGCTGCACCGTCGACGCCGTGGACCTCACCGACGAGTACTGCGACACCAGCCGCTGGCTCAACGGGCTCGTCGGCCTCGGCGACCGGATATCCGTACGCCAGGGCGACGTCACCGAACTCCCGTTCGCCGACGCCAGTTTCGAGGTCGCGATCAGCCAGCACGTCCAGATGAACGTGGCGGATAAGGCGCGGCTGTATTCCGAGGCACGCCGTGTACTGGTCGACGGGGGCCGGTTCGCCTTGTGGGACATCACGATTGGTGACCACGGCCAGCTCGACTTTCCGCTGCCGTGGGCCGACCAGCCCGCGCACAGCCATCTGGTCACCCCCGACGCGTTACGCGCCGTCATCGAGTCGGCAGGTTTCACGGTAAAGCACTGGAACGACCTGACCGACCAGGCGGGCACGGTCATGCAGGCGGTGTTGGCCCAGCCACCGAGCCCGCTGGGTCTGCACGCATTCGTCGCCGACTTCGAGCGGAAGGCCGAAAACCTCACCCGGGCCTTAACGGACGGACGCCTTCGTGTCATCCAGGCGGTCGTCCGGGCGACCGGCGGGGGCTGATTCCATGCTGGACAAGGAGATTCCGGACCAGGGCTACACGACGGCCTGGACCGGTGGCCGTGGGCAGGTGATGTTCTTCCACCGAGCCGATGGGTCTCGGTTGCGCTACCTTGTTGCGGGAACCGGCCCGCCGTTGGTGCTGCTCCACACGGTCCGCACCCAGCTGGACTACTTTCAGCGCGCAGTGCCCGCGCTTTGGGACGAATTCACTGTCTACGCACTGGATTTTCCCGGCATGGGTTGGTCGGACATCGTCCCCGGTGCCCGACACGACGAACTGGAATTGCGCGCTGCCGTCACTGAATTCGTCAAAACGCTCGGGCTGCGCGACGTCACGTTGGCCGGTGAGTCGATGGGGGCGGCCACCGCGTTGCTGGCCTCCATTGAACTGAAAGACAACGTGCGCAGGGTGATCGCCTTCAACCCATACGACTACCCGGGCGGGCTGGAACGGGGCAACTTGTTTGCCCGCCTGATTGGAACCGGCGTCCGCAGCACCGGCTTCGGATCGATCGTCACGCGGTTGGAGACCCGCGTCATCCTTCGGGCCGTGCTGCGTGGCGGCTTCGTCGACCCCAGCGCGTTGCCTAAAGACTTCTTGAGCGAGCTACGGCGAAGTGGCCGCAGGCGCGGCTACCCAGCGGTGAACCGGGCAATCATGCGCAGCCTGAAAGGGTTCGTCAGTGCGCGCGATCGTTACGCGCGGGTGAACGTGCCGGTAACTCTGGTCTATTCCGAACGGGATTGGTCGCGCATAGCCGAACGGGAACAGGTTGCCCGCCGACTCGGCACCGAAGCCATCACGATAACTGACACGGGCCACTTTTCGGCTTTGGAGCGCCCGGCGGAGATGATTCGCATCCTCCGCCAAAACAGCCCGCAGACATAACGCAGCCGC
>NZ_JAFAUS010000315.1 GCF_019243155.1 Mycobacterium sp.
TTGCTGCCCGGCACGACGCCCACGCCGGTGGTCGCGTTCGCCGTCCGGCACACCGGCGCCGCCGCCGGGATACAGATCACGGCGTCGCACAACCCGGCGACCGACAACGGCTACAAGGTCTACGTCGACGGCGGCATCCAGCTCATCCCGCCCACCGACCGCCAGATCGAAGCCGCGATGGCCGCCGCTCCCCCGGCCGACGAGATTGTCCGCAGGGCCGTGCAACCCGCGCAGACCGACCTGGTGCAGCGCTACATCGCACGGGCGGCCGGGGTGCGACGCGGATCCGGCTCGGTGCGGGTGGCGCTGACGGCCATGCACGGCGTGGGCGGCCAGGTGGCCGTCGAGACGCTGCGCCGCGCCGGCTTCGGCCAGGTGCACGCCGTCGGGCCCCAGTTCGCGCCGGACCCCGACTTCCCCACCATCGCGTTCCCCAACCCGGAAGAACCTGGCGCCACCGACGCGCTGCTCACCCTGGCCGCCGACGAAGACGCCGACGTCGCGATAGCGCTGGATCCCGATGCCGACCGCTGCGCGGTGGGCATCGCAGGCGAAACGGGTTGGCGCATGCTGTCCGGCGACGAAACCGGTTGGCTGCTGGGCGATTACATCCTGTCGCAGGAGCAGGTGGCGAAGCCGGTGGTGGCCACCACCGTGGTGTCGTCGCGGATGCTGGCGGCCATCGCCACCCAGCACGGCGCCGTGCACGTCGAAACCCTCACCGGGTTCAAGTGGCTGGCACGCGCCGACGCGGAGGTTCCCGGCGGCACCCTGGTCTACGCCTACGAGGAAGCGATCGGCCACTGCGTCGACCCGGATGCCGTGCGCGACAAGGACGGCATCAGCGCCGCGGTGCTGGTCTGCGATCTGGTGGCCGCGCTGAAAGCGCGCGGCAGTTCGGTGCCCCGGGCCCTCGACGAGCTTGCCCGGCGGTACGGGGTGCACGACGTCGCCGCGGTCTCGCGCCGGGTCGCCGACCCCGCGGAGGCGGCCGAACTGATGCGACGACTGCGGGCGGCCCCGCCCGCCCGACTCGCCGGGCTCGCCGCGACCGCCACCGACATCACCGACGCGTTGATCTTCACCGGCGGTGACGACGAGGCGTCCGCGCGAGTGGTGGTCCGGCCCTCGGGAACCGAGCCGAAGCTGAAGTGCTACATCGAGATTCGCTGCGCGGCGTCCGGCGACCTGAGCGCCGCCCGGGCGCGGGCCGGCGCGCTGCGCCAACGACTCGTCGACGAGGTGCGCGGCTGGTGAGGCCTAGCGGCGCCCGAACTGGCGGTCACCCGCATCGCCGAGACCCGGCACGATGAACGCGTTCTCGTTGAGCTCGTCATCGACCGCGCCGGTGAACAGCCGGGCGTTCGGAGCCGTCTTCTCAAGGGCGGCAATGCCTTCCGGAGCGGCGACAGCGCACAGCACCGTGATCTCCGTCGCGCCGCGGTCGAGCAGCAGACGCAACGTGTGCTTCAGCGATCCGCCGGTGGCCAGCATGGGATCGAGAACCAGCACCGGCATGTGCGCCAAATCGTCGGGCAGCGAGTCGAAATACCCCGCGGCCTGATGGGTTTCCTCGTCGCGGGCGACGCCCACGAACCCGACCCGGGCCGCGGGCAGCAGCGCGAGCGCCCGATCCACCATGCCCAGCCCGGCGCGCAGCACCGGCACCAGCAGGGGCGGTTTGGCGAGTCGCACCCCGAGGGTCTCGGCCAGCGGGGTGTGGATTCCGAAGGTCTCTATCGCCGCGTCCCGGGTGGCCTCATAGACCAGCATCGCGGTCAGGTCACGCAGCGCCTCGCGGAAGGCGGCGTTGCCGGTGCGCTTGTCACGCATCGTCGTCAGCTGGGCCACCGCCAGCGGGTGGTCAACAACACGCACCTCCACGGCATTCGACCCTATATAACAATCCGGCCGCGGTTACCTAACGCCGCGCTGATGTGCCCGCGTCGGCGCCGTCGGCAGGCCGGCTCCGCTCATATGCTCGGCCGGTGCTGAGCCGAAGTGACGGTCCAAGAGGGTTGCCGGGCAGGGCTTATCGAGTGCTGCGGGTGCTCGGTGCGGTGGCGCTGACCGGGCTGGCGGCCAGCCCGCTGGCCCCTCGCGTGAGCCTTGCGGCGGCCGCCATTCCGCAACCCGCACACGTGGTGATCGTGGTGGAAGAGAACAAGTCCGAGGGCCGCATCATCGGCAACAAGTCGGCGCCGTTCATCACCGCGCTGGCCGCGGGCGGGGCGAACATGACCCAGTCGTTCGCCGAAACGCACCCCAGCGAGCCGAATTACCTGGCGCTGTTCGCCGGCAACACGCTCGGTGTGACCAAGGACCAGTGCCCGGTCAACGGCGGCGCTACCCCCAACCTGGCGTCCGAGCTGCTTGCCGCCGGCTACACCTTCGTCGGCTTCTCCGAAGGCCTTCCCAGCGTCGGTTCGCCGGTCTGCAGCGCGGGCAAGTACGCCCGCAAGCACGTGCCCTGGGCCAACTTCAGCAATGTGCCCGCGGCGAACTCGCTGCCCTTCTCCGCGTTCCCGGCGGGCAACTACGCGAACCTGCCGACCGTCTCGTTCGTCATCCCCGACAACGACGACAACATGCACGACGGCCCGATCGCGCAGGCCGACACCTGGCTGAGCAGCCAGCTGTCCGGCTACGCCAACTGGGCGATGGCCAACAACAGCCTGCTGATCGTGACGTTCGACGAGGACGACAACTCCAGCCGCAACCAGATCCCGACGGTGATCTACGGCGCCCACGTCCGCCCCGGCTCGTACAACGAGCAGATCAGCCACTACAACGTGCTTTCCACGATCGAGCAGATGTACGGGCTACCCAAGACCGGTTACGCCGCCAGCGCCCCCGCCATCGCCGACATCTGGGACTAGGTACCAAGCACGTTCGGGGGCCGTCGCTATTCTGTGCCGCATGGCTGCTGACCTCGTGCCCATCCGGCTGAGTTTGTCCACTGGTGATCGCTACACGGTGTGGGCACCCCGTTGGCGGGACGCCGGCGACGAGTGGGAGGCGTTCCTGGGCAAGGACGAAGACCTGTACGTCTTCGAATCGGTCGCGGACCTGGTCGCGTTCGTGCGCTCCGACAACGACAACGACCTGACCGACCATCCGGGGTGGGCAGACCTGACCTCGGCGCACGCCCACAAGTTCGAGCCCACCGAGAGCAGGCAGTTCGATCTCGTCGCCGTCGAG
Source organism: Mycobacterium sp. (assembly GCF_019243155.1). Taxonomy (GTDB): domain Bacteria; phylum Actinomycetota; class Actinomycetes; order Mycobacteriales; family Mycobacteriaceae; genus Mycobacterium. The sequence goes on from NZ_JAFAUS010000315.1 coordinate 3,202, forward strand.
GAGCTGGTGTCGGAGAAGCCGACCGAGGAGTCGGTGAACGCGCTGGCGGGCACGCTCGGGATCGTGTCGTCCATCGGGTCGGTGTGTGAGCTGGCCGCCGTGTCGAAGTTCTTCAACGGCAACCCCGGCCTGGGCACGGTGTCGGGCGGCATCGACCACTTCACCGGCAAAGCCGGTTCCAAGCGCTGGAATTCGATCTCCGAGATCATCGGACGCAGCTGGGACGACGTGCTGAGCGCGATCGAGAAGATTGTCAGCACGCCCGAGGTCGACGCCGCGGCCTCCACCAAGGCCGCCGACGAACTGGCCGAGGAGCGCGAAGAGGAAGACGACGAGGCGGAAACCCAGGACGCCGCCGACGAGGTCGACGAGGACACCTCGAAGGACAGCGAGACCGAGGAAGCCGAGGACGACGACGAAGCCGACGAGGAACCCCGCGCGGCCGGTGACACCGTCGTGCTGGGCAGTGACAAGGATTTCTGGGCCGAGGTGGGTATCGACCCCATCCGCATCATGACCAGCTCCGGCACCTTTTACACGCTGCGCTGCTACTTGGACGATCGCCCGATCTTCCTGGGCCGCAATGGCCGCATCAGCGTGTTCAGCTCCGAGCGGTCGCTGGCCCGCTACCTCGCCGAAGAGCACGACCACGACCTGGCCGACCTGAGCACCTACGACGACATCCGCACCGCCGCGACCGACGGCTCGCTGGCGGTGGAGGTGACCGACGACAACATCTACGTGCTCAGCGGCTTGTCCGACGACATCGCCGACGGGCCGGACGCCGTCGACCGCGAGCAGCTGGACCTGGCCGTCGAATTGCTTCGCGATGTCGGCGACTACTCCGAGGATCCCACCGTCGATAAGGCGCTGGAGACGTCGCGGCCGCTGGGCAAGCTGGTGGCCGCCGTGCTCGAGCCGGGCTCAGCCGGCAAGCCTTCGCCGCCCTACGCCGCGGCGGTGCGGGAGTGGGAGAAGCTGGAGCAATTCGTCGACGGGCGGCTCCGGCGCGAATAGCGCGCCAACAGGCCGCGTTTGACGGGTCACCAAGTCTCCTCTTTACTGGCGGCAGCATCCGCGGTCGGTCGACAGGACGGCCGGAACGGGCACAGACGGAGAGGTAGGCCACGTGTCGCTTCCCGGTATCGGCCCCCTCCCCCTCTACGGATTTCAGCGCCCGGCGATGTTGCTGTTCGCCTTGGTACCGCTGGCCCTGCTCGCGGTCTATGTCGTCGTCCAGTCGCGGCGCCGGCGCCGGCTGCGCCGTTACACCGAGGCGAACGTCCCGCAGTCCCCGTGGCGGCACCTTCCGATCGCCGTGTCGCTGCTCGGGCTGATCCTGTTGACCGTCGCGCTGGCCACACCCACCCACGACATGAAGATCCCGCGCAACCGCGCCGTCATCATGCTGGTCATCGACATGTCGCAGTCCATGCGGGCCACCGACGTCGAACCCAACCGGCTCAAGGCCGCCGAGCAGGCGGCCAGCCAGTTCGCCGGTCAATTGACGCCGGGCATCAATCTCGGGCTGGTGGGCTTCGCGGGAACGCCCTACCTGCTGGTGCCGCCGACCCCGCAGCACCAGGCGACCATCGACGCGCTGAAGAAACTCGACTTCGCCGACAGCACCGCGACCGGGGAGGCCATCTTCACCGCCCTGCACGCGATCAGCGCCACGGCCGTGACGGGCGGCGACAACCCGCCGCCGGCGCGTATCGTCCTGCTCTCCGACGGCGGTGAGAACAAACCGTCGGATCCCAGCGATCCGCACGACGGCGACTACACCGCGGCGCGGCTGGCCAGGGATCAGGGCGTGCCCATTTCGACTATCTCGTTCGGAACCAAGAACGGCGAGATCGAGATGGACGGGCAGAAGGTCGCGGTCCCGGTCGCGTCGGACCAGATGAAGACGATCGCCAAGCTCTCGGGCGGACAGTCTTACACCGCGTCCAGCGTCGACGAACTTTCCAAGAGCTACAGCGCGATCGAGAACGAAATCGGCTACCGCACGGTGCCCGGGCCCGGCAGTTCCGGGTGGCTGCGCCTCGCCGTCATCACGGCGCTGATCGCGACGGCGTTGGCGCTGCTGGTCAACCGGCGGCTTCCCACCTGATCGTCCTAGGCCGGCAGCCTGCGGTTCAGCAATAGACCGGCCAATACGGCGCCGGCCATGGCGACCGCGCCGACCAGCATCCAGGCGAGGCTGGCGTCGCCCTTCACGGTTTCGTAGCCGATCTGGCGCTGCAGCGTCGAATAGACGTTCTTGAGCGATTCGAGACTGTCGGCGTGGAACGCCTGGCCGTCGGTGATCTCGCAGATCTTCTGCAGCGTCTGGTCGTCGACCGGGACCGGGATCGTGGCGCCCTCGTAGACCACCGTGCCGTCGGGCGTGCCGAAGGAGATCGTGGATATCTGCACGCCCTCCGCCTTGGCGGCCCGGGCCGCGGTGAACGCCCCCTGCGGGGCGTTGGGATCCAGCGGCACGTTCTCGGCGCCGTCGGACTCCAGCACGATGCGCGCCGGTGGCGGACCGTCGCCGCCGCCCATCACCGAGCCGACCGTCGCGATCGCCTGCAGCGCGGTGAAGATGCCCTCCCCGGTCGCGGTCTTCGGGGCGGCCTGCAGGCTGTCGATGCCCGCGTTCACGGCGGCACGGTTGGTCGTCGGGGGCACCAACAGCGTGGCCGTGGCCGCGAACTCCACCAGCCCGAGGTTGATGGCCGGTGTCAGCTCGTGGGCGAACTGCTTACCGGCCTCCTTCGCGGCCTCCAGCCGGGACGGGGCCACGTCGGTGGACGCCATGGACTCCGAGACGTCGATCACCAGCATCACGACCGCGCGGTTGAGCGGGATCCGGACGTCGGACGTCGGCCCGGCCATCGCGGTGGTCAGCAGCACCAGCGACGCGGCCAGCAGGATCGTCGGCACGTGCCGCCAGCGGCTGGGGTGAGGCGGCGCGACGCGATCGAGCACCTCCATGTTGGCGAACCGCAGCACCCGGCGGCGACGGGCGAACTGCAGGACGACGTAGATCCCCAGCACCAGCAGCACGAGCAGCAGGAACAAGAAGAACCAGGCGTTCTGGAAACCCGTCAGCGAGACGGGGCCCAGCAGGGGTAACTTCACCTCACCAACCTGCTGCCACGGGGGCCGATCGTCAAGTTGATCAGGCGCCGCCGCCGGGGAAGCTGCGCCCTCCCAGGCTCATCCAGAGGTAGCGGTCGTTGCTCATGATCGTTGGCGAGAATTGCGTGAGCGCTTGGTGCATCAGCTCGTGTGGAGCCAGCGTGATGTCGAACCCGTACTTTATGGCCAGGTACACGAGAAACCTTTGCTGGAAACTCGTAAATGGCACGACGACCAGGAGATGATCCTTACCGGTCGGGGTCCACACGTTCACGAATGACTCGATGGCGTTGGAGGTGTCGCGCTTCGAAATGGTGATCGCCGTCGGCGGATCGTTCGGATCGCGAGAAAAAGTGACGGTCAAATCGTCCGGATCGTTTTTCTTCAAGCGTCCGGGCTTCGGATGCTTGAAAATCTCGACGACGGGATCGGCCGAATTATCGTGAGAGCTGATCACGATGACCGCCGTGAGATTGTGAACGTCACAAAGGGAAATGTAATCGTACTGCTCCGCCGCGCCGGGTTCTAACGGAATTTCGACGGAAATGCATTGCAGTTCGATCAACACCAGATCCGCAACGATCCACTCGCTGGAATTTTGGCCGAGAATTCCGACGCGGGTCGATGCCTGAATATCTTCGGCCGTCAATCGAGCGAGCAAGGAATTCGCTTTTCGGTGCAGGCTCGCGAATGTCTCGGCACTGACGGACCCGGACGCGCTGAGCTCCCTTACTCGGCGTTTGCCATGCTTTTGCAGTTGCTGGATCAACCCGTCGATGTGGCTCATGGAACGGGAGATGGCGAGGCGGGTCGTCCGCGATTATTCATAGCCCTCGGCTTCGTTGATTCAGGTGTAATCAACGCGTACGGACTACACATTCGCGTTTTCAGGTGGGGTCCGGCGCAGCGCCGGACGCCGCAAGGTCTATATATCAGAACGCTCCCACACAAGTCGATAGTTTCGAGCACGGCCCGCGAGTCGCGCGGCCGGCGCGGCCGCCACAACACTCAGTAGGCCGATTAACCATCGCTTGCGCACAGGCTGCTCGTATCATCACAACTCGTGGATCGCGATTGGCTGTTGCTCGAAGTGCTCAGCGACGAGCCCGTCGTCGTCGCACAAGGGCATGCGCTTCGGAAATTCGTGCCGGCGAATGTTTTCCTGCGCAGAAACCCGCATCTCGGGTCCATATTGACGGCGGTCGGTGAGACGGCCGGCGACAAGCGCAGCGTGACAAAGCCTGTGGGGAACGGAAACTCCGTCATAAGAACCCGTTCCGTGGTCTCCAATGACGGACGGGTGCACGGCGTGCATTTGTGGGTCGGCCCCGCCACGGCGCGCCCGGTGCAAAGGTCATTGCCGGGAGCCGTGTCATGGGATTTGACGACAGGGACGGCGAGCGACACGCCTCAGGCGTTATTCAATGCCGGCCTTGATTTGAGCATCGAGAAAACCGATGGCCGCGCATTCGCGGCGGATATGCCCATCGGTCACATCAACCGGGATGAGGCTCAGGTGCTCGCCCTGTCCATGAGTTGCAAACCCGGTGACACGTTCTGCAGCACCTGGGACACAACGGGATACGACGGCGAGCGGATCCGGGTGAGTTTCGTCGCCCGGGCCGCTCTCGAAGCCAACGCGGACGGCACCGATCACCTGGTTGCCCGCGCCATGAATTGGCGAATTGCCCATAAGGAAGCGCCGGAACCCGATGGTGACCTGGCGCGTCAGATCGTGAAGGACCTCGCGCAGGACGGTATTCACCGCGCCTTCGTCGACCTGCGAACGTGGAATTTACTCAAGTGGCTCGACCCGCCCTTCCCGCACGCCGATTGGCGCGGCGAAGTCGTGGGGCAGCCGTTCGTGCACCCCGACGATCACCCGGTCCTGCGCGCCATGACCCAACAATTCGTCAACGGGCCGGCCGCCGGGCTGCTGCGACTGCGTGCCATCGGTGGTGGGTGGACGCTGGTGCACAGCACCGTTCACCGCGTTCATCTGCTCGATGACAACTTCGCGGGACTCATCTCCATCCGGCTGCCAACCCCGGCCGAACTCCTGCGCAAGTCGCACGCGCTGTGAGCTAGCCGATCAGGACCGCGTACCGCGGCTTGATCACCTCGTCGATGATCGCCAGCCGCTCGTCGAAGGGGATGAACGCAGATTTCATCGCGTTGATCGTGAACCGCTCGAGGTCGCTCCACCCGTAACCGAATGCCTCCACCAGGCGGTGCATCTCGCGGCTCATCGTCGTGTCGCTCATCAGGCGGTTGTCGGTGTTGACCGTCACCCGGAAGCGCGTCCGGGCCAGCAGATCGAAGGGATGGTCGGCGATGCTCTTGACGGCGCCGGTCTGCACGTTGGAGCTGGGGCACAGCTCCAGCGGAATTCGCTTGTCCCGCAAGATCGATGCCTGCTGGCCCAGCCGGACCTCGCCGTCGGGGAGGATGTCGATGTCGTCGACGATGCGCACCCCGTGGCCGAGCCGGTCGGCGCCGCAGAAGGCGATCGCCTCGTGGATGGACGGGAGACCGAACGCCTCACCGGCATGAATGGTGAAGCGCGCGTTGTGGTCTCGCATGTAGTCGAATGCTTCCAGGTGCCGGGTCGGCGGGTTGCCCGCCTCGGCGCCGGCGATGTCGAAGCCGACGACTCCCTTGTCCCGGAACCGGATTGCGAGTTCGGCGATCTCGCGGGACACCGCTGCGTGCCGCATGGCGGTGACCAACAGCCGCACCACGATCGGCCGATTCTCGGCCGCGCATGCCTTCTCACCCTCGGCGAAACCGGCCAGCACGGCCTCGACGATCTCGTCGAAGGACAGCCCGCGGTCGATGTGCAACTCGGGCGCAAAGCGCACCTCGGCGTAGACCACCGAGTCGGCGGCCAGGTCCTCCACGCACTCGAAGGCGACGCGATGCAGCGCCTCGGGCGTCTGCATGACCGCCACGGTGTGCGAGAACGGCTCCAGGTAGCGCTCCAGCGATCCGCTGTGCGAGCGGGTACGGAACCACGTCGCCAGCTCCTCGACGTTGCCCGCGGGCAACCCGTTGTAACCAGTCTGGTCGGCGATCTCGATCACCGTCGCCGGGCGCAACCCACCGTCGAGGTGATCGTGCAGCAGAGCCTTGGGCGCTTTTCTGATCTGCTCCAAACCCAGTGGTGCGGTCACTTGATGATCCGATCGATGATGAGCGGTCTGGAAACCGGCGGTGTGTCGCCGACGCTGAATCCGCCGTCCAGCTCGGCCAGTGCGGCGCCGAAGCGCTGCGGGGTGTCGGAGTAGAGGGTGAACAACGGCTCGCCGGCGGCGACGGGTTCCCCGGGGCGCCGGTGAATCTTGATGCCGGCACCGGACTGCACCTGTTCGCCCGGACGGGATCTGCCCGCACCGAGCCGCCAAGCCGCAACCCCTACCGCCATCGCGTCGATATCGCCCATTGTGCCGCTCCGGGAAGCGGTCACGGTCTCGGTATGTGTACCGATCGGCAACGGTACCGACAAGTCACCACCCTGCGCGGCGACGAGCTGGCGAAACCGATCCATCGCCGTGCCGTCCCGCAGGGTGTCCTCCGGGTCGCGGTCATCAATCCCGGCGAGATCGAGCATCTCGGAGGCAAGCCGCAGCGTCAGCTCGACGACGTCGGGCGGGCCGCCGCCGGCCAGCACCTCGAGCGACTCGGCGACCTCGAGCGCGTTGCCGACGGTCGCGCCGAGCGGGCAGTTCATGTCCGTCAGCAGCGCGCGGGTGGCCACGCCGTGCGCCGCGCCCAGTTCGACCATCGTGTGCGCCAGCTCGCGACTCTGCGCCTCCGACGCCATGAACGCGCCGGACCCGACCTTCACGTCTAGCACCAGCGCGCCCGCCCCTTCGGCGAGCTTCTTGCTCATCACCGAGCTGGCGATCAGGGGCAGCGACTCGACGGTGGCGGTGATGTCGCGCAGCGCGTAGAGCTTCGCGTCGGCGGGGGCCAGGTCACCGGCGGCGAAGATGGCCGCGCCGACGTCGCGGAGTTGCTCGCGCACGCGCCGGATGGGCAGGTCGGCGGTGAACCCCGCGATCGATTCGAGCTTGTCCAGCGTGCCGCCGGTGTGCCCGAGTCCGCGGCCCGACGCCTGCGGGACCGTCGCGCCGCAGGCGGCGACGACGGGCACCAACGGCAGGGTGATCTTGTCCCCCACCCCGCCGGTCGAGTGCTTGTCCACCGTCGGCACGCGCAGGTCGCTGAAGTCCAGCTGCTCACCGGACGCCAGCATCGCCGCGGTCCAGCTGGCGATCTCGCCGCGGTCCATCCCACGAAACAGGATCGCCATCAGCAGGGCCGCCATCTGCTCCTCGGCGACCCGGCCGTCGGTGTAGGCGCCGATCACCCAGTCGATGGCGGCATCGGACAACCGCCCGCCGTCCCGCTTGGTCCTGATCACCGTCGGCGCGTCGAATGCGGCGTCCATCAGGCGCGGCCCCGGGCCAGATCGTCGGGACCGAAAGCGTCGGGCAGCAGGTCGTCGAGCCGGCGCGGCCCAGCCGGATGGTCGATGAGCAGCCCGGGACCGCCGTGCTCGAGCAGCACCTGGCGGCACCGCCCGCACGGCATCAGCGACGCTCCTTGTGCGTCGAGGCAGACCAGCGCGATCAGCCGGCCGCCACCGGTCGTATGCAGGGCGGACACCACACCGCATTCGGCACAGAGACCAAGGCCATATGAGACGTTCTCCACATTGCACCCGGTGATCACCCGGCCGTCGTCGACCAGTGCGGCCGCACCCACCTGGAACCGCGAATAGGGCGCATAGCCCCCAGCTGCCGCGTGAACTGCCTTGTCCCGCAGCAGATTCCAGTCGATGTCAGGCATACCGCAACCCACCTCATCCATGGCCCAACTACGACAGTCACCCTAGCGGGAACCGGCGCTTCGCTTCAGGAGACTGTCGCCGCAAACCGCGCGCTTTTGGAGCTAAGCTCGATTGCCCGGCTCGAGTGTCGTTTAACGTCGCAAGAAGGCGGTGAGGACTGGGGTGACTACGCAGACGACGCGCAAACGACGACCACCACGGACCCTGTATCGGGGAGACCCCGGCATGTGGTCGTGGGTGCTGCATCGCATCAGCGGCGCGACCATCTTCTTCTTCCTGTTCGTCCATGTCCTGGACTCCGCGATGCTGCGGGTGGGCCCGCAGACCTACAACGCGGTGATCCACGACTACCAGACCCCGATCGTGGGCCTGATGGAGTTCGGCTTGGTCGCCGCGGTGCTGTTCCACGCGATGAACGGCATCCGCGTCATCCTGATCGATTTCTGGCGCCACGGCGCCCGCTATCAGCGGCTGATGCTGTGGATCATCGGCGTGGTCTATCTGCTGCTGATGGTCCCGGCGGCGGTCGTGATCGGCATTCACATGATGGAGCACTTCCGATGAGCAGCCCCGACCTTCAGCTCGGACGCGGCGAGGTCGCGCCGGTGCTGCAGCGCAGCCACGACCGCCCGGCCAGCCTGGACAATCCCCGGTCGCCGCGCCGGCGCGCCGGCATCCCGAACTTCGAGAAGTTCGCGTGGCTGTTCATGCGGTTCTCCGGCATCGCGCTGGTGTTCCTGGCCCTCGGGCACTTGTTCATCATGCTGATGTGGGACAACGGCGTGTACCGCATCGACTTCAACTACGTGGCGCAGCGCTGGGCGTCGCCGTTCTGGCAGTTCTGGGATCTGGCGCTGCTGTGGCTGGCGCAACTGCACGGCGGTAACGGCCTGCGCACCATCATCGACGACTACACCCGCAAGGACAGCACCCGGTTCTGGCTCAACAGCCTGCTGCTGTTGTCCATGGGATTCACGCTGGTGCTGGGAACCTACGTGCTGTTGACCTTCGATCCGAACATTTCTTCAGGGGGCTGATCGTTGATTCAGCAACACCGATACGACGTGGTGATCGTCGGCGCGGGCGGTGCCGGGATGCGGGCGGCGGTCGAGGCCGGCCCGCGCGTGCGCACCGCGGTGCTGACCAAGCTCTACCCCACCCGCAGCCACACCGGCGCCGCCCAGGGCGGCATGTGCGCGGCGCTGGCCAACGTCGAAGACGACAACTGGGAATGGCACACGTTCGACACCGTCAAGGGTGGGGACTACCTCGCCGACCAGGACGCGGTGGAGATCATGTGCAAGGAAGCCATCGACGCGGTGCTCGACCTGGAGAAGATGGGGATGCCGTTCAACCGCACCCCCGAGGGCCGCATCGACCAGCGCCGCTTCGGCGGTCACACCCGCGATCACGGCAAGGCCCCGGTGCGCCGGGCCTGTTACGCGGCCGACCGCACCGGCCACATGATTCTGCAGACGCTCTACCAAAACTGCGTCAAGCACGACGTGCAGTTCTTCAACGAGTTCTACGCGCTGGATCTGGTGCTGACCCAGACGCCGAGCGGTCCGGTGGCCACCGGCGTGGTCGCCTACGAGCTGGCCACCGGCGAGATTCACGTCTTCCACGCCAAGGCCGTCGTGATCGCAACCGGCGGCTCGGGCCGGATGTACAAGACGACGTCCAACGCGCACACGCTGACCGGTGACGGCATCGGCATCGTGTTCCGCAAGGGACTTCCGTTGGAGGACATGGAGTTTCACCAGTTCCACCCGACCGGTCTGGCGGGCCTGGGGATCCTGATCTCCGAAGCCGTGCGCGGCGAGGGCGGGCGGCTGCTCAACGGCGAGGGCGAACGCTTCATGGAGCGTTACGCCCCGACGATCGTCGACCTGGCGCCGCGCGACATCGTCGCGCGCTCAATGGTTCTCGAGGTCCTGGAGGGCCGCGGCGCCGGGCCGCACAAGGACTACGTCTACATCGATGTCCGCCACCTCGGCGAGGACGTGCTGGAGGCCAAGCTGCCCGACATCACCGAGTTCGCCCGCACGTATCTGGGCGTGGACCCGGTCAAGGAGCTGGTGCCGGTCTACCCGACGTGTCACTACGTGATGGGCGGCATCCCCACCACCGTGACCGGACAGGT
>NZ_JAFAUS010000239.1 GCF_019243155.1 Mycobacterium sp.
TACAGCGTGGTCGACAAGCCGACCTACGCGCTGGTGATGCCCTTCGATCAGAACCGCTTCCGATTGGTCGAGCAGTTCCGTTATCCCATCGGCGCGCGGCGCTGGGAGTTTCCGCAGGGCACCGCCCCCGATCTGGCCGACGCCGAACCGGCCGAACTGGCCGCGCGCGAATTGCGAGAGGAAACTGGTTTGCGCGCAACGTCATTCGAGATGCTCGGTCAGCTCGATGTGGCTCCCGGAATGACCAGCCAGCGCGGGTGGGTGTTCCTGGCCACCGGAATCGTTGAGGGGCAAGCGGACCGCGAGCACGAGGAGCAGGACATGCTCAGCGAATGGTTCACACGGTACGAGGTCGAGGAGATGATGCGTTGCGGCGTCATCGTCGACGCGCAGTCGATTGCCGCATACGGACTGTTCTTGTTGCGCAACGGTTGATGCGGGGGCCCGGTCCCGGGTCCCCGCATCACGGTGGCGGTCGTCAGGCCGAGGTGACGAACTGCGGGCAGTAGGCCGAAGCGGCGTCGACGGCGAAGGTGTTGGCGCCCTTGGCGCTCAGACCGGTTGCCTCGGCGACCGCGCCGATGACCTGCTTGCCGGAGACACCTTGGTTGAGGGCCTTGCACACGGCGTGCGCATCTTTGACGGCGACCGACGCACTCGGCGGTTGGATCCCGTCGGCGCTCAGCTGGGCGAGGAACGCGTCGTCGACCGTGCCCGCGTTCGCGGCGGTGGCCAGGCCGAGTGCGGCGAGACCGAAGCCCGCGGCGGTGAGGGTGGAAGCGGCGATCGAGGCGGTGAAGCGGCGAGTGAACATCGGGGTCTCCTTGTGCTGATTTGTGCTGGTGGTGGGCGCTGGTTTTGCGCTGACAACAGCATCGGCACCCGGGCTTGGCGCTTTCTCAACGAATTCTTGGCGGAATCTCAGGTGGCGTCGCGATCGTGGCCGGGCCGAGATCGCGTCGCGTCGTCGAACGCTCACCATTGACGCGGTGGGCCGCCGACTTCGTGCCATTGCGATGGTCGCTGCTCTGGCGATCTGTGCGATGCCCGCGCCGCCGGTGCACGCCCAGCCGCCGTCGTGGAACGGCAGATATTCGCTGGTGAGGTATGCCGTCAACAAGACCGGCACCAGCGTGGCGGCCGGCCAAGCCGAACCGACTTTCAGCGCCGACTACGTCTTCGTGACGAGCTGCTCGTCGGGCGGCTGCGTGGCCACGGCCTCCGACGGGCCCACCCCGAAGAACCCGACGCTGCCCCAACCGTCGCACTACACCTGGGACGGAAGCCGCTGGGTCGAGCACTTCGACTTCCAGTGGGATTGCTACATGGGCGAAGGCAACCCGAAGGTATGGGCGCCCGCGAGGTCGTGGGCGTTCTACGCGCCGCAGGCTGACGGAACGTTGCGTGGCACCTGGCACACCGACATCAACGGCGGCCCGTGTGGCGGATCCGTGGAGATGCCGGTGGCCGCGTTCGCCGCCGGCTCGCGATAACCGGTGTCAGCGCCCGGTCAAATCCGCAACAGTGACTCGACGTTGGTATGTGCGATGGCCTGCACCTGTCGATCGGAAAGCCCTGATTTGGTGAGGAATTCAGTGACGTTGTCACGCTGCACGTAGGGATAGTCCTCTGAGTAGATGATCCGATCGGCGCCCAGTTCGGCGACGACGTGGTCGAGCTGATGCTGGTTGAACATTCCCGACGGTGTCACCCAGATCTGTTCCCGGTAGTAGTCGCTCACGTTGCGCTCCCGCTCGTCGCGCACCAACGCGAAAGTCTCGTCGAGCCGTTCGAGCCAGAACGCCATCAGCTCTCCCCAGTGCCCGCTCAGCAGTTTCAGGCCCGGGTGGCGATCCAATGCGCCGGAGAGGATCAGCCGGATGACGTGGATGCCCGCCTCGTTGTGCCAGCCGAACGCAGGCCCACTGAACATCACCCCGACAGCGTCGGGCCAGTCGCCGGCATAATACGGCCGGGCAACCTGCGGGTGGGGGAGTCCGGGGTGGACGTAGATCGGCAGACCCACGGCCTCCGCGGCGGCGAGAATCGGATCGAATCTGCCGTCATCGAGGAAGAGTCCCTCAAACGTTCCCGCGATCAGTGCGCCGACGAACCCGAGGTCGCCGACGCAGCGGCGCAGTTCCTCGGAGGCCGCGTCGGGATCGTAGAGCGGAAGCGTGGCGAATCCCCTGAACCGGTCGGGATGTTCGGAGATCTGTTGCGCCAGATCATCATTCACCCGACGGCATAGCTCCACCGACTCCGGGGCGGCCAATGTGCTCGGGCTGCCGTTGCCGTGGGAGACGACTTGCACATCGACTCCGACCGCGTCCATGTGCTCGAGCCGGTGCCCGCCGAGCCGGGTCGCAGCGTCGCGGTCGTCGTTGAAGACCGAGCCGAATGCGGCGAGCGCATCCAACGGAAGGCCGTTGGGTGGCCCGCCCAACTGCAGCACCTTCTCGGCGACCTCAGGGTGTTCGAAGTGCTCTTCCACGGTGATGATGCGCATCCAGATATCCCCCTCGACGCTGTTCGACTGTGTTCTCTCACCAACGTAGTTCGCCTGTGGCGCCGGCGTTGGTCAGAGACCAACGGCCGCGCGGATCTGGCGGCGCGCCGCACCTGGGTCGCTGTCGGGAAATATATAGTGGCTCAACGCAATTCGTGCGATCGCGCTGGCGAGGTCGCGGGGGTTGACCGGTCCTGCGAAGGCGTCTTCGCGCACACATCGCTGCAAGACGGCCGTCAATGCTGAGGTCAACATGGGCAACGCCTGCGTCATCTGTTCGTGCGCGAACGCCGGTTCGAGGTCGAGCAGCCGCCCGGGTGGCTGGTCTTCGACGAAGGTCGCCACGACGTCGACCGCGGCTTTTAGCCGTGCCACGCCGACGACCCCGGACACCGCTGTGTCCATCGCGACATCGAAGCGGCGGCGCCCGCGCTTTCCCAGTGCATCGATGAGTTCCTCTTTGGACACGAAGTAGCGGTAGATGGTGGGTCGTGAAACCCCCGCCAGAGCCGCCACATCGGACAGGGACATCCGCCGCGCACCCGTCCTGAACAAGAGCCGTTGAGCCGCATCGAGTATCCGATCGCCCAGATCCCCATGATCCGAGCCGCGCGGGTCGGCTATCGACACGATGCCACGCCCTACAGCTTGCCGAGCTCGCGCAGCCACGAGATCAGCAATCGCAGCCCGTCGTCGAAAGACATGGGCGCATACCCGAGGCGCCGCGTGGTCAGGTTGTCTTTGGTTCGAGGCTTGCGCTCGCTCTTGGCGGCGGCTTTCGCGATGGCCATCAACGTGGGCCCGAACTCCGCGGTCAGCGCCTCGGGATCCGAGCGGTAGTCGAGATCCTGGACGCGGTGGTCGATTTCGGCGACCTCGCAGGCGCGGTTGATACCGCCGGCGGTGCTGAAGGTGTCTTCGGGCCTGCCGACCAACAGATAACGCTCGCCGGCCACACCGGAGTCCAGCGCGGCGATCGATCCTTTCGCGACGTCTGCCCCGGCCACCCAGGTCACGGGAAAGGCCAAGTAGCGCTTGATCTTTCCGCGCATCCCCGCCAGCAGCACCCGGTTGAAGCTGGTGCGGTGCAAGGCGCGTTGGAC
>NZ_JAFAUS010000334.1 GCF_019243155.1 Mycobacterium sp.
TGCCCGGTGAGATCGCCGACAAGTTCCACTCCACCTTCGACGCGCTGCTGTACAACTTCTACGGACCGACCGAGACGGTGGTCAACGCCACCAGCTATCCGGTGGAAGGTGCGCAGGGCACCCGGATCGTGCCGATCGGGCGGCCCAAGATCAACACGCAGGTGCATCTGCTCGACAACGCGCTGCAGCCGGTGCCGGTGGGGGTTATCGGCGAAATCTACATCGGCGGAACCCATGTCGCGCACGGATACCATCGCAGGCCGGGATTGACAGCCGAACGTTTCGTCGCCGACCCGTTCACGGCGGGCGGCCGGCTGTACCGGTCCGGGGACCTGGCCCGCCGCAACGCCGACGGGGACATCGAGTTCGTCGGCCGCGCCGATGAGCAGGTGAAGATTCGCGGTTTCCGCGTCGAGTTGGGCGAGATCGCCGCCGCCATCTCGGTCGACCCCAGCGTCGGACAAGCGGTCGTGCTTGCGATGGACCTGCCCGGGTTGGGCAAGAGCCTGGTGGGATACGTCACTCCGGTCCCTGGCCAGACCGCGGAAACCGTTGAGGTCGAACGCATCCGCGCCAGGGTGGCTGTCGCGCTTCCGGACTACATGACTCCGGCCGCCTACGTGGCGCTCGACGAGATCCCGATCACCGCGCATCAGAAGATCGACCGCGCCGCACTACCGCAGCCACAGATCGCGGCCGGCGCCGAGTATCGTGACCCGAGCACCCCCACCGAACGTCGCGTCGCCGCACTGTTTTCCGCGCTGCTCGGCCACGACCGGGTGGGTGTCGACGATTCGTTCTTCGACCTGGGCGGCCACTCGCTGGTGGCGACCAAACTGGTCACCGCGATCCGCGCGGATTGCGGGGTCGAGATCGGGATCCGGGATGTCTTCGAGCTCGCGACCGTCGGACTGCTGGCCGAGCGAGTGGACCAGCTGAGTTCGGGCGAGGTCGACCAGTCGCGACCCAAGCTGATCGCGACGCCGCACGACGAGCCGCTTCCGCTCTCCGCGTCGCAGCTGCGCAGCTGGTTCGCGTACCGCATCGACGGGCCCAGCTGGGTCAACAACATTCCCTTCGCCGCTAAGTTGAGCGGTCCGTGGGATATCGACGCGCTGATCGCTGCCGCCGGTGACGTCGTGGCCCGCCACGAAATCCTGCGCACGACATATGTCGAAATCGACGGTGTACCTTACCAAGTGGTCAATCCGGTCAGCGAACTCCCGGTGCGCCGGGCCGTCTGGGATGGCGCCCACGGCGACGCCGAGACCTGGCTGCAGGAGCAGCTCGACATTGAGCGCCGGCATTGCTTCGAGCTCGACGGTGAACGGCCGATCCGGATCGCGGTGCTGCACGCCGGCGAAGACAGCACGGAGCACGTGTTGTCGCTGGTGGTGCACCACATCGCGTCCGACCACTGGTCGGCGGGGGTGCTGTTCGCCGATGTCATAACCGCCTACCGCGCCCGCCGAGCCGGGGAGGTCCCGGCGTGGGCGCCTCTGCGGGTGCAGTACGCCGATTACGCAGCCTGGCAGGGCGCGTTCCTGGGCGACGCGACCGGGCAGGAGTCCGCCGTGGCCGCGGAGCAGCGCGAGTACTGGACTCGGCAGCTGGCCGGGCTGCCCGAAGACACCGGGCTGCGCCCAGACTTTGCCCGCCAGCCGGTGCCGAGCGGGGAGGGCAAATCCGTCGACTTCCGCATTGACGCGGCCACCCGCGACAAGCTCACGGAGCTCTGCCGCGAACTGGGCATCACCGAATTCATGCTGCTGCAAACGGCGGTGGCCGTGGTACTGCACAAGGCCGGTGGCGGGGTCGACATTCCGTTGGGCACCCCCGTGGCCGGCCGCACCGAGGCCGAATTGGACCAGCTGATCGGCTTTTTCGTCAACATCCTGGTGCTGCGCAACGATCTGGACGGCAACCCGACGCTGCGTGCAGCGTTGACGCGGGCCCGGGAGACGGCGCTGGCCGCCTATGCGCATCAGGACCTGCCGTTCGACCGGGTGGTCGACAGCGTCAGCCCGGTGCGTTCGCTGTCGCGCAACCCGCTTTTCCAGGTCGTGGTGCACGTCCGCGATCATCTGCCCGCCACGCGGGTGATCGATTCGGCGCCACACGGCGAGCAGGACACCGTGTGCACCTCGCTCGACCCCGTCTTCGACATGGCGCACGCCGATCTCAGCATCAACTTCTTCGGAAACGACGGCACAGGGGATTCCGCAGGCGTCGGGTACAACGGCAACGTCATCTTCCGCACCGAGCTGTACAACCGGGCCACCATCGAGCGGTTGGCGGGCTGGCTGACCAGAGTGGTGACCGAGTTTGCCAGGGACATAGACCAGACTTTGCGAGACATTCGGCTGATCGACGTCGACGAGCAACGGCGCATCGTGGCGAACTGGAGTCGCGGCGATGAGCCGCCGCTCGACCGGCCGCGCACCATTCCGGAATTGCTTGTGCCCAGCCAGAATTGGGGACCCGACCGGATCGCGGTGCGTTGCGGCGACGAGCAGATCGATTACCCTGCGCTGCACCGCCGTTCGAACAACCTCGCGGCACTGCTCCTCGACCACGGGGTGAGGCCGGGGTCGCTGGTCGGACTGTCGGTGCGGCGCAGCATCGATCTGGTGGTGGCATTGGTGGCCATCATGAAAGCCGGAGCGGGTTACTTCCCGATCGATCCGGCCTACCCGCCGGCCCGCAAGCAGTTCATGCTCGACGACGTCGCACCGCCCGTCGTGCTGACAACGGTCGAAGCCAGGGACATGCCGGAAGTGCCCGGGGTCGAGCTGGTTTCGCTGGACGACCCGCAGGTGCGCACCGCGGTGGACAACGGCTCCCAGGCAAGGGAATTCGCCGCGCCGCATCCCGACGACCCGATGTACCTGGTGTTCACGTCCGGCTCTACCGGCAAACCGAAGGGCGCCGTGGGCACCCATCGCTCAATGTCGGCCCGGCTGGACTGGCAGCTGCGGAAATACCCACCGCGGACCAACGACATCCGGTTGGCGCAGGCCTCGATCACCTTCCTCGAAGGTGGCATGGAGATGCTGGCGGGACTGACGGCGGGCGCCACCATGATCCTCGCCGACGACTCCGAGATCCGCGACCCCGAAGCCCTTGGGGCGCTGATGAACCGGCATGCGGTCGCCCAGGTGACCGCGGTGCCCAGCCTGGTCTCGGCGCTGGTCGACACCTCACCCGAGTCGGTGCGATCGCTGTCGCGCCTGGTCTGCGGTGGGGAACCAGTCAGCGCGTCGTTGCTGCAGCGACTGGTGGCCGTGTGTGCCGGCGGCGACACCGAGTTGTTGAACAACATCGGTTCCACCGAGACCTCCGGCGCGGTGTCCCGCGGGCGGCTGAGTCTGCCGAATCCGCTTGTCGGTAAGCCCCTTCCGGGTGCGGACGCCTACCTGCTCGACGACGGGCTGCGGCCGGTGCCGGTCGGTGTGGTCGGCGAGCTGTACTACGCCGGCGACCAGCTGGCGCGGGGCTACTGGAAACGGCCCAGCCTGACCGCAACTCGATTCGTAGCCAATCCCTATGCCGCCCGGCCCGGTTCGCGTCTGTATCGCAGCGGTGACTTGGCGCGGTGGACCGAGGATGGTCAGCTCGAGTTCGTCGGGCGTGCCGACCACCAGGTACAGGTGCGCGGGTTCCGCGTCGAGTTGGCCGAGGTCGAGGCCGCACTGGCCGGGGCCGACGGTGTCGCAGGCGCGGCAGCCCGCACCTGGGAACTGCACGGCGGCACTTCGCTGGCCGGATACGTTGTGCCGCAAAGTCTGATCGCCGACGAAGCGGGCAAGGCCGCCTTCGCCAACGCGGTGCGAACCGCTATCGCCACGACGCTGCCGGGATACATGATGCCGTCGGTGACGGTGCTCGACGCGCTCCCCAAGACGGACTCGGGCAAGCTGAACCGCCCGGGCCTGCCGCGGCCGGCGGTCAGCACCAGCGGGCAGATCGAGCCGTCGCGCACCGACACCGAACGGGCTTTGGCCAGGGTGTTCGCCGAACTGCTTTCGACCCCGGAGGTCGGACGCTCCGACGACTTCTTCGCGCTCGGCGGCGACAGCATTCTGTCCGTCCAGTTGGCGTCGCGGGCCCGGGCGGCCGGGCTGGCGGTCAGCCCGCGCATGATCTTCGAGAATCCGACCGTACAGGAATTGGCCGCGGCTCTGGATTCGATGGGCGACGCGGAGATCGACGGCGAGCAGTCCAACGGGCACGCCGACACGCGGTTCGAGCCCATGAGCGCATCGGGACTGTCGGCCGCGGACCTGGCGGCGGTGACCGATCTGTGGTCGTCGTCGCGCGACGGGACATCATGACGGCCGCCAAAACCGATACCCCGCCGGGCATCGAGGACGTCATGGCGCTGAGCCCTCTGCAGGAGGGCTTGTACTCGCTTACCACCCTCGCCGAATTCGCCGAAGGCGAGGCCGCCGACGATCCATATCTGATCGGGATGGCCGCCGACATTTCCGGTGCACTCGACGTCGACTTGTTACGCGATTGCGCGACAAAGATGTTGATCAGGCACCCGAACCTGCGGGCCAGCTTCTTCAGCCGGGGGATCACGCGCCCGGTCCAGATCGTGCCGTCCCAGGTCGACCTGCCCTGGCGCATTGTCGCCGCCACGCCCGAAGAAGTGCCGACGCTGGAGGCGGGCGAACGGCGACGGCCCTTTGATCTGCAACGCGGACCGGCGCTTCGCTTCCTCCTGATCGAATTGCCATACGCGCATTGGCGTTTGGTGCTCACCGCGCATCACATCGTGATCGACGGCTGGTCGTTGCCGGTGTTCGTCAACGAGATGATGATCCTGTACCAGGCCGGCGGAGCTCCGTCGGCGTTGCCCGTCGCTCCGCGTCCGTACCGCGACTACATCGGTTGGCTGGCGGCCCGCGATCCGGCTGCCAGCGAACAGGTTTGGCGCCGGCACCTATCCGGCTTGCCGGGTCCCACCCTGTTAGCGGCCTCACTGGGTTCGGTCGAGGGGCAGCGGATGGCGTTGCCGCGCACCACCGAACTGCGCTTGACGCCCGAGGCGACCAGGCGACTGGCCGACGGCGCCCGCGCTCGCGGCGTCACCGTCAACACGCTGGTCCAAATGGCGTGGGCGCTGGTGTTGTCCCGGCTGACCGACACCCACGATGTGGTGTTCGGGGTCACGGTGTCGGGTCGGCCGGCGGAATTGGCCGGCGTGGAAACGATGATCGGTCTGTTCATCAATACCGTGCCGATGCGGATTCGGCTCGACCCGGCCGCGACTGTCGGTGATCAGTGTGGCGCGGTGCAGCGCAATGCCGCGCTGCTGCGCGAGCACAGCTACCTCGGGCACGCCCAGCTGCGCGCGCTCGGCGGGGTCGGGGAGATGTTCGACACCCTGGTGGTGTACGAGAACTTTCCGCTGGACGGACTGGCCGCCGGCGGCGAATTGACCGCGGCAGGTGCGACATTCCGGCCCACCGCCCTGCAGAACCTGTCCCACTTCCCGATCACGATCGCCGCGCATATGGCCGGCGGTGAACTGGTGGTGCTGGTCGAAGTGATCGACGGCGCACTGGGTGTCGCCACCCCGGACGCACTGGGTCGGCGGGTCTTGCTGACCGCCGAGCGCATCCTGCAAGGCTGGCAGCGCCCGCTGCGCGAGCTCAGCGTCCTGTTTGACGATGAAGCGATCCAATCGCGGGTCGCCCCCCTCGCCCCGACGCCCGGAATCCATGCGCGATTCGCGGAGGCCGCGGCCCGGACGCCGGACAACATTGCGCTCAGCTGGGCGGGTGGCGAAATGAGATACCGCGAGCTCAACACTCGCGCTGACCGGTTGGGCGCGCAGCTCGTGCGAAATGGCGTGCAGCCCGAAACCCCCGTTGCGATAAGGCTTTCACGCGGACCCGAATACGTCATCGCCATGCTCGCGGTGCTCAAAGTAGGCGGAATGTGTGTGCCGCTGGAGCCGGGAATGCCCTCCGAACGCGTGAATTCGATTCTGCGCCAAACCGGAGCGTCGATGGTCCTGGACGACGAGCTGATCGCGTGCAGCGGTAAGGGCCCCACCGACTTCCGCCCCGTCGATGTCCCGCCAGACCAGGCCGCCTACGTGGTCTTCACTTCGGGCACGACGGGAGAACCCAAGGGCGTCATAGGAACTCATGCGGCGGTCGGGGCCTACGCCGATGATCATCTGGAAGCGGTGGTAGGGCCCGCGGCCACCCGGTTGGGCCGTCCGCTGCGTATCGCGCACGCGTGGTCGTTCGCCTTCGACGCCGCCTGGCAGCCGTTGGTCGCGCTGCTCGACGGACACGGTGTGCACATCGTTGACGAGCAGATCCAAACGGATGCCGAGGCGTTGGTCCAGGCGATCGCCGAGCACGGCGTCGACATGATCGACACCACCCCTTCGATGTTTGCTCAACTGTCCGCGTGTGGTTTGCTGAGCGCGGTTCCGCTCACGGTGCTGGCGCTGGGCGGCGAAGCACTGGGCAGCTCCGCGTGGACCCTGATTCGCGCGGAGTGCGAGCGCGCCGGGATGACGGCGTACAACTGCTACGGCCCCACCGAGACGACGGTCGAGGCGGTGGTGGCCGCCATCGCCGAGCATGACGAGCCCTCCATCGGGCGACCGACTCGGCACACCCGTGCCTACGTGTTGGATTCGGCGCTGCGCCCGGTGCCGCACGGCGCCACCGGCGAGCTCTACCTGGCCGGCGCTCAATTGGCCCGCGGATATTTCGGGCGCGCGGCCGAGACAGGTCAGCGGTTCGTCGCCGATCCGTTCGCGGCCGGTGAACGGATGTACCGCACCGGCGATGTGGTGCGCCGGGGACCGGACGGCTCGCTGCGGTACGTGGGCCGCGCCGATACGCAGGTGAAGATTCGCGGCTACCGCGTCGAGCCGGGCGAGATTGCCGCCACGCTCGAATCACATCCCGCCGTGCGGCATGCGGGGGTTTTGGTGCGACAGCGAGACGGCGCGGCGCGGCTGACCGCCTATCTGGTGCCCGACGCGGCCGCCCAGCCACCGTCGGCGGCAGACCTGCGCGGCTGGCTCGGTATCCGGTTGCCCCGCTACATGATTCCGCACCGAATCGTCACCGTCGGTGAGATCCCGCTGACCGCCAACGGCAAGCTGGACGAGGCCGCGCTGGCCGCGATCGATGCCGCCGCGGTGACCGACGGCGGCGGAGCCGAACCCGCGTCCGCGATGGAAACCGCGTTGTCCGAATTGCTCGCCGAGCTGCTGCCCCAGCCGCGGGTCGACGTCACCGCGGACTTCTTGCAGCTGGGCCTGGACAGCATCGTGGCGCTGTCGGTGGTGCAGGCCGCGCGGGCGCGCGGGATTGCGCTGCGCGCGCGGCTCATCCTCGAGTGCGCCAACATCCGGGAGTTGGCGGGAGCGATCGACTCCGAAGCGGCTACCGCCGACCAGCCCGGCGACGAGGGCTCCGGGCCAATGCCGTTGCTGCCCAACGGTCGATGGCTCTACGAGCACGGCAACCCGCGCAGGCTGGCCCAGACCGAAGCGATTCGGTTGCCCGACAACGTGACTCGTGAGCAACTCGACGCCGCGTTGGCAAGCATCGTCAACGGTCACGAGGTGCTGCGCAGCCGGCTCGATCGTGCCACCATGACGCTGGTCCCCGCGTCTGTCGGCGAGATCGTCGAAGAGGTGGCGGTGGCCGACGATCTGCGTGCCGTAGTGGCCCCGCACGTCGCGCGCGCCGTCGGGCGGCTGGATCCCGAAGCCGGCACGCTACTGGCCGCCGCGTGGCTGCGCCCCCCGACCGGTCCGAGCGTTTTACTGCTGGCCGCCCACGTCGTCGCGCTCGACCCCGCGTCATGGCGAGTCGTTCTCGGCGAATTCGCTGCCGCCCTAACGGCTTTGGCAACCGGCCACGCACCGGCACCGGTCCGCGAGCACACCAGCTACCGGCGCTGGGCCGCCGCACTCAGCGAGCGCGCTCATCGGTTGGACACCGTCCAATTCTGGGCGTCGCAACTGCACGGCGACGATCCCGACCTCGGTGCCCGACGCCTCGATCCGCGTCGCGACCGGGCCGGCGATCTGCTTGTCCGCAACGCCGTCACCGACGCCGACATCACTCGGCGGCTGCTCGATTCGGGCCTGCCGTTGCCCAACCTGTTGATCGCCGCGATCGCGGCAACGGTGACCCGTTGGCGCGAACGCCGCGGCCAGCCCACGCCACCCGCACTGCTGGCGCTCGAAACGCACGGTCGCGCCGACAGTTTGGTGGACGGACCGGGTGCGCGCACCATCGACACCGGCGACACCGTGGGCCTGCTCAGCTCCATCTATCCGGTGCGGGTGGATTCGGCCGACCCGCGACGGGTGGGGGAGCAACTGGCCGCAATGCCGGGCGATGGGATCGACTTCGGCTTGCTGCGCTACCTGCGCGCCGACACGGCCGAGCGGCTCGCCGGTTACCCGCCCCCGCAAGTGTTGCTGAACTATCTCGGGGCCGCCCACACGGACGGCGGGACCGGGTTGACGCTCGAGCGCGAGTTGCTCGCCGGGGTGTCACCGCTGCCGGAGCCCGACCTGGCGGTGCGCCACGAGCTGACCATCTTGGCCATGGTGCTGACGTCGGGCGGGGAGCGGGTGCTTGCCGCACAGTGGCGAGCGCTGCCCGACATTCTCGATGACGCGGATATCGCTGCGCTACAGGAGCTTTGGATTGACTCACTGCGGGAGACGGTGAAATGAGCACACTTGCGGTTCTGGGTGCGGGAGCCAAGGC
This sequence comes from Mycobacterium sp., assembly GCF_019243155.1. Taxonomy (GTDB): domain Bacteria; phylum Actinomycetota; class Actinomycetes; order Mycobacteriales; family Mycobacteriaceae; genus Mycobacterium. The sequence goes on from NZ_JAFAUS010000334.1 coordinate 8,769, forward strand.
GGTCGCGGTGGCTGCCAAGGCTTTCGTGCTGCGCGAAATGGGCGTTGAGGTTCCCGACGTGGTGGCTGTCGAGCGGATCGGCGTCGCAGCGAACTGGCAAGCCAGCGGCGGCTGGACCGACGGGGCGCACCGGCTGGGTACCAGCCCGGAGAAAGACGTCGGCTTTCCTTATAGATCTGCGCTGGTCCCGCGCCGCAACGCCGAGCTGGACGAACGGATGACCCGGTACAGCTGGCAGTCGTATCTGATCGCCACGGCGTCATTCGCCGAGTGGATCGACCGTGGCAGGCCGGCACCGTTGCATCGCCGGTGGAGTCAATATCTGGGCTGGGTCGCCGATCACGTCGGCATGAAAGTGGTGCACGGCGAGGTCGAACGTCTGGCGGTCAACGGCGATCGGTGGGCGCTGCACACCCACGAAACCACCGTGGACGCCGACGCCCTGATGATCACCGGGCCCGGCCAGGCCGAGAAGTCGCTGCTGCCGGGAAACCCGCGGGTGCTGTCCATCGCCCAGTTCTGGGATCGCGCCGCGAGCCACGATCGGATCAGCGCGGAGCGAGTCGCCGTCATCGGCGGTGGCGAGACGGCCGCGGCGATGCTCAACGAACTGTTTCGACACCGGGTGTCCAGCATTACCGTCATATCCCCGCAGGCGACGTTGTTCACCCGCGGGGAGGGGTACTTCGAGAACTCGTTGTTCTCCGACCCCACCAACTGGCCGGCGCTCACCCTGGCCGAACGCCGCGACGCCCTGGCCCGCACCGACCGCGGAGTTTTCTCGTCGAACGTGCAGGAAGCGCTGCTGGCCGATGACCGCATCCACCACCTCCGCGGCCGGGTCGCGCATGCGGTGGGCAGGGACGGGCAGATCCGGCTGACGCTGTCCACCAATCGCGGCAGCGAGAACCTGGAGACCGTGCACGGGTTCGATCTGGTGATCGACGGTTCCGGGGCCGACTCGCTCTGGTTCGCATCATTGTTCAGTCAGGACGCGCTTGACCTGCTCGAACTCGGGTTGGGTGGACCGCTGACCGCCGAGCGACTGCAGGAGGCGATAGGTTACGACCTGGCGGTTACAGACGTCACGCCCAAGTTGTTCCTACCGAACTTGTCCGGACTCACCCAAGGACCCGGCTTTCCCAACCTAAGCTGCTTGGGAATGCTTTCTGACCGAGTGTTGGGATCGACCGCGGGTACTTCGAGGTATCCGACTGTAAGGAGACGCGATGAGCATCAACCCCTTCGATGACGACAACGGCACCTTCGTGGTGCTCGTCAACGACGAGGACCAGCACAGCCTGTGGCCGGTCTTCTCCGACGTTCCGGCCGGCTGGCGCGTCGCTTTCGGCGAGGCCACCCGCGCGGAGTGCCTCGACTACATCGAGAAGAACTGGACCGACATTCGGCCGAAGAGCCTGCAAGAGTCGATCAAAAACCGCTGACGCTCGGCGCGACGGGGCCCGAGAATCCCGGGCCGCCGCTTACCCGCCCTGCGCAAGCGCTAGTCGCCCGCCATGCCCTCGCTGTCGTAGCGTCGCCGTAACGTGACCCGCCTGAGACTCAAATTCCAGTCACAGCAGGCACACTTACACCAACTACACCATGGAAGACGCGTAACCGCGTGGGGCCACGTTCGACGAGATCCCGCCAGGTCCATGCGCATCGAAGGGGGACTCCTCGTGAAAACCGTGAAATCCATTGCCACCGGCGTTGCGGCCTTCGCCGTCGTCGGAAGCGCTGCCGGCGTCGCAGCTTCTATTGCAGCGCCGAGCGGCCTGGGACAGGTCGAGCTGGCCGCGGTCGGCGCACCTTACGGGGCGTTGCCGCAGGACCCGCCGCCTCCTCCGCCGCCGCCCCCGCCCGGGGTGCCCGGACAGCTGCCCAGCCCTGACCAGCTCGCCGGTCTGTGCAACCAGGCCACCGACCCCGGCGTCAACTACTCGGCGAAGGCCAACCTGATCGAGAACGGCATCACCCCCGACGAGGGCCGCGTGGCCGACCACGACCTGCGCAAGGCCTACCGCAACGGCAACTTCCCCGAGCAGTTCAACGTGACGAACATCCAGCCGGCCGGCCCCAACATGGCCCAGGCCGACGTCGCCATCAGCGGACCGAAGTTCGCCGGGCCGGTGAACAAGCACCTGGTGTTCGTCAACCAGGGTGGCAACTGGGTTCTGCAGCACGACGCAGCGATCGCTTTGATCCAGGCGTCGACGGCGACGAACTAGGCGACTACACGGCGGGTCACTGAGCCCGCACATAGCCATCGCACAGATTGCTCATGAGTTCTTCTCATGGCGCGGTCTTAGCGTGACTGTGCTGGCGTCGGGCGCCTTGCTGACCGTCGTCGAAATTCGGGCCCACCAAGGGGGATTCGTGAAGACCGTGAAATTGTTTGTCACCGGCGCCGTGGCGCTGGCCGTCATCGGCGGCGCGGCCGCCGGCATTGCGTCGTTGCCGAACGTGCCGGCCCCCTTGCAGCTGACCGCTGTCGGGGCGCCGCTTCCGCAGGATCCGGTGCCGCCGGCACCGAACGCCAACGTCCCGACTCCCGATCAGCTGACTGGCGTGCTCACCAGCCTTGCCGACCCCAACGTGTCGTTCACCAACAAGAGCAATCTGGTTGAGGGCGGCATCAGCGGGTCGACGGCGCACATGGCCGACCACGAGCTGAAGAAGGCGGCCAAGAACGGCGACCTGCCGTTGGCCTTCAACGTGACGAACGTCCAGCCGGGCGCCACACCGGATTCTGTGACCGCGCAGGTTTCGGTGTCGGGTCCCAAGCTGCCCAGTCCGGTCATGCAGAACGTCACGTTCATCAACCAAGGCGGCTGGGTGTTGTCGCGTTCTTCGGCGATGGAGTTGCTCCAGGCCGCAGGACACTGATTCCTCAATCCGGACGAATAGCGGACGCTTCGACGTCCGCTATTCGCGCGTCGGGCCCAGGTCGAGGTTGGCGACGCGTTCCGGGTCGGCCAAGACGTCGATCGCCGCGACCCGCCCGTCGCGCACCACGAAACCCATGACGGCCGTGGCGCGGCCGCCGACGAAGATGACTGCCCCGGCGGCGCCGTTGACGGTGGCGGCGCGCACCTCGCGGTTCGGCCCCGCGTAGCTGCGGGCCAGCTTGGCCACCGAGCCGGCTCCCTCGGTGTGGAATGCCGGCGCGGCGGGGCCAAAGTCGCCGCGCAGCACCACGTCGGGATGCAGCACCGAAACCAGTCGGTCGAAGTCGCCGCTGCGCCCGGCGGCGAAGAAGGCGTCGACGGCCTCGCGCTGCGCAGCCGGGGCGGCGTCGGGAAGGGGTTCGGCCCGTTCGATCCGTCGGCGTGCCCGGCTGGCCAGCTTGCGGGTCGCCTCGGGTGTCCGCTCGACGATGGGTGCGATTTGTTCGAACGGGACGGCGAATGCGTCGTGCAGCACGAAGGCCAGCCGCTCGTCGGGCGGCAACGTATCGAGCACCACGAACAGCGCCAGCCCCACCGCGTCCGCCAGCATCGCCCGGTGTTCGGGATCGAATTCGCCCTCCACCTCGACGATCGGGTCCGGGAGGTGACCGGCCAGTTCCTCCTTGCCGCGAATCCGTCGGGCGCGCAACATGTTCAGGCAGATGCGGGCCACCGCGGTCGTCAGCCAGGCGTCGAGATTGACGATCCCGGGATCGGCGCTGCCGTTGAGCCGCAGCCACGCCTCCTGCACCGCGTCCTGAGCGTCCTCGATCGAGCCGAGCATGCGATACGCGACGGCGCCCAACTGCGGCCGCGCCGCCTCGAAACGCGCCGTCAGCGAAGCGTCCACGGTCAAGCGCCACCGCCGTCGGGCAGGGCGCACACCCGATCGCCGGAAAAGCCGGACGACCCGATGTCGAGCGCGATGTTGAAGCGGGCACGCAGATTGCCCAGCGTGATGACGTGGGTGAGGCCGACGAGTTGGGCGGTGTCGAAGTGCGCGCGCAGCGCGTCGAACAGCCGATCGCTCACCTCGACCGGGGTGCGGCTGATCGCGGCGGCGTACTCGAGGATCAGCTTGTCGACGTCGGAGAAGCAGGCGGCGCTCCGGTAGTCGGCCATCCCCAGCAGCTCCTCGTCGGTGAGACCCCACCGCCGGGCGATCTGCGAACCGAGATCGATGCAGTACTCGCAGCGCACCGTGGTCGCCGACTTGAGTTCGGCCAGCGCGCGCTGCCGCGGAGTGAGCACGTCAAGCTTCGCCTCCGCCTGTTCGAGTTTGCCGTACGCGTTCAGCAACCTCGGGATGTGCGCATACATGCGCAACGGCTCCAACATCCCCGCGGTTTCAAGCCCGGTCATCTGCGCCAGCTTCCGTTTGGTGAAGAAGAAGGCGATCTTGGCGCTCAGGCCGGCGTCGCGGTCGGATACTCCTGGCAGGCGGGACATGGCGAACCTCTTCGAATAGTCGCGGTGGGGACCTGTGTGGCCCTCACTACGTCGACACCTGGGGACGCGCAAACGTGACTAGTCCCCGAAAGTCGAACCCGACGCCTGAGTCTGCTGGCTCAGCGGCACATCCATGTCGTACACCCGGGCGTGTAACACCGTGCGGTTTCGCAGCGCGGCGCGCACGGCGCGGTGCAGGCCGTCCTCGAGATAGGTGATGCCCTTCCACCGCACCGCGTGCGGGAAGAGATCGCCGTAAAAGGTGGAGTCCTCGGAGAGCAGCCGGTCCAGGGCGAGCACGGTGGTGGTAGTGACCAGTTCGTCCAGCCGGATCTGCTGCGGGGGAATTTGAGACCAGTCCCGATAGGACAGCCCGTGCTCAGGGTACGGCTTGCCCTCGCGCACGCCTTTGAAAATCATTGGTAAATCATTGCCCGATCTTTTCCGACGCGTTTGGTATGGCCCGGCCCATTCATGCTGGAGAGGCTAGTCGGGGGAGGCGGCGATGACGCGGCGCGCCCCTGCCTCGGCAAACGCCTGCTGGTAGGGGTCGGCGGGGCTTGAGACCGTAAAATAGACCAAGTCAATGTGGTGTGGAGGGAGGTGGGCACGAAATGGGGAGCGCCGACGATCGTCGCTTTGAGGTGTTGCGCGCCATCGTCGCCGATTTCGTCGCCACCAAGGAACCAATCGGTTCGAAGACTCTGGTCGAGCGCCACAACTTGGGTGTTTCGTCGGCCACCGTCCGCAACGACATGGCGGTGCTGGAGGCCGAGGGCTACATCGCGCAGCCGCACACCAGCTC
>NZ_JAFAUS010000392.1 GCF_019243155.1 Mycobacterium sp.
TGCAGCAGCTGTTCCTTCGACGCGAAGTGATGGAGCAGTCCCGCGGGGGTGACACCCGCTTCCCCGGCGATCTGGGCGAGCGTCGTGCTGCGCCAGCCGTTGCGGGTGAGGAGGCGCTGGGCGACATCGAGGATCCGCTGCTTGCGGTCCTCGCCCTTGGCGAGGAGCGTGTCGTAGCGCCGTGCGACGGACAAACCGGACTCCCTTGACCTGGCCGATCCAAAACCAACCTAGTGAACACACAGTAGGTTAGTTTGACCGCTGTGACAAGGGTCACGAGGGCGCACGAGATTTTCAGCTCAGGAGTTCGACCAGGGTGGCGTTAGCGGTGCCGCCGCCTTCACACATGGTCTGCAGCCCATACCGGATCCCGTTGTTGCGCATGTGGTGCGCCATGCGCGTCATCAGCACCGCTCCGGACGCGCCCAGCGGATGTCCCAGCGCGATCGCGCCGCCCAGCGGATTGACCTGTGCGGGGTCCGCGCCGGTTTCTGCCAACCAGGCCAGCGGCACTGGCGCGAAGGCCTCGTTCACCTCGAACACGCCCACCTCCGACAGCGGCACGCCGGCCTTCTTCAGCACCTTCTCGGTCGCGGGTATCGGGCCGGTGAGCATGAGCACCGGGTCCGCTCCGGTCACCGCTCCCGCCAGGTAGCGCACGATCGGCGTCAACCCCAGCTCCACCGCCATCGCCGAGGTCATCACCAGCAGTGCGGCCGCGCCGTCGGAGATCTGCGAGGAGTTGCCCGCGTGGATCACGCCGTCTTCGGCGAACGCCGGCTTGAGCCCGGCGAGCTTCTCGACGGTGCTCCCCCGCCGCACGCCTTCGTCCGCGGACACAACGGTCTTGTCGGCTTCCCCGTCGGTGAACACCGGCACGATCTGATCGGTGAAGGCCCCGGCGTCCTGCGCCGCGGCCGCCCGCTCGTGGGACTGGACGGAGAATTCGTCGAGCCGGGTGCGGGAGAACCCCCACTTCTTGGCGATCATCTCCGCCGACAGCCCCTGGTTGAAGGAGAAATCGTCATAACGGGCAAGCACTTTCGGCCCGTAGGGCATGCCGCTGGCCCTCGCCGACCCCAGCGGAACGCGGCTCATCACCTCGACACCACCGGCCACGACGACGTCTTGCTGGCCCGACATCACCGCCTGCACGGCGAAGTCGAGCGCCTGCTGGCTCGAACCGCAGGCGCGGTTGACGGTGGTGCCCGGGATGTTCTCCGGCCAGCCGGCGGCCAGCACCGCGTAGCGGCCTATGTTGCTGGATTGGTCGCCCACCTGCGACACGCAGCCCCAGACCACGTCGTCGACGATCTCCGGGCCGACGCCGGCGCGCTCCAGCAGTTCGTTGAGGACGATCGCGGACAAGTCGGCGGCATGCATCCCGGCCAGGCCGCCGTTTCGCTTCCCGACCGCCGTGCGCACGGCCTCGACGATGACTGTCTCACGCATGTCTTTCACTCCTCATCCGATTTCGATAGCGACCACCGACCAGTAAACGACGGCTCCCGTCGTTCGGCGAAAGCCGCATACGCGGCCGCCGCGTCAGCAGTGGCGAAATTGCCGACCTGAGCGCGCGCCTCGTTGGCCAGCGCGTCACGCAAGGTCCGGTCGGCGCCCTCGTTCAGCAGCGCCTTGGTCTGGGCGAGCGCGATGGGAGGGCCGGCCGCCAGCCGATCCCCGAGATCCGTGACGAAAGCGTCGATCTCCACGTCCGACACCACCCAGGTCACCAAGTTCAGCGCGTAGGCTTCCTCGGCGTCGATCATGTCGGCGAGCAGCGCTAGCCGCTTAGCCTGTTGCAGGCCAACGAGTTTGGGCAGCAACCAGGAACCGCCGAGGTCGATCGACAGACCGCGCTTGGAAAAGATCTGGCAGAACTTCGATTCCGGCGTCGCGACCACGAAGTCGCAACCCAGCGCGAGGTTCCACCCCGCCCCCACAGCCACCCCGGTCACCTTGGCGATCGTCGGCATCGGCAGCTCGTGCAACGTCAGGGCGACGTCGGTCAGCCGCTGCAGCTTGTACTTCGGGTGAACGTCGTCGGGGACCGAAATGTCTGCGCCGGAACAAAAACTGCCGCCGGAACCGGTGAGCACCAGCGCCCGCACGCCGCGGTCCCGGCCGGCGGTGTGCAGCGCGTCGTGCAGCGCCACCCACAGTTCAGGGTTGATCGCGTTCTTGCGGCGCGGCCGGTTGAGGGTGAGCGTGCGTACCCCGTCGCAGTCTTCGGTCAGCAGCACGGGACCGTCGGGCCCGTCCGGGGCGGTCAATAGCTCCTCGGCAATTTCAGCACGTGGGATCCCAGGAAGTTGAGGATCATCTCCTGGCTGACCGGTGCGATCTTCATCAGCCGAGCCTCGCGGAAGTAACGGGCGACGTGGTACTCCTCCGAATAGCCCATGCCGCCGTGGGTCTGCAGCGCCCGGTCGGCGGCGGTGAATCCGGCATCGGCGCACAGGTATTTGGCGGTATTCGCCTCGCGCCCACAGGATTTGCCGTTGTCGTACAGCCACGTCGCCTTGCGCAGTATCAGCTCGGCCGCGTCCAGGCGGGCCAGCGAATCGGCAAGGGGGAACTGCAGGCCCTGGTTCATGCCGATCGGGCGGCCGAAGACCTCGCGCTCGTTGCCGTACTTGACCGCCTTCTCCAGCGCCACCCGGCCGATGCCCAGCGCCTCGGCGGCGATCAACATCCGCTCCGGGTTGAGGCCATCCAGGATGTACTGAAATCCCTTGCCCTCCTCCCCGATTCGGTCCTCGACCGGCACCTCCAGGTTGTCGATGAACAATTCGTTGGAGCTGACGGCGTTGCGACCCATCTTGCGGATTGGACGGACGTCGACCTTGCTGCGGTCGAGGTCGGTGAGGAACAACGTCATCCCGTCGGTCTTCTTTGTGACCTCTTCGTAGCTCTGCGTCCGGGTCAGCAGCAGAATCTTGGAGGATTCCAGCGCCTTGGAGATCCACACCTTGCGGCCGTTGACGATGTACTTATCCCCGTCACGCTTGGCGAACGTGGTGATGCGCGACGTGTCAAGTCCCGCACCGGGTTCGGTCACCCCGAAACAGACGTGCACCTCGCCGGTGGCGACGGCGGGCAACGTGCGTTGCTTGAGTTCATCGGAGCCGTGCACCACGACGGGCTGCATGCCGAAAATCGTCAAGTGGATCGCGCTGGCGCCGTTCATGGCGGCACCGGATCTGGCGACCTCTTCGAGCAGGATGGTGGCTTCGGTGATTCCGAGACCGTGGCCGCCGTATTCGGTGGGAATCGTCATGCCCAGCCAACCGCCGTCGGCGATCGCCCAGTAGAACTCGGTCGGGAATTCGTGCGCCTGGTCTTTCTCCATCCAGTACTGGTCGTCGAATTTCCGGGTCAACTCCGCCACCGATCGACGGATCAATTCCTGGTCCTCGGTCAGCTCAAAGTTCATTCCAGCGCCGGGCACCACTCATTCTCCTTTAGTCGAAACGCACCGGCTTCGGGTGTCGGCCCGCGGCGCCCGGCTTCGCCGCGCTTGCGACCGCCACCGGCGCACTTGCATTCCGGCGACGTCGCTCTTAGTCCTTGTTGCCCGAAAGCGCTTTCGCGTTGGCCGCGAAGTCCGCGAACGACGAGCCGCCCCGGGAGTCCTTGTCGTGGCCCGCCGCCTTTATCGACACGTCGTGCCCCTCGGCGGCCTTGCGCAGCGCACCGACGGTCGCCTGTTCGCGCGTGATGTGGGTGAACGGGTCGAACGAGTACCACCGCATCGCGTTCTCGTAGGTCATCTTGTTAATCTCGTCGTCCGGAACGTTGTTGAGGGACAACACATCCCACAACTCCTCTGGCGCGCCCGGCCACATCGAGTCGCTGTGCGGGTAGTCGGCCTCCCAGCAGATGTTGTCGATGCCGATCTCGTTGCGCAGTGCAACCCCGACCTTGTCACTGATGAAGCAGGTCAGGAAGTGCTCGCGGAAAACCTCGCTGGGCAGCTTGCCCTTGAAGTCCTGGTGCGTCCACGTCGAGTGCATCTCGAAGGTGCGGTCGGCCCGCTCCAGGAAGTAGGGGATCCAGCCGGTGCCGCCCTCGGACAGGGCGATATTGAGGTCCGGGTATTCCTTGATCGGCTTGGACCACAGCAGGTCCGCCGCCGCCTGCACGATGTTCATCGGCTGCAGCGTGATCATCACGTCCATCGGCGCGTCCGGAGCCGTGATCGCCAGCCGGCCCGAGGATCCGATGTGGACATTCATCACGGTGTTGGTGTCGCACAACGCATCCCACAGCGGCTTCCAGTAGTCGTCGTGGAAGCTGGGGTAGCCCATCGCGGCCGGGTTCTCGGTGAACGTCAGCGCGTGCACACCCTTCTTGGATACCCGACGCACCTCTTTGGCACATTCTTCGGCGTCCCAGATCACCGGGATCGCCATCGGAATGAATCGCGCCGGATATGCGCCGCACCACTCTTCGATGTGCCAGTCGTTGTACGCCTGCACCAGCGCGACGGAGAAATCGTGGTCCTCGGTGGCGAACAGGCGGCCGGCGAAACCGGGGAACGAGGGGAAGCAGATGGACGCCAGGATCCCACCGGCGTTCATGTCCTTGATCCGCTCGTCGACGTTGTAGCAACCGGGCCGGATCTCATCGAGCCCCGTGGGCTCGATCCCGTACTCCTCTTTGGGCCGGCCGGCGACCGCGTTCAGCGCCACGTTCGGGATGACCGTGTCGCGGAACTTCCACATGTCCGAGCCGTCGGCGTTGTGCACCAGCCGAGGCGCGTCGTCCTGATACTTCTTCGACAGATGGTTCTTGAACATGTTCGGCGGCTCGACGGTGTGGTCGTCGACGCTGATCAACATCATGTCTTCTTTGTTCATGGCCGTTGCCCTTCCGTTGAATCCAACGAACCGATTCCGCTTCCACACAGCCTCGGCGCATCGCTGTCCCGTGCCAAGATCACTAAAATGAAAACTATCTTCTCGCCAGGCGAGAATCAACATCCATCAGTAGCTGCGGGCGATCATCCGCGCCTGACCAGGGACGGGAAGCACAAGCCGATTTTGGCCGTAAACCGAGAGTGCGGCTCTCCTCGGCGCCAGCGGCGTCCGGGCGGCCCACGGTGTCCCCGCCGTTTTCGCTGGAAGGCCGACATCTATACGAGTGGGTGGTCCGAGCCGCCTGTCGGCATTGACCAGCCGGGCGAATCGTGCAACTCTATTGGTTGTAAATGAGAATATGATTCTCCTTGACCGAGAGGTGGTCGAGGCCAAGCCGAGAGGAGAACGCGGATGCGTCTGCAGCCGCTGCCCGCTGATCAGTGGGACGAGGCGACCCGGCAGGCACTCTCGGCCATGCGTGGCGCGGACACCAACAACGCGCTTTCGACCTTCGCTCACCACCCGGCACTGGCAAAGGCGTTTCTCCGATTCAACGTCCATCTCTTGATGTCGTCCACGCTGCCGCCGCGCATCCGCGAACTGGCCATCCTGCGCGTCGCGCACCGCCGCGACTGCGCCTACGAGTGGTCTCACCACGTCAGGATGGCCAAGGACGAGGGAATCACCGACGACCAGATCGACGCGGTCAAAAGGGGTGAGGCGACCGACCCGTTCGATCGTGCGGTGATCACCGCGGTCGACGAACTCGATGAGTACTCGCGGATGTCCGACCAGACCTGGGCGGCGCTCGGCGAGCACCTCAACGACCAACAACGCATGGACTTCATCTTCACGGTCGGCTGCTACGCCCTGCTGGCCATGGCTTTCAACACTTTTGGTGTCGAGCTCGAAAACGCCGATCAGCACTGATAAGAGGAGTTAGAACGTTGGCCCACTTCCCGAAGCCAGCCGCCGGCAGCTGGACAGAAAACTACCCCGACCTGGGGACCTCGCCGGTTGATTACACCGACTCCATCGACCCTGCGTTCTTCGAAGCCGAACGCGACGCGGTCTTCAAGAGGACCTGGCTCAACGTTGGCCGGGTCGAGCGACTCCCCAGGACCGGCAGCTACTTCACCAGGGAACTGCCGTCGGCCGGCAAGGGCACGTCGGTGATCATCACCAAAACCAAGGACGGGACCGTCAAGGCGTATCACAACGTCTGCCGGCACCGCGGAAACAAGTTGGTGTGGAACGACTTTCCCCAAGAGGAGACGTCCGGCACCTGCCGTCAGTTCACCTGCAAATACCACGCTTGGCGCTATAGCCTCGACGGTGAGCTGACCTTCATCCAGCAGCCGGACGAGTTCTTCGACGTCGACAAGAGCAACTACGGCTTGGCGTCGGTGCGCTGCGAGGTGTGGGAAGGCTTCATCTTCATCAACTTCGACGACAACGCCGCGCCGCTCACCGACTACCTCGGGCCGCTGGCCAAGAGCATCGAGGGCTACCCCTTCGGCGAGATGACGGAGACATACTCCTACCGGGCCGAGGTCGGCAGCAACTGGAAGCTGTTCATCGACGCGTTCGTCGAGTTCTACCACGCGCCGATCCTGCACCAAGGGCAGTACACCAAGGAAGAAGCCGCCAAGATCCAGAAGTACGGCTACGAGGCGCTGCACTACGAGCTGGCCGGGCCGCACAACCTGCAGTCGACCTGGGGCGGCCAGGCGCCGCCCGCGGACATGTCCATGGTCAAGCCGCTCGACCAGGTGTTGCGCAGCGGGTTGTTCGGTCCGTGGGACAAGCCCGAGCTCATGCAGAACTTCGAGCTGCCGCCGGGCGTCAACGTAAAGCGGGTGCCGCAGTGGGGCATCGACTCGTGGCTGTTCTACCCGAACTTCATGCTGCTGATCTGGGAGCCGGGCTGGTACCTGACCTACCACTACTGGCCGACCGCGGT
>NZ_JAFAUS010000448.1 GCF_019243155.1 Mycobacterium sp.
GTACAGGCGTTCGCGATCCTCACGGCGCCATCGGCGGTCACGACCTCGGCTTCCACCAGACCGGCAGCCGCCAACCCGTACGCTTTCGAGAAGCTCCCAAACCCGCCGCCCTGAATCAGGCCCGCAACGCCCACCGTCATGCAACCGCCGCCCTGAACGTAGCGTCCCCCTTTTGTGGTGACCGCGTCGTAGACGTGTCCCCAGAGCGCTCCCGCGCCGATCGTGACGGCCGGTTGGGGCGGGTAGCGCCCGGCGCAACCCTCCCCGACGAACGCATCGTGCTGGGTGACGGCGTTCATTTGCCGAGTCCAGATCAGCAAGGAATCAGCGGCATTTGAGGTGCCCTGGTAGCTGTGGCCACCTCCCTTTACGACAAGTCGCAGACGGTGCTTGCGGGCAAAATTGACCGCCGCGACGACGTCCGCCGTTGTCCGGGCCGCCACGGCGTAGGCGCTCGGCCTGGACGTCCAAGCGCCGACCCAGCCCAAGGTCTGCGTCAGGCCGACCTCGTCGCCGAGATAATACGGGTTTTTCAGCTCCTTGAATACTTGCGCGCAGTACGGGCTCGCCGGTGCCTCCAAGCAAGCCGTAAGCGGTGACTGCACCTTAACAAGTTGGCCCCGGACTTCCCGGCTAAGCCCGTCCCAGTCGGCTTCCGCAGGCCAAGCCGTGTCGCCTGGACGGGCGCGGGACATGGAACCGGGGGTGGCGGTTGCGGCCGTTACCTTTAACGCGCTGAGCACCCAGGACCAAATCCCGGGCAGCAAGGGCACGGCCGCGACCAGCCGCAAGAGTCGTCTTCGGTTCATTTGCTCGGGTTCGGTCTGAAAAACTGGGTGAGGACTGGCAGGCGCGTCGCAGCGGATCGCGTCTGCGTCTCAGCCACTTTCCTTCTAATCCAATCCTTCCAGCCGCAGGCAATGCCCCCGGCCTGACTTGTCTCGGGCGAAAATGGTTCGTCCATCCGGCGCAACGGCGCAACGCAACATCGGGCCCTCCCCGGAAAACCCAGCGAGGTGGTTTCCGCTCTCCACATCCCATACGCGCAACGTATGGTCCGCGGACGCCGAGAGCGCGCGGCGCCCGTCAGGCGTCACCGCCACCGCGGTGACCAGGTCCTTATGGCCTGTGAGCGTGCGTACCAATTGGCCGGTCTCCAGGTCCCACATACGCAACGTATGGTCCGCGGACGCCGAGAGCGCACGGCACCCGTCCGGCGTGACCGCCACCGCGGTGATCCAGCCGGTATGGCCTGTGTGGATGCGCCGCGTGTCGCCCGTTGCCGAATCCCATGCGACCAACACCCCGGACTCGCACACCCCGACGGCGCATCGACCGTCAGCGCTCATCGCAACGGCCGTGACCACGTCCGTTTGACCGGCGAGCGTGCGCAGCGAGCGGCCGGTCTCCAGGTCCCACAGCCGCAACGTCCCGTCAGCCGAGGCCGAGAGCGCACGCCGCCCGCCGGGCGTGATGGCGACGGCGCTGATCACGTCCGTATGGCCCGCCAGCGTGCCCGGTGAACGGCCGGCTTCCAACTCCCAAAGCCGCAGCATCCCGTCCGCCGAGGCCGAGAGCGCACGGCTCCCCTCCGGCGTGACCGCCACCGCCGTTATCCAGTCCGTATGGCCCGCGAGTACCCGCAGCAAGTCGCCGCTTTCCAAGTCCCAAATTCGTAAGAGGTGAGCGTCGGACGCCATGGCAGCGCAACGCCCGGTGGGCATGGGCATCAGGGCAGTAATGCCTTCAGTCTGACCCGCCAACGTGTGCACCGATTGTCCCCTCTTTATGTCCCACAGCCGCAGCGTGTGATCCGCCGAGGCCGAAACGGCGTGGCGCCCGTCCGGGGTAACGACCACCGCCGTTATCCAGTCCGTATGGCCCGCGAGGGTGCGCACGGACTGCCCGGTTTTCAGATCCCAGACCCGCAACGTATGGTCAGGCGATCCTGAAACGGCGCGGGAACCGTCAGGCATCAGTACCAACGCCGTGACGCTATTGGTGTGACCTTCCAGGGTACGCAGCAATTGCCTCCGTTCTATGTCCCAGACCCGCAGCGTATGATCCGCCGATCCTGAGACGGCACGGCGCCCATCGGGCGTAACTGCCACGGCGGTCACCCAGGCCATATGACCCTGGAGCGTGCAGACCGAGCTGCCGCCATTTTCCAGGTCCCACACCCGCAACGTGTGATCCGCCGAGGCCGACAGGGCGCGCCGCCCATCCGGCGTAACCGCCACCGCATTGACCGCACCCGTGTGGCCTCGCAGCGTGCAGACCAGACGCCCGCCACTTTCCAGGTCCCACACCCGCAACGTGTGATCCGCGGAGGCCGAGACGGCGCGAAGGCCGTCCGGCGTGACCGCCAGGGCGTTGACCGCGCCGGCGTGCCCTTGGAGCGTGCATACCGAACGGCCGGTTTCCAGGTCCCACACCCGCAGCGTGCAATCCGCCGAGGCCGAGACGGCGCGAAGGCCGTCCGGCGCGACTACCACGGCGGTGACCACGTCCGCGTGGCCTCGCAGTGTGCGTATCGAATGGCCGGTTTCCAGGTCCCACACCTGTAAGGTATGATCCGCGGAGGCCGAAATCGCGCGATGACCATCCGCCGGAATCGCCACGGCCCAGACTGGGCCC
>NZ_JAFAUS010000495.1 GCF_019243155.1 Mycobacterium sp.
CGTGCGTGTGAGTGTTGGCGTTCATCCGGTCGGCCATGAACTTTTGCGTCGCGGGGTTGATCCTGCGGTCTTCCTGCGCGATCAGGTACCAGCTGGGTAGGTCCTTCCACCCCGGTCTCGGCACCGGTTTCTGGATGCACCGGACGGCGATGGGGCGCTGAACCGCTCGCAGTAGGGCGTGCTCTTCTGCGTGTGCATTCTGCGCGAATGCGTCTTCGAAGGCATTGTCCGGCAACCAGATCCAGCCCTCGTTATCGGGCTTGAGCTCCGGGGCCTTCGGATGTGGGGGATTCTTGTAGAACACGTCGGCGACGGTTTCGCCTTCGTCGGGAGCCAGGGCCGCGACGTAGACGAGGGATTGAATGCGCGGGTGACTGGTCGCGCCGATAACGCCGCCGGCATAGGCGTGGCCAGCGAGCACGACCGGTCCTTCGGTGCGGTCGATGGTGCGGATGACCGCGTTGACGTCGTCGTCGAGCGTGGTGAGGGGGATGGGCGCGGCTATGGCGGGGATGTCGGCTTGTTGCAGCGCTTCGATTACCTTGGCCCAGCTTGAGCCGTCGGCCCAGGCGCCGTGGACGAGGACGACAGTCGTTTTGGGTTGCACAACCCAGAATGTTGGCACGCCTTTAGCGGCGGGTCAACATGGCGCTAGTCCGCGGCGAACAACACGTCCGGGTTAAGGATGCCGGCCGGATCGAAGCTCTGCTTGATGCGTCGCATCAGGTCGACCTTCACTGGATCTTCGAGCTTGAGGTAGTACGGGGTCTTGGCGCGGCCGAGGCCGTGTTCGCCGGAAATCGCGCCGCCCAATTCCATTGACAGCGCGAAGATCTCGGTCAGCAGCTTCTTCTTTTTATCGTGGTCCTGACAGAAGATGGCCAGGTGCACGTTGCCGTCGCCGGCGTGTCCGCAGCCCACCGCCGCGCCGCCGGCGCTGATCGCCAACCCGCGCGCGGCGGCGAGGAACTTCGGCATCGCCCCTCGCGGCACCACGGTGTCGATGAGGTCGTCCGCGCCAGCCGCCTTCAACGTCCAGAACGCGTTCTCGCGCGCCTCGATCAGCTTGCGCGCCGAGGCTCCTTCGAGCACATAGACGTCGACCGCACCCAGGTCGCTGACAAGCTCACCGGCTCTCTCGACATCCTCGTCGAGCCGGTCGGCCGTCCGGTTCTCAAGTGCCACAACAAGATACGCTTGGCAGCTGTCGCGGATCGCATCGGGAACGCCCAGCTCGAGATTCTGGGTGTGGATGAGCGCGGCCATCGTCATGTTGTCGATGTATTCCAGGATGTAGGGCACCAGGCCGCTGGCGAGGATCTTGGGTACCGCCTCCATCACCTGGTCGAAGTCGGCGAACGGGGCGAGCACGGTGGCGCTGTGGTCGAGCCTGGGATGCAGCTTGACGGTCACCTCGGTCGCCAGGGCCAGGGTGCCTTCGGAGCCGACGATGAGTTGGGTCAGGTCGTAACCAGTAGACACCTTGGCGATCTTGCCGCCGGTGCGGATGATCTCGCCGGTCGGCAGCACCGCCTGCAACCCAAGCACATTGTTGCGGGCGATCCCGTATTTGACCGCGCGCATCCCGCCGGCGTTGGTCCCGACGTTCCCGCCCACGCTCGACGACAGCTCGCCCGGTTGCACCATGTACCGCAGGCCGGAATCGATTGTGGCCGCGTCGAGTTCGGTCAGCGTCACCCCCGGTTGGACGACGGCGACCTGGTTCGTGATGTCGACCTCCAGGATGGCGTTCATCCGCTCAAAGGAGATCACCAGCCCGTCTGCCCGCGGAATCGCCGCTCCCGACAGGCCGGTCCCGGACCCGCGGGCTGTCACCGGCACACCGTTCTCGGATGCGGCCTTCAAGAGCTGCGAAACTTCTTCTGCACTCGAAGGTTTGGCGACGTACGCCGGCTTTTGCGGCGGCGCCGTCAGCACCTCGTCATGACCGTAGTCATCAGGGATCGCGTCACCGGTCAGCAAGCTGTGTTCGCCAACGATTTCTGTGAAACGCGCCGTCATGTCGCTCATTCTTGTAGCAACCTCAGCGGGTGCACGCCGTCGACTGCGCCGACGAATGGCGGATGGATGCTGTAGCCGATCATCCGTTGAATGTCTTCGGAGACTTCTCGTGCCATGTCGCGCGGGATCGAGAGCGTGTAGGCCTCCATCGGCCGCAGCCACGGTTGGCAGTATTGGGCGGTGATGGCCAGCCTCGCGCGGTCGGTCGTGTTGGCGCCGCCGCCGTGCCACAGGGTTCCGACGAAGAAGACGCAGGAGCCGGCGGGCATGACGACGGGCACCGAAGGATCGTCCGGCCCGGGTGGGCGCCGGCCCCAGCGGTGGCTCCCGGGGTACAGGACGGTCGCGCCGTTGTCGGTAGTGAAGTCGTCGATCGCCCAGATCGTCGCGGCGGCCAACGGATCCCGTGGCCGAGGAATCGGATAGAAGCCGTCGTCATGGTGAGCCAGCTGCGCGGACTCGCCGGGCTGAATGTTGATGGCCTGCAACGCCGAAAGCAGGTAGTTGGCCATCATCAGCCGGTCGAGCACCGCCAGCACCCGCGGATGATCGGCAAGCCGGTCGCACACCCGTGTCCGGCTCAGCACGCTGTAGATGCGCTGGGTTCGGCGTCCTTCGAAAGCGTTGCGCCCGGTGTGCCCAAGCCAAGGGCCGACGACGTCACGGATCTGCTCGCATTCGTCCGCGCTGAGCAGGTTTTCCCAGATGACGTAGCCGTCGCGGTCGAGCGCCGCCATGTCGGCGTCGACGATCGCGGGGTCGACCGAGGCGCCGCCGCTCGCTGTCCACTTGTGGCGGCCAGCCAGATCGGACTTGAGGTCGTCCAGTGTCGTGACGGGGTCGTCACCAATGGTCATAACCAGACCATGGACCCAACTCGACCGGTGGTCAAGTAACCCGTTCGGCCGCGCTGACGAGTCGCCAGGACAGGAAGCGGACCACGCTGCTCAGGAAGGCGTGCATGACCGGCCCCGTGCCGCGCATGCCCTCGGTGAATGAGCCCGTCCAGCGCAGATCGGTGCCTCCCGCTCTCGGCGTCAACAGGAGTTCGGCGCGGTAGTTCTTGGCGGGAAGGCGCGGCCCGATCTGCTCGTAGGCGTGGCGGCGGTTGTGTTCGTAGACAACGGTTTTCTCTCGCATCAGCATCGGCCACATCCCGACCCTGCGGATGGCGCCGACGCCGGCCAGCGAGGGAGAGCCGTGCTGTTCCCAACTCGATTGGACGATAAGCGGTTTCGCCCACTTCGACCAATGGGCGCCGTCGGTCTCCAGACCGAACAACGTCGCGGCCGGTGCCCGGGTGGTGCGGTTGATCTCGAACGAGAACCGTCGGCCGGTCATCGCGCCGCGGCTTTGGTTTTGCCGGCGGGCCGCAGCATCCGCGCGCTCATGAGCGCCGAGATCCAGCCGGGCGAGAGCCGTCCGCCCGTCGCCATGATCCGGAGTCGCCAGCCGGGGACCACCACCGCGCGGCCGCGGTCGAGGCCGCGCAGCCCGGCGGCGACGACGGGACCGGGCGCGGCGAGGCGTTTGTAGATCGCGGTGTGTGAGACGTCCGAGCCGAGCGCGCCGACGAATCCGGTCTCGGTGGGTCCGGGGCACAGTGCCGTCACGGTGACGCCGGTGCCGCGGGTCTCGGCCCATAGCGCTTGGCTCAGCGAGAGCACGAATGCTTTCGAGGCGCCGTAGGTGGCCTGGTAGCTGCCGGGCTGAAAGGCGATTACGGAAGCCACATTCAAGATGCCGCCACGGCCGCGGGCCAGCATCCCGGGAAGAACCGCATGGGTCAGGCGGACCAGCGCGTCGACGTTGACCCCGACCAGGTTGTGCTCGCGGTCGGCCTCGATCTCGGCGAACGGGCCGTAGGTGCCGAACCCCGCGTTGTTGACGAGGACGTCGATTACCCGTCCGTCGAGGCGGGCGATCAGGTCTTCGACCCCGG
>NZ_JAFAUS010000514.1 GCF_019243155.1 Mycobacterium sp.
TCCGGTCTGTGGCCGGGCAAAGTCGTCACGGAGGTCAGCCCGGCCGGCGACTTCTGGGAGGCCGAGCCCGAGCACCAGGACTACCTGGAGCGTTACCCCAGCGGCTACACCTGCCACTACATCCGCCCGGGCTGGAAACTGCCCCGGCGAGCCACCGCCGGTTAGTGGCTGAGTCGGTCAACTACCGCTGCCTCGTGGTAGTGGATTCATCCCAACGGTGTGGGCCAGCACCAAAATTGGCGCGCGACGATGTCCGCCGCCACATCGACAAGTTACAAGTTGGGTCCGAGAATCTAACGCAGCATGTGGAGCACACCCGCGTGGGCGCGCTCGCGCACTGCGTGAAAAGTCCGCACACGAAGGGAATTCGGCCCCATGTCTGCTCAACCGACCGTCTGGGATGTCACTTACGATTTGCTGCGCTCGCTCGGCTTGACGACGGTGTTCGGTAACCCCGGGTCGACCGAGCAGACGTTCCTCAAGAACTTTCCCGATGACTTCACCTACGTCTTGGGACTGCAGGAGGCCTCCGTGTTGGCCATGGCGGACGGCTTCGCCCAGTCGACCGGCAAGCCGGCCCTGGTGAATCTGCACACCGCGGCGGGCACGGGCAACGCCATGGGAAGCCTCATCGCGGCCTACAAGAGCAACACCCCGTTGATCGTCACGGCCGGGCAGCAGACTCGCGAAATGGTGCTTGTGGAACCGTATTTGACCAACACCAACGAAACACAGCTGCCGGCGCCGTGGGTGAAATGGGCGTATCAGCCCGCCCGCGCCGAGGATGTGCCCGCGGCCTTCATGCGGGCATACGCCATGGCGACCCAGCCGCCCGCCGGTCCGGTGTATCTGTCTATCCCCCTTGATGATTGGGAGAAGCCGGCTCTCGGTCCGGCCGTCATCCGCACCGTGAGCCAACGCAGTGCGCCCGACGCGGAGCGACTTGCCGAGTTCGCCGAGCGCATCAACCGCGCGCAGCGGCCACTGGTGGTCATCGGTCCCGAAGTCGATCGGGCCGGCGGTTGGGACGCCGCCGTCGCATTCGCCGAGAAGGTACATGCCCCCGTGTACGCGAGCCCACTGCCGGACCGGATGTCGTTCCCGGAGGACCATTCGCTGTACCAGGGCATGCTGCCGATGACGATCGCCGAGGTGACCGAGAAGTTGCGGGGCCACGATCTTGCGGTGGTGATCGGCGCGCAGGTTTTCCGCTACTACCCGTATGTCGCCGGCGAGTACCTGCCCGAGGGCACCGAGCTACTACACCTGACCGCCGACCCGTTCCTGGCGGGTGCAGCGCGAGTGGGCGACAGCCTGCTGGGCGATACCCTGCTCGCCCTGCAGGCGTTGACCCCGCTGATCGAACCCAAATCCGGCAGGCCGACGCCCACACCGCTGGACCGCACTGCAGGCACGGTCGAAGCCGCCACCGCCCCGCTGACGCCGACCCAGGTGTATTCGGCGCTGAGCACGGTGAAGCCGCCGGAGGCGGCACTGATCAACGAATCGACGTCGACGATGGCCGAGCAGGCGCGCTGGCTGCCCACCGTCTGCACGAACTCGTTCTTCGCCACCGGCAGTGGCGGCATCGGCTGGGGAGTGCCGGGCGCGGTGGGCGTCGCACTGGGCGACCGCGCCGCGGGCCGCAAACGCGCCGTCGTGGCGACCATCGGCGACGGCTCTTTCCAGTACTCGATCCAGGCGATCTGGACCGCAGCGCAGCACAAACTGCCGGTCGTGTTCGTGGTGATGCGCAACGGCGAGTACTCGATCCTGAAATCGTTTGCGCTGCTTGAGAAGACGCCGAACGTACCGGGATTGGACCTGCCCGGCCTCGACATCGAATCGCTGGCGATCGGCTTCGGCCTTCGCGCCGTCACGGTAGGCGACACGGAGGGGTTGGTGAACGAGTTCAACGCCGCGCTTGAAGCCGATGGGCCCACGGTCATCGTCGTCCACACCAAACCCCAAGTGGCGCACCTGGGCTGAGGCGGTCCTCAGCGCCGGTGCACTACCACCCGACCGCCGTTCTTCGGGGTGAACGCGACGCCACGGCAGTGCCAGTGCTCATCGGGCGCATCGGTGGTCTCGATTGCCAAGCGTTGCAACACGGTTCGAAGCACCACGTCCATCTCCATGTTGGCGAATGCCGCCCCCACACAGCGGCGGGTTCCGCCACCGAACGGGATCCAGGACAGCGCTGACGGCTTGGTTCCGATGTAGCGTTGCGGGTCGAAGCGGTCGGGATCGGAGAAGACGTCCGGGTTGCTGTGGATCTGCCCGATGCCGACGATGATCGAATCGCCGCGCGGGATGACCCACTCGCCGAGGTGGAAGACTTCGGGGTAGACGTGGCGACCGGCAAGGTCGATGACCGTCCTGGCCCGCTGCACTTCCAGGATGGTGGCCTGCCGCAGTTCACCGCCACCGTTCTGGGCCTCCTCGACGAGCGCCGCCAGCAGGTCCGGGTGCCGGCTTATCCGCTCGAATGCCCAGCCCAGCGTGGATGCCGTCGTTTCGTGTCCGGCCGCCAGCAAGGTGAGCAGCTCGTCGCCAATGTCCTTGCGCGACATAGCTGATCCGTCTTCGTATGTGGTGCGCAACAGCATCGCGAGGACATCGGTCCGATCGGCGAAATTCGGGTCGGCCTGCTCGTCGTCGATCAACTTGTCGATGACGATGTCGTACTGGCGCCGCCATTGCGCGAGCCGGCCCCACGGGCTGAACCGGCCGTAGTCGCGTTTGGGCTTCGGCACGGCCGCCAGTCGCGAGCCAAGGGTGACCCACGGTGGAATGAGCCGTCGGAGCTCATCGAGTTCGGCGCCTTCCGCGCCGAACACCGCGCGCAGTATCGCGTTCAGCGTTATCCGCATCATGGGCTGCAGCGTGGCGAAAGGAGTGCCTTGCGGCCAGTCGGCGATCTCGCGCAGCGTCTCTTCTTCGATGATGCTCTCGTACTTCTTCATGCTCTTGCCGTGGAACGGCGGCGCCAACAGCCGGCGACGCTGGCGATGGTCGTCGCCCTCGAGCGCGAAAACCGAACCGGTGCCGAACAGACGGCCCAGATTGGGCTGTATGTTGCCGAGTTCATCGGGGCTGGTCGTGAAGACCTGCTTGGCCAACTGCGGGTCACCGACGACAACGATGCGCCCGTACATCGGCAGGTTGAGCGTGAAAACGTCGCCGTAGCGACGCGACAGCCGTTGGATCATCCGGCGCCGGGACATCGAGAACCCAAAGCCCTGCAACAGCTTGGGAATTCGCGCCGCCGGCGGCAACTTGACTGCGGCCGCTGGCGCGGTGGCTACTTCACTCATGGCGGTGCTGCTCCCAAGTGATCGGTCCCCGGGATCGGGGTTGGTACGACGGTGTACCGCACGCCTTTCCCAGTACGGTACTCTGAAGTACCAGAACCCACAAGGTTCCGTACTCGACCGGAAAGGGGCGCCGACCGTGACATCAGCGGTGTCAGCCGCGGCTGACGACGCCGTTTCCGGTGTTCTGAAGCCGGACCCGTTTCGGCTCAGGCTGCTCGACGGCCTCGCCGCGTCGATCGCCGAACGCGGTTACCGCGCCAGCACCGTGGCCGACATCGTGCGCAACGCCCGCACGTCCAAGCGCACGTTCTACGACCAGTTCGACGGCAAGGAAGAGTGCTTCCTGGAATTGCTGCGCGCCGACATCGAAAAGCTCGGCGAGCGCATTCAGTCCTCGGTCGACCCCGAGGGCGATTGGCACCGGCAGATCCGTCAGGCCGTCGAGGCCTACGTCGGATACATCGAGTCCCGGCCGGCCATCACCCTGAGCTGGATTCGTGAACTCCCGTCGCTCGGCGCCGCCGCCCGTCCGGTTCAGCGTCGCGGTCTTCAGCTGTTGTCCAGCCTGCTCATCGACCTCAGCGCCAGTCCCGGATTCCGGCGGGCCGAGTTGCCGCCGCTGACCGCGCCGTTGGCCGTGATCCTGTTGGGCGGGTTGCGTGAGCTGACCGCACTTGCGGTCGAAGACGAGAAGTCGGTCCGAGAAATCGTCGAACCCGCCGTGGATGCGTCCGTAGCTCTGCTCGGGCCACGCCACTAAGGTCGAAAGCTCCCGTAATCCCGTTAGTTGCAAGCTATTCCGGCCCTCAAGTCGGGCAATCGGCAAGCGTCTTCATCAAGGCGACCGAAGTCACCATCGGCGTCGAATAGCGTCGCGCCGAAAACCCTTGTAGAGGCTTATGTTCCGGCGTTCAGAAACGCGCGGACCCGGTCCAGCACCAGCTCGGGCCGCTGCCTGACGATCCAGTGGCCGACGCCGTCGACCAGCTCGACCTCGAAATCGCTTATCCGCTCGGCATATCCATTCAGCAACTCCGGCGTGAGCACGGGATCTTTGGTGCCACTCAGCCAGCGCACCGGAACATCGACGCGGGCGTCGTCGTACTCGCCTCGCGCCCAGCGCAGCATCTCCGAAGTCGCAAACGTGCGGTACCACCGCGAACCCGCCTCCGCATGGCCGGGCTGGCGCATGCACTCGAGGTAGAGCGCGACGTCCTCGTCGGGCAGCGTGAAGCCGCCGCCGACCCACGAACCCAACATGCGGACGAACCGCGAGTTGGGACTGCTGATCACCCGGGGACCGATGCCCGGCAACGAGATCGGTATCTGATACCAGAACCGCCACACGTTGCGGAGCATGCCGAGATCGCGACTCACGTAGGGCGCCGAAGTGTTGCACCCGAAGAACCCGGACACCTTCTCGGGATGCCGCAGCATCATGATGAAGGCCACCGGACCGCCCCAGTCGTGTGCAACGAGCTTGACCGACGCGACGCCCAGGTGGTCCAGCACGCGGGCCAGGTCGTCGGCCATTTCGTCTTTGCGGTACTTGCAGCGTGGGGCCGAACTCCAGCCCGCGCCGCGCAGGTCCGGACACAGCACCCGGTAGCCGTCGGCGGCCAGCGGCCCGATCAGCTCGCGCCATTCCCACCAGTTCTCCGGGAAGCCGTGCACCAACATCACCGCCGGCCCGTTCGCCGGACCCGCCTCGGCGACGTGAATCGTCACGCCGTCGCCGAGTTCGACGTACCTGTGTTCGACCCCGTCCAGGGCCGGCATGGTGACCATGTCTGAAGAACGTAGTGGACGAGACCTAGTTCAGAAACCGGTCGACGTAGGGCTTGAACCGGGCACGCAGGGTGTCCTCGTTCAGCCCGAACATCTCGCACGAGGTTTCGACGTTTCCCAGCCGGCCGCGCCGGTGGCCCGCCAGGTAGTCGGCGATCGCGCCGCGCGCGTCTTCGGTGAAGGGTTCACCGGCCAACGCGTACACCCGCTCGGCGACACCTACTTCGTCGGACATGAAGTCGCCGAAGCGAACATCGATCGAGCGTTCCGGACCGATGGTGTCGCGGTCGCGGACGAGCGCGCTGAGCATCTGATCGAGGCGGTCGATCCAGGAGTTGGCGATCAGTTCCACGGGCACCGGCGACCGGTGCATCCGGGCGGAGTAGGTGATCATCGCGATCATCGACAGCGCCACCGGCACCGGGTCGCGGTGCGTGAAAACGACGATGCTACCGGGGAATACGCGATCCAGTACCGGCACCTGTTCGAGATGCTGGGGCGACTTGAGCAGCCAGCGCCGCCCGCCGCGCAGGAACTGCATCGCCTTGAGTTGAGTGGCGAGGTATTCGTAGTGCGGCGTCTGGTCGTGGACCCGGTAGTAATCACGCCAGCGGGGCACTTCGGCGAGCGTCTCGAAGAGCATCGTCGAGATGTCGTTGGCCAGCAGCTGAATCTCTTCGTGCACATGGTCGGTGGTCATCTCGTGCATCAGCGGGAAATGGGGCATCACCACGTTGACCACTCCGACCGCGACGTCCATTCGCGCGCGGCGCGGATCCGGTTCGGCGCCAATCTCATTCGGCAACGGAAACGGCTCGTTGCTCTCCCAGTACGGCATGGTGCGGAACGTTGGCGGCGCCGCCAGCAGGTTGTGCAGATGGGTGGTTCCGGTGCGTGGCAGCCCGGCGATCACCACCGGCGGCTCCAGTTCGATGTCGTCGATCTCGGGATGGCGGTTCAAGAGGTCGGTCAGCAGCAGCCGGTTCTTGAGAAGCTGCAGCAGTTGGCCATAGAAGTTGACCACTCCCGCCTCGTGTAGCCCGTCAATGTCGCGCAGCGCGGCCAGGTAGACGTCTAGTCGTTCTCGGTAGTCGTCGGGTCCGAAATCCTGCAGGCCGGTGTCGGCGCTGGCCTGCGCATGCAGCCTGTCGGCGTCCAACGGGCAACTCGGGGCCATGCTGGCCATCATGTCGAGGATCTGCTGGGCCTCAGCGCTGAAGCGGGGTGAGGCAAGGTCTTCAAGGCGAACGGCGTCGGTCACGGCGACTTATGTTACTCTGAGTTTCGTAATGGCAATAGACTTTGGCCGACCCCGAGATCCCCGCATCGACGCGGCCGTGCTGCGCGCGACGGTCGAACTGCTTGCCGAAACCGGTTACCAGGGGCTTTTGGTCTCCGCCATCGCGCAACGGGCCGGCACCAGCAAGCCCGCGATCTACCGGCGCTGGCCGAGTAAGGCGCATCTGGTGCACGAGGCGGTCTTCCCGATCGGCACCTCGACCGAAATCCCCGACACCGGGTCGCTGCCCGAGGACCTGCGCGAGATGGTGTGCCGTGCAATGGTTTTCCTGACGACCCCGGCCGCAAGGGCCGCGATGCCCGGGTTGGTCGGCGAGATGGCGGCGGACCCGACGCTGCATTCGGCGCTGTTGGAGCGGTTCGCCGGCATCATCGGCGGTGGCCTCGCCGAGTTGCTGGCGAGGGCCGCGGTCCGCGGCGAGGTCCGTGCCGACGTGGCCCCCGCCGAACTCGCCTCGCAACTAACAGAAGCCATCGCCGGGATCACACTGATCGGTCTCCTCACCCGGGTTACCGAGCTCGATGGCGCGTGGGTCGACCGCACCACCACGTTGCTCCTGAAAGGAATCAGCGCATGACGCACGAATCGACGACCGCGTGGCGGGAGCTGCTCGGCACCCTCGGCGAACTCGACCGGTCCTTCCTCGACGGCGACCGAGCGCTCCAGGACGACCGGCACATCGCCGACGGGTACCGCACCCTCGCCATCACACTCGGGGTGGCGTTGGACGCCTACCTGTTCCCTGAGCCCGGCCGGCCGCAGTTCGTCGCGGTGAACACGCCCTTCCGGCGCGACCGCCGCTGGGGCGGCGACAACACCGACGCCTATTACTTCATGTGCCGGGTCGATCCGCAGCGGCGCTACCGCATCAGCGGCAATAAAGGTGACAGCGTGTACTTCTCGGTGACCGCCTACAACGAGCCGTCACCGGGCGCGTGGTCGGACCGGGTCGTCGCGATCGTCCGCGACCGCGACCTCGAGGCGGATGGCGACGGCAACTTCTCCTTCGAATTCCCACCGACGCCCGACGCCGCCGTGCTGATGACCCGCGACTACCAGGCCGACCCACTGACCGGGCGACCGGTCACCTGGCACATCGAAGCGCTCGACGCGCCCGATCCGATACAACACGGCGACGCGGAGACCGCCGCGCGGCTGCGGGCGTCCGCGACCTGGTTGCGCACCATGTTCGCCATCGTTCCGCTGGCGGTGGGAAACCGGGTCGACGACGAGCATGCTCTCGGACACGAAACCGCGCACGCAGCAAATCAATTCGCCGATCCTTATCAGGTTCCCGATGCTAACTTCGGCTGGTCGGCGCGTGACGCGTGCTATTCCTACGGGAGTTTCGTGCTCAAGGACGACGAGGCGTTGGTCATCACGCACCGACCGCCGTCGTGCAGGTTTTGGAACATGGTGGTGTGGAATCAGTTCATGGCCACCTACGGCGCCGGCGAAGGCCCCGATGCTCGTTGCTCGGTCAATGGCCGCACCGCCGCGCTCAACAGCGACGGCTCCGTGACGATCGTGCTGTCCCGGAACATCACCGAACACCCGAATTCCCTTACCACGCTGGGCTATCCGCAGGGCAACCTCGCGTTCCGGTGGTTTCTGCCAGACGGGCTGCCGGTGCGCCCGGAGGTGGAACTCGTGAAGGTGGCCGACGCGCCGACCGGCGTGAGCTGATCAGCCGACTTCGCGGACCAGCGTGATGGCGCGGTCCAGGGTGCGCAGTCTGGCATCGAGCGAGTCGCCCGCCGGATACAGCCGAACGGTGTCCACACCGGTGTCGCGCCATACCCCGAGCCGCGCACGAACCATCTCCTCGGTCCCGATAAGCGTGGTGGCCAAGACCATTTCGTCGGTCACCAAGCCGGCCGCGCCCTCGCGGTCCCCGCGCTGCCAACGCTCGCGCACCTCGTCCGCAACGTCGGCCCACCCCTGCCGGCTGTAGGCCTGGTTGTAGAAATTCGTGCTCGATGACCCCATCCCACCGAGGCTGAAGGCGAGCTCGCTTTTGCGCGCCGCCACCATCGAACGCAACTCGTCTTCGTCCGCGGCGAAGGCCACTTCGGCGCCCTGGCAGATGTCGATGTCGGCGCGACTGCGGCCGGCGGCCGCGAGCCCCTCGTCGAGGTGGGAGAAGTAGGCCTCACCGGCTCCCTCGGGGACGAAGCTGGTGCCCAGCCATCCATCGGCGACCCGTCCGGTCAACTTCAGCATCGCCGGTGACAGCGCGGCCAGGTAGATCGGAATGGCGTGCTCGGGCCGGGTCGACAACCGCATCGGCACGGCCTCGCCGCCGGGACGTGGAAGCTGGAACTCCTTGCCGGAGTGCGAGATTTTGCCTCCGGCGAACACCTGACGCACGATGTCGACGGTCTCGGAGATACGCGCGAGCGGTCGGCGGAACGAGACGCCATGCAGACCCTCGATCACCTGCGGACCGGAGGCGCCCAGCCCGAGCAGGAATCGCCCGCCCGAGAGGTTGGACAGCGTGATCGCGGTCTGGGCGACCATCACCGGCGAGCGGGTGCCGACCTGCAGGACACCGGACCCCAGCAGCACCCGCGAGGTTCGGGCCGCCAGGTAACCCAGCGCCGAGGGCGCGTCCGAACCCCACGCCTCGGCGACCCAGCAGACATCGAGGCCCAGCCTTTCCGCCTCGACGACGAACGTCGTGATGTCGGCGACTTTGTCTGCGGTACCGGATAATTCGACTGTCGTCGCGGTCCGCATCAACGGACCCCGTGCTCGGCCAGCCTCTTGATCGCGGCGAGTGTTTTGCCGATCGCGGATTCGAACTCGCGCATCCGCACGAACACGATCTTTTGTTCCTTATCGGGCATCGAATCGATGGCCATCGACAAACCCGAGCGTCCCGGGCCCATCTGCATCCAGTAGCTCAGCTCCGTGCCTGCGCCCTGCGGCGTCAGCCGAAATCGCCACATCGCTGCCGGGTTCTCGGGTTCGCCCACGGCCCAGGCGAATTCACGCTGCTCGTCGCAGCAAACGATGTGGGACGTGGTGCTCCACTGCCCGAACGCATCGTGCTCGTTGTGCCCGACGAAACGCGCGCCGACGCGGGGCCCGACACACCCCTCGGCCCACTCGACCGACTGCAGCTCGCTACTCAGGGCCGGCATCAGCTGGATGTCGGAGACCAGACTCCACACTCGTGCGGGGTCGGCCTCGATCCATGTCGAGGCCTCCACCGTCGGCGTATCCGCGTAACGCGCACCGGTCCACTCCACGCTGGCAATTGTCCACCCAAACGGGCCCGGGGCAATGCCCCGGGCCCGATGAGTTCGGCCAAATGAGCTACGCGGCGACCGGCACTCGGTCGGCGGATTTGTCGGCGTCCGGCGTCCGCAGCCATGAGTCCGGGAAGCTGAGCCGGACGATCTTGCGGACCACCGTGCCGAACTGCTGCATCAGCGGGCCCTTGTTGTAGGGGATGCCGTAGCGCTCACAGATCGCCTGCACCTCGGGCGCGATCTGGGAGTACCGGCGGGCCGGCATGTCCGGGAACAGGTGGTGTTCGATCTGGTGGGACAGGTTGCCCGACAGCAGGTGGAAGATCTTTCCGCCGGTCAGGTTCGCCGAACCGAGGACCTGGCGGAAGTACCACTGCCCGCGCGATTCGTCTGCGGTCTCCTCGACGGTGAATTCCTGAGTGCCGTCCGGGAAGTGGCCGCAGAAGATGATCATGTACGACCACACGTTGCGCATCAGGTTGGCCGTCATGTTGCCGGTGAACACGAACGGGGCGAACGGCCCGGCCAGCAACGGGAAGGCGACGTAGTCCTTGAGTGTTTGACGGCGGGTCTTGCGCCAGATCGCCTTGAGCGTGTCCTTTTTGTCCCGGACCCGAATCTCGCCCGAGCGGATCTTCTCGGTTTCCAATTCGTGCAATGCGACCCCGTACTGGAACAACGTCATCAGCAGGAAGGCGTACAGCGGGTTGCCGATGAAATAGCGCTCCCAGGGCTGGTCTTCGCTCATCCGCAAGATGCCGTAGCCGATGTCGCGGTCCATGCCCACGATGTTGGTGTGGGTGTGGTGCATGTAGTTGTGTGAGTGTCGCCATTGGTCGGCCGGGCATGCAGTGTCCCACTCGAAGGAACGTCCGGAGATTGCCGGGTCGCGCATCCAGTCGTACTGGCCGTGCATGATGTTGTGACCGATCTCCATGTTGTCCAGGATTTTGGCCACGCCCAGCATGGCGGTGCCCAGCAGCCAGGCCGGCGGCAGGAACAGCAGCAGGCGCCCACCTACTTCCAGACCGCGCTGGGTCTTGATGACGCGTCGGATGTAGTCGGCGTCTTCCTCGCCGAGGCTTGCCATCACGCGTTCCTTGATGGCGTCGAGTTCACGGCCGAATTCGTCGGCCTGCTCGGGGGTCAGGGTGATCTTGTTCTGTGACATGACTTTTCCCTCCGATTGATGTGTCTAGAGCGACAGGTCGACGTCGCCGACGGGGACGGAGACGCAGATCTGGATGTCTTCGTCGGGGGCGGTGGAGACCGCCCCCGTGACGAGGTTGCGCACGGTGCCGGCGGTCTTGCGCCGGGTGCAGGTGTGGCAGATGCCCATCCGGCAGCCGTTCTCCGGTGTCAGCCCGGCCGATTCGGCCTGCTCCAACAGCGGCCGTCCGTCATCGACGGCGTCGATCCCGCTGTCGGCGAACGCTATTCGGCCGCCCGACGGATTGGCCGGAGCCTCGAAGGCCGGCGGTACGAAACTTTCGGTGTACACGTTGTCGCAGTGCGTCCGGACGGCGTCGACCAATGGTGTTGGGCCGCAGACGAACACCGCGTCGGGTGCCGGCATGGCGGCGGCCAGGTGCTCGGCGCCGAAGCGGCCGACCAGGTCACCCGCATCCGACCGGGTGTAGCCGTGCAGGACGCGAACGCCGGGCAGCACGGCCAGCTCGTCGCGGTAGCACGCCTCCTCAGGTGTCCGGGCGTAGTGCACGAAGGCGATGTCGCCCCGGTGGCCTTGGGCGAGAAGGGTGCGCAGCATCGCCAGCACCGGCGTGATGCCGCTTCCGCCCGAGACGAAGAGGATCCGCTGCGGCCGGGCCTCGGGCAGCACGAAGTCGCCACCGACGCCCGCCAAACCGACGATCATGCCGCGGCGGGCTCGCTCGTACAGATAGTTGGAGACCAACCCACCGTCGTGTCGACCGATCGTCAACTCCAGGTTGGGGGTTCCCTCGGCGTTGGCCGGGGAATAGCAGCGGGTGTGCCGGCGGCCGTCGATGTCGATCGTGAGGTTGACGTACTGACCGGCTTTGACGGTGTTGGCCGACGTGAAGCTGTCGTTGGGCGCGAGGGTGAGGGTGACGCTGCGCGACGTCGTGCGCTGCACGTCGATCACCTTGGCGCGATGCTCGCCCAGCGTCCACGTCGGCGCCACCAGTTCGGTGTAGCGGTCCACGCCGTGTGGTCCGGTGAGCAGGTCCACAAGTTCCGAACCCAAGACTCGCTTCCGAAAAGTTCGGGCGAGGGCTCGCCCGGAAGTTGAAGCAGTTTGAGTAAACATATGTATACCGTGTGGCCAGAGGGCCCAGCCAGTCAAGGGTTTACCCCAGGTCTGTGGTAGGGTTCACATAGTGAACAGCCGTACTCCTAGCTCACGGACGCGCGGCTCTGGTCGAGAAAGATCACGCGAAAGTCCCTCACGTGCGGAGCGTAAGGAAGCGACCCGGCGCGCGATCATCGCGGCCGCCCTCAAGCTGTTGCAGGATCGCAGCTTCAGCAGCCTGAGCCTGCGCGAGGTGACCCGCGCGGTTGATATCGTGCCCGCGGCGTTCTACCGACATTTCGAATCGATGGAAGCCCTGGGACTTGTTCTCATCGACGAGTCGTTCCGAAGCCTGAGGGACACCCTGCGCGATGCGCGCTCCGGCAAGTTCGACCCGAATCGCGTGATCGAGTCGTCGGTCGAGATCCTGGTTGCCAGCGTCGCCGACCGGCGCGAGCATTGGCGCCTGATCGGCCGCGAGCGGAACAGCGGCTTGAGCGTGCTGCGCTATGCGATCCGCACCGAGATCCGGCTCATCACCTCCGAACTGGCGACCGACCTGGCGCGTTTCCCGGGCCTCAACGGGTGGACCACCGAGGATCTGAACGTGCTTGCGACACTGTTCGTCAACGCGATGATCGTCATCGCGGAGGCCATCGAGGACGCTCAGAGCACCGAGGCGCTGGAAGACATTCGGCGGATCGCGGTCAAGCAGCTCCGGATGATCGCCGTCGGCGTCGCCGGTTGGCGAAGCACCCCTTGATGTGTCGCCGCCATCCGCAGTGAACAACTGAGCACTAACTACTCGTCGGCGACCTCATACAGCGAGTCGCCGTCCTCGGGGGTGCCGTCGATCTGGCCCCGATGCGCGCGCCGTGGCAGGTCGCTGTCGGCCGAGCCGGTCGCAGCGTCGGTCACGTCCGGCTCCTCGGCGGCCAGTCGGTCGTCGAGCGATTCACCCTCTCGCTCTTCGCGCGCCGTCATTCCGAACTTGTCCGCTTCGCTCCAGTCCTCGGGCGGGTCGACGACGATGTCGCCGTCACGGTTGCGCACCTCGTCGGAATCGGTGCCTTCGCTTGGGTTCAGCGTGTCACCGGGGCCGCCTTCTTCGGGGAAGTCCGCGGGATCCACCAAGTCGTTGTCGCTCATGGGGAACCGGTTGCCCGTCGCCCCGGGCACCTAAACGCGCGTGGTCTACCGTGGCGCGCGCCACATCGCCCACATGGTGGGACCGCCGTCCGGCAGCGCGATCTCGCGGGTCACCTCGAAGCCGAAACGCTGGTAATACGGCACGTTTTCGAGTTTCGTCGACTCGAGATACGCGGGGCAGTACTCGGCATCGCAGCGGTCCAGGCGCGATCGCATCAGGGCCTGCCCAAACCCCTTGCCCCGCACGGTGGGATCGCTGCCGATCACCGCCAGATACCAGTGCGGCTCTTCGGGATGTGCGCGTTTCATCAGCTCCTGCACAGCCTGCCCCTGCGCCGAGCGCAGGCCGAAAACCCGGATGAACGTCGGCGACATCAGCAACATTGCCCGGCGTGTTTCCTGCCAGTGGTTCGGCGGGTCCCACAGTGCCGCCGCGCCGATGGACGGGCCGTCGCGGGCAACTTCCACACCGCCGAGTGCCAGATGGTGGTGACGGGTCATCGCCGCGAACAAACGGCGTAATTGGGCGGTGCGCGCGCGCTGCTTGGGTAGCAGCCACATCATCACCGGGTCGTCGTAAAACGCCCGCGCCAGGACGTGGGACAGGTCTCGCATGTCGTCTTTGCCGGCCGGGCGCGTCTGCGGAACCACCCGCCTCACGCTAGCGGGCGCCAGCGAGTGGCGCGATTTCCGTTGATGGTGGCGGTGAACGGCGACGTGTGTGATCACCCGCACGGGGTACTTACACGCGATGGCGGACATCTCGCGGCGCACGTTCGGGCGATTGGCCGCCGGGACGGGTGTGCTCGGCAGCGCCGGGTTCTCCGCGAGTTGCGACCGACCGGCCGACCATGTGCATCCCGCGACCCCACCGCCCGCCGGCAGGGGGGTGTGGGTTTGACGCTCTCCCACGAGCAATTCCGCACCGACCAGCTGGTTGCGCAAGCAGAGGCGGCCGAACGGGCCGGCTTTCAGTACGTCTGGGCCAGCGACCACATCCAGCCATGGCAGGACAACGAGGGCCATGCGATGTTTCCGTGGCTGACGCTGGCCTTGGTGGGTAACGCCACCAGCCGCATCTCCTTCGGCACCGGGGTGACCTGCCCCACGTATCGCTACCACCCGGCCGTGGTGGCACAGGCATTCGCTTCGCTGGAGCTCTTGAATCCCGGACGCGTGTTCTTGGGGGTTGGCACCGGTGAGCGGCTCAACGAACAGGCAACCACCAACGCGTTCGGTGCGTACACCGAACGCCACGACCGGTTGGTCGAGGCCATCGGGCTGATCCGCCAATTGTGGAGCGGATCGCGAACCTCGTTCTCCGGTCACTACTTTCAGACGAACGCGCTGAAGTTGTACGACGTGCCGCAGTCACCGCCGCCCATTTACGTGGCCGCCGGCGGTCCGAAGAGCGCCACGTTAGCCGGTCAATACGGCGACGGCTGGATCACTCAAGCCCACGACGTCACAAACCCGAAGCTGCTGGCCGCTTTCGGCGCGGGCGCGCACGCTTCGGGCCGCGATCCGGCGAGTCTTGGTAAGCGCGCCGAGATGTTCGCGGTGGTCGGCGATCACACCGAAGCCGCTCGCGCGGCGACGCTGTGGCGCTTCACCGCCGGCGCGGTCGACCAGCCGAACCCGGTCGAAATCCAGCGCGCCGCTGATGCCAACCCCATCGACAAGGTGCTGGCCAACTGGACCGTCGGCACCGATCCCGGCCCCCACATCAACGCCGTTCAGGCGGTTCTGGACGCCGGCGCCATTCCCTTTTTGCACTTCGCGCAGACCGAACCGATGACCGCGATCGAGTTCTACCGCACCAACGTCCTGCCCAAGCTGCACTGAAAGGCTTTTCGACATAGTTGGCCGCGACGCAGGGTACCCGTTGAGTCTTATGAGCGAATTGGACCCTAATCAACACCAGCTCGCCGTTCGCATGGCGGAGCTGGCACGTCAGATCGCCAGGCCTCGCAGTGTCGAGGAGATCTTGGCAGATGTGACCGCCACCGCGGTAGAGCTGATTCCGCGGGCTGACGTTTCGGGAGTGTTGTTGCTGAAAAAGGGCGGCGAGTTTGAATCTCTGGGCGACACCGACGACTTGGTCGCACGACTCGACGCGCTTCAGCACAAATTCGGTGAGGGCCCCTGTGCCAAGGCCGCGCTGCAGGAAACCATCGTGCGCAGCGACGATCTGCGCGAAGATTCGAGATGGCCGCAATATGCACCTGCGGCCGTAGAGCGCGGCGTGCTCGGCAGTCTCTCGTTCAAGCTGTACACCGCGGACCGCACGGCTGGGGCGCTGAACCTGTTCAGCTTCGAGGCCGGCCCGTGGGAGGCCGAAGCGGAGACCATCGGTTCGGTGTTGGCGGCGCACGCCGCGGCCGCGATCCTGGCGGTGCGGCACGGCGAAGAACTGCAATCGGCGTTGTCGACTCGGGACCGGATCGGGCAGGCCAAAGGCATCATCATGGAGCGCTTCGGCGTGGACGAGGTGCGGGCCTTCGAGTTGTTGCGGAAGCTGTCGCAGGAAAGTCAGATGAAGCTCGTCGACATCGCCCAGCAAGTCGTCGACACACGCGGAATGGATTGACTGGTCTCGCCGCCGACTAAAGTTGACTGATCAACGAGTCCGGTGCGCCGCTGCCCCGGGGAATGGTGGCCAGAAGTGTGGGACTTCGAAACTGACCCCGAATACCAGGCGAAGCTGGACTGGGTCGAAAAGTTCATGAGCGAGGAGCTCGAGCCGCTCGACCTGGTCGCACTCGACCCGTATGACAAGAAGAACGCCGAGATGATGGCCATCCTGCGGCCGCTGCAGCAGCAGGTGAAAGACCAGGGTCTGTGGGCCGCGCATCTCCGGCCCGAGCTTGGTGGCCAGGGATTCGGCCAGGTGAAGCTCGCGCTGCTGAACGAGATCCTGGGCCGCTCCCGCTGGGCCCCATCGGTGTTCGGCTGCCAGGCGCCGGACTCGGGTAACGCCGAGATCCTCGCGTTGTTCGGCACCGACGAGCAGAAGGCCCGCTACCTGCAACCGTTGCTGGACGGTGACATCACGTCGTGCTATTCGATGACCGAACCGCAGGGCGGTTCGGATCCGGGCAACTTCATCACTGCTGCGACCCGAGACGGGGACGACTGGGTCATCAACGGCGAGAAGTGGTTCTCCACCAACGCCAAACACGCGTCGTTCTTCATCGTCATGGCGGTCACCAAGCCCGACGCCCGCACCTACGACAAGATGTCGCTGTTCATCGTGCCGGCCGAGACGCCGGGCATCGAGATCATCCGCAACGTCGGCATGGGTGCCGAATCCTCGAAGCGCGCCAGCCACGGCTACGTCCGCTACAACGATGTCCGGGTGCCCGCCGACCACGTGCTGGGCGGCGAGGGCCAGGCGTTCATGATCGCCCAGACCAGGCTCGGCGGTGGCCGCATCCATCACGCGATGCGCACGATTGCGTTGGCGCGCAGCGCATTCGACATGATGTGTGAGCGGGCGGTGTCGCGCAAGACCCGGCACGGCCGGCTTTCCGATTTCCAGATGACGCAGGAGAAGATCGCCGACAGCTGGATTCAGATCGAGCAGTTCCGACTGTTGGTACTGCGCACCGCGTGGCTGATCGACAAGCACCACGACTACCAGAAGGTGCGCCGCGACATCGCGGCGGTGAAAGTGGCCATGCCCCAGGTGCTGCACGACGTCGCGCAGCGGGCCATGCACCTACACGGTGCGCTCGGCGTCTCCGACGAGATGCCGTTCGTCAAGATGATGGTGGCCGCGGAGTCGCTGGGCATCGCCGACGGCGCGACCGAGCTGCACAAGATGACGGTGGCCCGTCGGACTCTGCGTGAATATGAGCCCGTGACAACGCCTTTCCCGTCCGCGCACATACCGACCCGGCGCGCGGAGGCACAGGCCCGGCTGGCCGAACGGCTGGAACACGCGGTCGCCGAGTTCTGACCAACGCGACGACACATAATCGACGACGCACATGACACGCCGAAAACGGTGCGCGTGGTTTATGTTTCGCGATATTCGGGGTCGGTCGCTAGGACACGTAGCGAACGATGCTTTCGGCCACGCACGCCGGCTTGGCCGACCCCTCGATCTCCACGGTGGTCGACACGATCGCCTGCACTGCGCCGTTCCCGACGTCCTCAACGCCGACCAGTGAACTCTTCGCACGCACCCGGGAGCCCACGGGCACCGGAGCGGGGAAGCGAACCTTGTTGAGGCCGTAGTTGATTGCGAGTTTGATGCCGTTCACCGTGTACATCTGGTGCTGCATCCGGGGTAGCAGCGACAGCGTCATGTAGCCGTGGGCGATGGTCGTGCCGAACGGACCCTTGGCCGCGCGTTCGGGGTCGACGTGGATCCACTGGTGGTCACCGGTCGCGTCGGCGAACAGGTTGACGTCTTCCTGGGTGACGGTCACCCAATCGCTCTCCCCGATTTCTTCGCCCGTGATGGCGGCGAGGTCGGCTACTGACTCGAAGGTGCGCATTGGGGGTTCTCCTTGTCCCGGGTAATAAGAGCGATCACCATGCCCCCAAGCACACTATCGAAACCGGCAACGACCCGGTTTCGAGGTAGCCATCGCGGGAACCCCCGGTCAGAACTCGAGAGGAGACGACCATGGCAGACGAAAAGGGCCATAAAGCCGAGTCCGACGTCGAACGGGAAGCGCACGAAGCCCGTTCGCGCGCGGGCAAGGACGATGACGGCTCATACGTGGGCGCGGCCGGCTCCGACGACACCTTCGACGCCGGCGAATCGGGCGCCGAAGCACGCAGCCAACGAGGCTGACGTTCGCAGGCGCAAGATGGGTCCGTGAGGCTGCTGCTGATTGCCGACACCCACGTCCCGAAACGCGCGCGCGACCTGCCCGCACAGGTTTGGGATGAGGTGGCACGCGCCGACGTCGTCATCCACGCCGGGGACTGGGTAGCGCCCGAACTGCTGGACGAACTGCAGGCCCGGGCGACGCGCATGGTGGCTTGCTGGGGAAACAACGACGGCCCCGCACTGCGCGCGCGGCTGCCGGAACGCGCGGACGCGACCCTTGCGGGGGTGCACTTCACGGTCGTCCACGAGACGGGGGCCGCCGGCGGCCGCGAAGCGCGGATGGCGCGCCTGTATCCGGATAGCCAGGTCCTGGTGTTCGGGCACAGTCACATCCCGTGGGATACCACCACCGACAGCGGGCTGCGCCTGCTCAACCCCGGCTCCCCGACCGATCGGCGCAGGCAGCCGTTCTGCACCTACATGACCGCGCAGGTCAGCAACGGCATAGTGACGGACGTCTCGCTGCACCGCCTCGAAAAGTAGCTCAGAGCTAACTGCCACATAGCTTGCACACATATATAGCTCGTAAACAGAGCTATATATGAATTCCGTGGAGACTCAGATCGATTTGGTTGGCGAGGTGTTCGGCGTCGTCGGACGATTTCGGAGGCGAATCCGTCGATCGGCGGGTCGCGGCCTGGAATCGGCGCGGCTCACCGAGTCACAGTCGGAGCTGTTGTGGCTCGTGGGCCGGCGACCGGGAATCTCGGTCCGCGCCGCCGCCGCGGAACTCGGCCTGGTACCCAACACCGCCTCGACCCTGGTTTCCAAACTGGTGGCCAACGGGTTGCTCATCCGGACCGTCGACGATACGGACCGGCGCGCCTGCCACTTACGGCTCGCCGAACCCACGCAGCAGCTTGTCGACTCTTCGCGGGTGGCACGACGGACGCTGATCTCCGAGCTGCTCAACGAGCTCGATGACGAGCAGATCGATTCTCTGACAAAGGGACTGGAGGTCCTAGACATGATGACCCGACGCTTACAGGAACGACGCTCATGAGTGGAACACTGCCGATGGCGGTCGATTGCCGGCATCTGACCTACCGCTACGGCCAATTCACCGCGGTCGACGACCTGACGCTGCAGGTGCGCCCCGGCGAGACGATGGGCCTGCTCGGACCCAACGGCGCCGGGAAGACCACCCTGGTGCGGATGCTCACCACGCTGACGCCCGTCCAGCAGGGCGAGCTGCGGATCTTCGGGCTGGACTCCCGCCGGCAGACCATCGACATCCGTAGCAACATCGGCTATGTCCCACAACAACTTTCGATCGAGCCAGCCTTGACAGGCCAGCAGAACGTCGAATGGTTCGCGCGCCTCTACGGGGTGCCTCGCGCCGCGCGCGCCGACCGCGTCGAGCAGGCGCTGGCCGCGATGGAACTCCTCGACGTGGCCGATCGCCTGGCCGGAACCTACTCCGGCGGCATGGTGCGGCGGCTCGAAGTCGCCCAGGCGCTGGTGAATCGGCCGTCGTTGCTGGTGCTGGACGAGCCGACCGTGGGGCTGGATCCCATTGCCCGCGACGGCGTCTGGACGCAGGTACAGAGCATGCAGGCCCAGTTCGGCATGACGGTGTTGCTCACCACGCACTACATGGAAGAGGCCGACGCGTTGTGTGACCGGGTCGCGCTGATGCATCGCGGCGTGTTGCGGGCGGTGGGAACGCCCGCCGATTTGAAGTCGAAGGTGTCGGCCGTCGCCACGCTCGAGGATGTGTTCCGGCATTACGCGGCGTCCGACCTCACCGAGGATTCGTCGGATTCGACGGGCATCCGCGAAATCCGTTCCAGCAGAAGGGTTGCCAGTCGTGCAAGTTGACCACGCCTTGAATTCCCCTGCCATCACCCTGGTACGCGCACCACACGGGTGGCAACGGGTCCGTGCCACCTTGGGGCGGGTCGGTGCGTTCGCGATCGTGGAAATGCAGAAACTGCAACATGATCGGACCGAACTCGTCACCCGGATGGTGCAGCCGGCGTTGTGGTTGCTGATCTTTGGCACCACGTTCAGCAAATTGCACGTCATCAACACCGGGTCGGTGTCGTATCTGGCCTTCCTGGCCCCGGGCATCATCGCCCAGTCGGCACTGTTCATCTCGATCTTCTATGGCATCCAGATCATCTGGGACCGCGACGCCGGTGTGCTCGCCAAGCTGATGGTCACGCCGGCGCCCGCGTCGGCACTCATCACGGGCAAGGCGTTTGCGGCCGGTGTGCGATCGGTCGCCCAGGTGGTCGGCGTGATGGCGCTGGCGTACCTGATGAACGTCGGGCTGACCGTGAACCCCCTGCGGGTGCTTGGTGCGATGGCCGCCGTCATGCTCGGCGCGGCATTCTTCGCCTGCCTGTCGATGACGCTGGCCGGTCTGGTGCGCAGCCGCGATCGCCTGATGGGGATCGGGCAGGCCATCACGATGCCGCTGTTCTTCGCGTCCAACGCGCTGTACCCGGTCAACGTGATGCCCGGGTGGCTGCACGCGCTCAGTGTGGTCAACCCGTTGAGCTACGAGGTCGACGCGCTGCGTGCGCTTCTGATCGGAACGCCGCTCAACCCGCTGGACGTGTTCGTGCTGGTGGTGGCTCCGGTGATCGCGATCGCCACGGCGTCAACCCTGCTGCGCCGCCTCGTTGCCTGATTGTGATCTGACCGAGACGATTTCACGCAGTTGCTCAATCGTTAGCTAACCGCGACTTCAAATCGCGGCCGCGACAAGCGAATTGCGCGCTCCCACTGTGTTTAGCTCCCCGAGAACGGATTCGACCGCTTACGCGGCAGATCAAAGTAGGGATGGTTAGGGAGCTATGAAGTTCGTTGAAAAGTTGCGTGGCGCAGCGGCTACCATGCCGCGCCGGCTGGCTATCGCGGCGCTGGGGGCTGCCCTGTTGTCCGGTCTGGGCGTCGTCGGCGGCTCGGCGACCGCGGGGGCATTCTCCAAGCCGGGCCTGCCGGTGGAATACCTCGAGGTGCCATCGCCATCGATGGGCCGCAACATCAAAGTCCAATTCCAGGGCGGCGGATCGCATGCGGTCTACCTGCTCGACGGCCTGCGCGCGCAGGATGACTACAACGGTTGGGACATCAACACTCCGGCGTTCGAGGAGTTCTACCAGTCCGGCCTCTCGGTGATCATGCCAGTCGGTGGCCAGTCCAGCTTCTACAGCAACTGGTACGCGCCGTCGTCCGGCAACGGGCAGAACTACACCTACAAGTGGGAGACGTTCCTGACTCAGGAGATGCCGCTGTGGATGCAGGCCCAGAAGAACGTCTCGCCGGCCGGTAACGCCGCGGTGGGCCTGTCGATGTCGGGTGGCTCGGCGCTGATCCTGGCCGCCTACTACCCGCAGCAGTTCCCGTACGCGGGAGCGTTGTCCGGCTTCCTGAACCCGTCCGAGGGTTGGTGGCCCACGCTGATCGGCCTGGCCATGAACGACGCGGGCGGCTACAACGCCAACAGCATGTGGGGCCCGTCCTCCGACCCGGCGTGGAAGCGCAACGACCCGATGGTCCAGATTCCGCGGCTGGTCGCCAACAACACCCGCCTCTGGATCTACTGCGGTAACGGCACACCCAGCGACCTCGGCGGCGACAACATGCCGGCCAAGTTCCTGGAGGGCCTGACGCTGCGCACCAACGAGCAGTTCCAGAACACCTACGCGGCCGCCGGTGGACGCAACGGGGTGTTCAACTTCCCTGCCAACGGGACACACTCGTGGCCCTACTGGAACCAGCAGTTGATGGCGATGAAGCCCGACATGCTGCAAACCCTCAACGCGGTCAACGCCGCCGCGGCTACTCCGCCCGCGGCCGCACCTCCGGCCACCTAGAAATATCGC
Organism: Mycobacterium sp.; assembly: GCF_019243155.1. GTDB lineage: Bacteria > Actinomycetota > Actinomycetes > Mycobacteriales > Mycobacteriaceae > Mycobacterium. Next base: position 21,766 of record NZ_JAFAUS010000514.1, read on the forward strand.
AAGCCGGCATCGGCAGCAGCGCACCGGTCAGCGCTGCTGCCGATGCTTTTTCTTCAGCGGCTAGTCGAACAGGTCGCGCTGGTCGGCGTGGAAATACGTGTAGCCAGTTGTCAACGCGCACAAGGCCGTTGCGACAACCAGCATCCAGGTCCCGTTGACGACCATGCTGATGAAACCGCCGACCGCTCCCCCCAACACGAAGCTGGCGAACAGCAGGAAATAGCCGAGCCAGTCTGCGACGGTCCCACCCCCGGCGATATGGCGCTCGATGCCCTGGCCCATCTTGACCAGCGTGCCGGTCACATAACTCAACGGCACCGAGACCTCGCCGTCCTTGACGAACGAGGTGTTCAATGCGCCAACTCCGAAGACCACCAACGTCAGTGGCGCGAAGTCGAGCAGCTGCTCCTGCCAGCCCTCGTCGATAACGTCGGCCAGGGTGGCGGCCACCAGGCTGAAGGTCGTCAGCACGGTGGGACCGTGCGGGTGCGCCACCCAGAAATAGCGGCGGCACAACGATGCGACCACGACGCCGAGGACGAAGCACGCCATCAGCACCCCGGCCGTGATCGCCAGTCTGGCGTCGCCCTGGAAGTAACCCAGCACGGCGCGTTGGGCATTGCCCGTCATGAACGTGACGAAGTAACCCGCGGAGTGCATGAAAGCGATCGCGCCGAGCATGCCGGCCAGAATCGCAAGCACCCACGACAATCGGGCCTCGCTGTCGAAAATGTTTTTCGTCACGCGAACATGGTTACAGACCCTTGCCCCGCTCGCAGGGGGCGATGCCTCACGCGGCGGTGAGGCGGGCGATGGAGCGCAGCGGGATCGGCAGCCAGCTTGGCCGGTGCCGTGACTCGTACCCGGCCTCGTATACCGCCTTGTCCAATTCGTAGGCGGCCAGCAACAGTGCGGAGTCGCGCGGGTCGACGCCCGACGCGGCCGCGTAGCCGTCGCAGAAAGCGGTGCGGTTGCGCTCAACCCATTCCTTGGCCCGGGCGGCCAACTGCTTGTCCGCCCCCTGGTCCACCAGCGGTCCGTAGGCGGCGTACTCGAACGAGCGCAGCACCCCGGCCACGTCGCGCAGCGCCGAATCCGGCGCCCGGCGCTCGGCCACCGGCTGGCCCGGCTCGCCCTCGAAGTCGATCAGCACCCAGCGTTCCGGTGTGCGCAGCACTTGCCCGAGGTGCAGATCGCCGTGCACGCGTTGCACCGTGATCGTCTCGCCGGCGAGCTTGGAGAAACGCTCCTCGATCGTCGACGCATACTCCCCCAGCTCGGGGACCAGCGCCGCGATCGATGACAGCCGGGCCAACACGTTGTCCAGCGGGAAGGGGACCTGCGCCGTTCCGAGCTGCTCGGCCAGCGTGGCGTGCACCGACGCCACGGCCTCCCCCAGCCGGTTCGACTCGCCGGCGAAGTCGCCGCCCACCTCGTAGGCATACAGGTCACCCTCGGCGAACAGGTCGCGAACGCTGGCGGTGGCCATCGCCCACCCTTCGGCCGAGTTGACCGCATACTCGGTCACCATGCCCAGCGGCCACGCGCCGTCGGCGTTCTGGTCGGGGGCGGCGAGGTCGTAGGTCCCCAGCAGCCGCGCCACGTGCGGGTTGCCGGCACGGCCCAACACCCGGTTCAGTTCGATATCGGGGTTGATGCCGTGGGTGACCCGCCGGAACACCTTGAAGATTGCGTCGCGATCGAAGATCACGCTGGTGTTGGACTGCTCGGCGTCGACTACGTGGGGGCTCGCCTCGAGCGGCAGCTCGACCTCCGGCTCTTTGGCGAACTTCACCTCGGTGCGCGACGAGCCACGCACGGCGGACGAATCGATCAGCGACAGCATGAACCGCGGCGCGTCGGTGTCGTACAGCGCGTCGAAGCCGGTGCGGTCGTCGGCGGAGCCGATAGTGGCGACGGTGCTGTACTCGGAGACCGGCGCCGAGTCCCACCGGACGATCACCTGGTACCGCTCCGAGGAACCGTCGGCGTAGTCGGTGTCCAGCAGCACTAGGTCCAGGTCATCGCGAATCGCGACGACGACGTTCGGCGCGGCGCCGGTCAGCTTGCGGTTGCGGCCGGCATACCAACGTTGCTGCGGAAGCCACTCCGACCATGGCAGCTTGGCTGCGGACTCACTGGCACTCATAGGTTCTCCTCGGATGCCGACAGCTGGAACCAGTAGAACCCGTGGCCTGGCAGCGTCAGCAAGTAGGGCAGGTGACCGATGCGCGGAAACGCCACGTGCCCGGTCAGTTCAATCGGCGTGCAGCCGCTCCAATGCTGCAGGTTCAATTCGATGGGCTGGGGGAATCGGGACAGGTTGTTGACGCACAGCACGGTGTCGCCGTCCTCGGCCGCCTGGCGGACGAACGCCAGGACCGACGGGTTCGATCCGCCCAACTCCTCGAACGTCCCGACGGCGAACGCCTTATGGCGACCCCGCACCGCGAGCATCATGCGGGTGAAATTGAGCAGCGACGTCGAGGTGTCGCGTTGGGCCTCGACATTGACGGCCTGATAGCCGTAGACCGAGTCCTGGCTGGGGGGCAGATAGAGGCGGCCGGGGTTGGCTTTGGAGAAGCCGGCGTTGCGGTCCGGCGTCCACTGCATCGGCGTGCGCACCCCGTCGCGGTCCCCCAACCAGATCACGTCGCCCATGCCGATCTCGTCGCCGTAATAGAGGACCGGCGAGCCCGGCAGCGACAGCAATAAGCCGGTGAACAATTCGATCTGGTTGCGGTCGTTGTCCAGCAGCGGCGCCAGGCGGCGACGGATTCCGACGTTCGCCTTCATCCGCGGATCCTTGGCGTACTCGGAGTACATGTAGTCACGCTCTTCGTCGGTGACCATCTCCAGCGTCAACTCGTCGTGGTTACGCAGGAAGATGCCCCATTGCGCCATGTCGGGGATCTCGGGCGTCTGGGCCAAGATCTCCGAGATCGGGAACCGCGACTCGCGGCGAACCGCCATGAAGATGCGTGGCATCAGCGGGAAGTGGAACGCCATGTGGCATTCGTCGCCACCCGTGCTGGCGTCGCCGAAGTACTCCACGACGTCGGCCGGCCACTGGTTGGCCTCGGCCAGCAGGACCCGGCCCGGGAACTCGTCGTCCACTACCTTGCGGACCCGCTTGAGGAACCCGTGCGTCTCCGGCAGGTTCTCGCAGTTGGTGCCCTCCCGCTCGAAGAGGTAGGGCACCGCATCCAGCCGGAACCCGTCGATGCCCAGCCCAAGCCAGAAGCGCAGCACGTCGATCATCGCTTCCTGCACGGCCGGGTTGTCGTAGTTCAGGTCCGGCTGGTGCGAGAAGAACCGGTGCCAGTAGAACTGCTTGCGCACCGGGTCGAAGGTCCAGTTCGACTCCTCGGTGTCGATGAAGATGATCCGGGCATCGGTGTACTTCTCGCTGGTGTCGCTCCAGACGTAGTAGTCCCCGTACGGCCCGTCGGGATCGTGCCGCGACTCCTGGAACCAGGGGTGTGAATCCGAGGTGTGGTTCATCACCAGGTCGGTGATCACCCGGATGCCGCGCTCGTGGGCCGCGTCGAGCAGGTCGACGAAATCGTCGACGGTCCCGAATTCGGGCAGCACCTTGTAGAAGTCCCGGATGTCGTACCCGCCATCGCGCAGGGGTGAGTCGTAGAACGGCGGCAGCCAGATGCAGTCGATGCCCAGCCACTGCAGATAATCGAGCTGGCCGATCAGCCCGCGCAGGTCCCCCGAGCCGTCCGCATCGGCGTCGAAGAACGCCCGCACGAGCACCTCGTAGAACACCGCGTGTTTGAACCAGGTCGGGTCGGCGGGCAGCGCGGCGGCGTTGTCGTAATCGCCGGCGGTGGGGTGCTCGACCACACCCCCCTCGACGTGACTGCCTTCCCCGGAATGGTGCTCGACAGCGATTTTGGCGTCGTTCATCAAATCCACGATGCCACGGGTACCCGAGGTGTGACGTTCAGAATCACGTCGCGATATCTGCGACGAATCACGCCTGGTGGCAATCGAATTGGCCACCGGGCGTGCTCCATCGGCACGGAAATCAGGCCGGAGGTCCCTCCGCCAGCGTGATGTTCGCGGTGCGGTCACCGCCGTCGGCGGCGCGGTAGTGCACCGCGATGGTGTCACCCGGGTGATGCGGGACGAGCACCTCGGTCATGGAGGTGGCCCCGTTGATCGGAACGCTGTCGACCCCGGTGATCACGTCGCCCGGGGAGATTCCGGCGCCGCCGCCGGGACCGGTGTTGACCACCCGTTCGACCCGCGCGCCGTTGCCGCCGTTGTCCGTCACGCCCAGGCCCAGGAAGGCCGTGGGGCCGATGTGGGTGGTGTTGGACCCCGCACCCGACCGGATCTGCCCGGCGACTCCCATCGCCCGGCCGATCGGAATGGCGAAGCCCGTCCCGCCCGACATCTTGTAGGTGTCGGTGGCCGCGGTGTTCACGCCGACCACCTGGCCGGCGCTGTTGACCAGCGGACCGCCCGAGTCACCGGGCTTGATCGGGGTGTCGGAATGGATCAGGCCGCCCAGGCCCTCGTTCGCGCCGGTCAGGGTGTCGGTGGCGTTGACCGCCGCGTTGAGACCGATGACCTTGCCGGACACCACTTCGGGCGCGCCGCCCTGCCCCCCGGCGTTGCCCAGCGCGACGACCGGGTCGCCCACCGAGACGCCACCCCCGATCGACGCCGCCGGCAGGCCGGACGCGCCACGCAGTTGCAGCACCGCGATGTCGGCCGTCCGGTCATAGCCGATCACGTCGACGGCGTAGGACTGCCCGTTGCCGACGCTCACCGCGCTGATGTCCGTGGCGCTCGAGATCACGTGGTTGTTGGTCAGCACAACCCCGTTCGGATCGATGACGATGCCGCTGCCGGCGCCCACCGCGTTGTTGTAGCCGAACCTGGTGCTGATGTCGACGACCTGTGGCCCGACCTGACCGGCCAGATCGAGAGGCGGCGCGGGTATCGACGGCGACGCGGATGCCGGCACCGCACCCAGGCCCAGTCCGACCACAGCCAGCACGCTGACCAGCCACGACCGCCAGGCCCAGCGGTGGTGCGATTTGCTCATCCCGTCATCCTCCTGATTCACGGTAAACATAAAATGCCCCTGCCTCAGGCTCTGAGGGGCGCAATTTTGTGTTTATAACCGTAATGCAGGTAGCTATGCACAGCAGCGCCAAGGCCCTGACCGGCACAATCGGTACCCGACGGTGCCGCCCTAAGCTGACACGGTGAGCGATTTCGACCCCTGGGTCAGGTTCACACAATCGCCGGTGGCCCGCCTGGCCACCGTCACGCCCAACGGCCAACCACACCTGGTGCCGGTGGTCTTCGCGGCGGCCCTTGACAGCCGCGACGTGGTGTACACCGCAGTCGATGCCAAGCCCAAGACGACACGGCGGCTGCGACGGTTGGCGAACATCGACAGCAACCCACAGGTCAGCCTGCTCGTCGACGAATACGCCGACGACTGGACGCGATTGTGGTGGGTCCGGGTCGACGGCGTGGCCACCGTCCATTCCGACGGCGAGACCATGGCCGTGGGGTACCGGCTGCTGCGGGCGAAATACCCTCAGTATCAATCGATTTCGCTGGACGGCCCAGTGATCTCGATCGCGGTGCGGCGAGTGGCCGACTGGCACGCCTGACCGGACGGACGGTCGCCGAAAATCTCCTCGACCCAATAGTGGTCGTCTCGTGGCCTTGTGTTGGGCGGCAGTTGGGGGAAAAGTTGCCCCTAGGCCCTGTGAGCTGGGACACATCCCGCGCAGCGAGCCGAGCGACTCCGAAGAGCTGGAGGAAAGTCATGGCGGACAAGGCGAACGCTACCCAGAGCGGAGGAGCCGCTCCCACCGCGAATGGGCCCGGCGATGTGCGCAACATCGTCCTGGTGGGGCCGTCCGGCGGCGGCAAGACCACCCTGGTCGAGACGCTGCTCGTTGCCGCCGGTGTGCTGTCCAGACCCGGCTCGGTGACCGACGGCAGCACCATCTGCGACTACGACGACGCCGAAATTCGCCAGCAGCGGTCCGTCGGCGTCGCCGTCGCCTCCCTGGCGCATGACGGCATCAAGATCAACCTGGTGGACACGCCCGGCTACGCCGACTTCGTCGGCGAGCTGCGAGCCGGATTGCGGGCGGCGGACTGCGCGCTGTTCGTGATCGCGGCCAACGAGGGCGTCGACCAGCCCACGAAATCCTTGTGGCAGGAATGCGACCAGGTCGGCATGCCGCGCGCCGTGGTGATCACCAAGCTCGACCATGCCCGAGCGAACTACTCCGAGGCGCTGGCCGCCGCGCAGAATGCGTTCGGCGACAAGGTGTTACCGCTCTACCTGCCGACCGCCCTGCCCGCCTGCGAAGGCTTGATCGGGTTGCTGTCGCAGACCCGCTACTCCTACGCCGACGGAAAGCGGACCATGCAGTCACCGGACCCCGGCGATGCGGATCGCATCGAGGAGGCTCGCGGCACCCTGATCGAAGGGATCATCGAGGAATCCGAGGACGAGTCGCTGATGGAGCGCTATCTCGGCGGCGAGGCCATCGACGAGTCGGGACTCATCGAGGATTTGGAAAGAGCCGTCGCCCGCGGTTCGTTCTTCCCGGTGATCCCGGTGTGCAGCAGCACCGGCGTCGGCACCATGGAATTGCTGGAGGTCGCCGCGCGCGGGTTCCCGTCGCCGGTGGAACACCCGATGCCAGAAGTGTTTACGCCGCAGGGCGCCCGGCACGCCGAGCTCGCATGTGACGTCGAGGCGCCGCTATTGGCCGAGGTGGTGAAGACTACGTCGGACCCCTACGTCGGCAGGGTCAGCCTGGTCCGGGTGTTCTCCGGGACCATCAGGCCCGACACGACGGTTCATGTGTCGGGCCATTTTGCGTCCTTCTTCGGCGGGGAGGACGGCGCGCAGGCCAACGGTCACAGCCACGCCGACCACGACGAAGACGAACGCATCGGGGTGCTGTCCTTTCCGCTGGGCAAACAGCAGCGCCCCGCCCCCGAGGTGGTCGCCGGTGACATCTGCGCGATCGGCAAGCTGAGCCGCGCCGAAACCGGTGACACGCTGTCGGACAAGGCCGAGCCGCTGGTGCTGCGGCCCTGGACGATGCCCGAGCCCCTGCTGCCGGTCGCCATCGCGGCCCACGCCAAGACCGACGAGGACAAGCTGTCGGTCGGGCTGGGCCGGTTGGCCGCCGAGGACCCGACGCTGCGGATCGAGCAGAACTCTGAGACCCACCAGATCGTGCTGTGGTGCATGGGCGAGGCCCACGCCGGCGTCGTGCTCGACGCGCTGGCCAATCGCTATGGCGTCACCGTTGACACCGTCGAGTTGCGCGTCCCGCTGCGAGAAACGTTCGGCGGCAAGGCAAAAGGCCACGGCCGGCACGTCAAGCAGTCCGGCGGCCACGGCCAGTACGCGGTGTGCGACATCGAGGTGGAGCCGCTGCCGGAGGGCTCGGGATTCGAATTCCTCGACAAAGTGGTCGGCGGGGCGGTGCCGCGCCAGTTCATCCCGAGCGTGGAGAAGGGCGTGCGCGCGCAGATGGATAAGGGCGTGCAGGCCGGCTACCCGATGGTCGACATCCGCGTCACCCTGCTCGACGGAAAGGCGCACAGCGTCGACTCGTCGGACTTCGCGTTCCAGATGGCGGGCTCGCTGGCGCTGCGCGAGGCGGCCGCGGCGACCCGGGTGACCCTGCTGGAGCCCATCGACGAGATCACGGTGTTGGTGCCCGACGACTTCGTCGGCGCGGTGATGGGCGACCTGTCGAGTCGTCGAGGCAGGGTGCTGGGCACCGACACCGCCGGCAACGAGCGCACGGTGGTCAAGGCCGAGGTGCCTCAGGTCGAGTTGACCCGCTATGCGATCGACCTGCGCTCGCTGGCGCACGGGGCAGCGTCGTTCACCCGTTCCTTTGCCCGCTACGAGCCGATGCCGGAATCCGCGGCGGCCCGGATGAAGGCAGGCGTCTGAGCCGGTTTTTTCCTAGGCCGACGCAGCGAACTGCTCGGCGACCGCGCGTCGGTCCAGCGATCCCTTCGCGGTATGCGGCAGCTCGTCCGCCAACTGGAAGCTGGCCGGAACCTCGAACGGGGCCAGCCGCTCGCGGCAGAACGCAGTCAGCTCGTCCGCCGTCGGTGTGGCGGACACGCGGGCCACCACCGCCGCCGCCACCGTCTCGCCGTACAGCTTGTCCGGCACGCCGAAGACAGCGACCTCCAGCACGTCGGGATGGCTGGCGAGCACACCCTCGACGCGCTCGGGTGAGATCTTCTCCCCGCCGCGATTGATGAGTTCCTTGATCCGGCCGCGAATGACGAGATCGCCGGCCGGTGACAGCGTGCCCAGGTCACCGGTGCGCAGCCACCCGTCGGTGAAGTTGGCGGCGGTGATCGACGGGTCGCCGAGGTAACCCCGCACGACGGTCGGACCGTGCAGCCAGACCTCCCCGACGGTGTCCGCCGGCAGGGCCTGGCCGTCGGCCCCGACGATCCGGATTTCCGGCCCGGTCGACCTGCCGACGAGACCCGGTGTGGCAGCGGGGTTTTCGACGTGGCCGCTACCCGCGGCTGCCGTGGTGGCGACCTGGTGGGTGGCTTCAGTCATTCCGAAGGCACACACCACCGGCGCCGAGAACGTGTCTTGCAGCGCCTGTGCCGATTCGGCGGTGAGCGGCGCGCTGCAGCTGCGGATGAAACGCAAAGCGGCGTGGGCACTTCCGGATTGATCGGCCGTGGCCCGCTCCAGCAGGATCTGGTGAATCGTCGGCACGGCCGTGTACCAGGTGGCCCGGACGGAATCGATGTCGTCCCAGAACGTGTGTGCGGAGAACTTTCCGCGCGCCGGCAGCAGCACCGCGCCCCCGGACACCAGGGTCGCCAGCAGCGCGGCGAGCAACCCGTGCCCGTGGTAGAGCGGCATCACCGCCACCGTCGCATCTTGTGGTCCGAGCTCGTATCCGGCGATGATGGCCCGCACCGAGTCGGCAATGTTGTCGCGCGTCCACGGGACCATCTTCGGCACGCCAGTCGTTCCGCCGGTGAACATGATCATCGCGTCGTCGTCGCGCAGCCCCTCCGGCGTCGAAAAGTCTTGCCGCGGCGCGCCGGCGGCGGACAGGCGGACGGCCACGGCGCCGTTCTCGCGGCCGACCGTCACCGCGATCGGCCACCACGGCAGGTCGGGCTCCTCCTTGTCGCCCGTGCCCTCCCCGTCGATGAGCACCGCCCGCGCGCCCACCGCCTCGCTGCGCGCGCGCTGTTCGGAGACGGGCAGCGCCGGGTCGAGCGGGACCGCGATCAAGTCGGCTCGCGACAACGCCAGTAGCCCGACAACGAACTCCGCGTTGCTGCCCGAGCGCAGCGCCACCCGGTCACCCGGCAGTAGGCCACCGCGTTTCAGTTGCCCGGCGAGGTCGTCGACCAACCGGACCACGTCGCGGTAGCTGAGCGGAATGCGATCGGGGGTGACGACCAACGCAGGCGCCTCCGGCGACCTGTGCGCGGCCGCCTCGACCAGATCCGCTATGCGCGAGCCGGTCGAAACCTCGCTGCTGATGACCGTGTCAGACTTCATCGCCGCACTCCTTCCCCTCTTCGGTTATTCGCACCATGCCCGGCCGCGCCACCCTCCGTCCAATACTGAATGACTGACGTTTGATAACTGCGGACTATGAAAGCCTCAATTGGCACCGTTGAGCTGCGGCGATAGACAGCGTGAATCATGGTATAGCGGCTCAGTCTTGGACACCTGCCCGTCGCTGGCCGCACAGTGATGGCGGAAGCGTTACCACCCGAACACGAGGAGTCGCCATCATGACCACACCTCCGACGAATTTGACGGACGGCTTCCACCTCGTGGTGGACGCGCTCAAGGCCAACGACGTCGACACCATCTACGGGATCGTCGGCATCCCGATCACCGACCTCGCCCGCGTGGCGCAGGCCTCCAAGATTCGCTACATCGGCTTTCGGCAGGAGACATCGGCCGGCAACGCGGCGGCGGCGGCCGGGTTCCTCACCGGTCGGCCGGGTGTGTGCCTGACTACGTCCGGACCCGGTTTCCTCAACGGCCTGCCCGCGCTGGCCAACGCCACCGCGAACTGCTTCCCGATGATCCAGATCTCGGGTTCCAGCAATCGGGCCCTGGTGGATCTGCAACGCGGGGACTACCAGGACCTCGACCAGCTCAACGCCGCAAGGCCGTTCGCGAAGGCGGCCTACCGGATCAACCGGATCGAGGACATCGGCCGCGGCATCGCGCGCGCCATTCGCACCGCGGTCTCCGGGCGCCCAGGCGGGGTGTATCTCGACATCCCCGGCGACGTCCTGGGCCAGGCGATGGACGCCTCGGCCGCCGCCGACACGGTCTGGCGAGTCGTCGACCCCGTTCCCCGGCAGCTGCCGGCACCGGACGCGGTCGATCGGGCGCTCGACGTGCTGTCCCACGCGCGGCGACCGTTGATCGTGCTCGGCAAGGGCGCGGCATATGCCCAGGCGGACGACGTGATTCGGGAGTTCGTCGAGGCGACCGGAATTCCCTTCCTGCCGATGTCGATGGCGAAGGGGCTGCTGCCGGACTCGCACCCGCAGTCGGCCGCGGCGGCGCGCTCGCTGGCGATCGCACGCGCCGACGCCGTCCTGCTGGTCGGCGCGAGACTCAATTGGCTACTCGGACACGGGGAATCGCCACAATGGTCCGCCGACGCGAAATTCGTGCAGGTCGACATCGCGCCGTCGGAGTTCGACAGCAACCAACAGATCGCGGCGCCGCTGGTCGGTGACATCGGTTCGGTGCTGTCCGCCCTGCGCGACGGCGTTAGCCGCCATCCGATCTCGGCACCGGCGGAATGGACCGACGAACTCGCCGAGCGCAAAGCCCGCAACGACGCCAAGATGCGCGAACGGCTGGCCGAAGATCCGCACCCCATGCGGTTTTACAACGCCCTCGGTGCGATTCGCTCTGTGCTGCAGGAAAACCCGGACGTGTACGTGGTCAACGAGGGGGCCAATGCCCTCGACCTGGCCCGCAATGTCATCGACATGGAGTTGCCGCGGCACCGCCTGGACACCGGAACCTGGGGGGTGATGGGCATCGGCATGGGCTACGCGATCGCCGCGGCCGTCGAAACCGGTAAGCACGTGGTCGCGATCGAGGGTGACAGCGCGTTCGGCTTCAGCGGAATGGAGATCGAAACCATCTGCCGCTACCGGCTTCCGGTCACCGTCGTCATCCTCAACAACGGCGGTGTCTACCGCGGTGACGAGGCATCGAAAGGCACCGACCCAGCGCCGACCATGTTGAACGCGCGTGCCCACCACGAGTTGATCGCGGAGGCGTTCGGCGGCAAGGGATATCACGTCACCACACCGGCCGAGTTGCGCTCGGCGCTGGCCGAAGCGGTCGGCGCTCGGGGGCCCTCGATCATCGATTGCGAGCTGGACCCGGCGGCCGGGGTCGAAAGCGGGCATCTGGCCAACCTGAACCCGAGCAGCGCTGCCGCGCAGCAGGTTACGGTCACCGTCGGCGCTTGATCCCCAACAACTGCGCGTCAAAGAACTGATCGAGCGCCAGCTGACCGGCGGACTCCACGAGCGCGCGTGCGATCGGGGAACCAGGTCCTGCCGAGTTCGTAGCGAGAACGATGTCGGCCTTGAGCACCGGATCTACCATTTCCACGGCGCGGATCTCCGGGCCGAGCGGCGACGTCCACAACCAGGTATGCGGCACGATGCAGGCCCAGTTCCCGGCTGCGGCCTGTGCGAATAGCGAAGCGACGGAGTCGGTTTCGACCTGTGGGCTGATGGTGATCGAGTGGTCGGCGAACGCCTTGTCAATGATCTGGCGGTCCCGCATGTCACCGGTGAGCAACGCCAGCGGCAGCTGCGCAGCCTCCGGCCATGACATGGTCGACGCTCCCGCTCCCAACATGTCCGCCGGCGCGATCAGCACGTAGCGCTCCTCGTACAGCGGCACGAAGTTCACGTCGTTGGCCTCGGCCGGCGCCGCGTGCACGATGGCGGCGTCCAGCTCGAATTCGCGGATGCGCCGATACAACTCGGTGGCCGCGAGACGGGAGAGGATGTGCACCTTCACCAATGGGTGCGCAGAGCAGAACGCCGAGAGCACCAGAGACGCCGTCGTCGACGCGGTTGGCACCGTACCGAGCCGAAGCGTTCCGGTGATACCTGATCGCACGGCGTCCACCTCGGCCTTGAAGGCGTCGTGCTCGGCGAGAATCCGCCTGGCCCACACCACCAACCGCTCGCCCTCGGGCGTGAGGCCTTCAAAGCTGTGCCCGCGGTTGATCAGCGTGACGTTCAGCTCTCGCTCCAGCTTGGCGATCGCCGCGGACAGCGCGGGTTGCGAGACGTAGCACTTCTCGGCCGCCCGGGCGAAGTGCCGCTCGGAAGCGACGGCAACGAAATACTCCAACTGACGGAAGAGCACCCGTACTCCTGGTGTGTTCGGGCTCGGCTTTCTCCGCACCGATGTCGCCGAGGCTAACGCGTCGCCGGCACGCCAGCCAGTCCTTTGGCGCGCCGGCGGCGACGGCGTATCCACGCGACTACCGGCGTTACCACCAAAGCATCTGTGCGATGAGGCAATTCGCGGTCCTGGAGTTCACCGTCGTGTGCTATGCGGCCGGTGGCATCGATCCCCGTGCACCCCGCAACATCGGTAGGGCGAATTTGCCCGTGACACGGTCGAACTCAACCGGTTACCAGATCGTTATCGTGACGGCGATTAAAACCGTCGATGTTTGCTGAAATCAGTAATAGTCGGGCAGCAAGTAGAATAGTTTCGTGTTGATCGCACCATCTCGGAGGGTGGACGCTATGCGTCGAGGTGTTCGTTATCTATTTGTTATGGTCGCGATCACGCTAACGGCCCTGGTCGGGCCGGTCGGCCCCAGCCAAGCCGCGATCCCGCAACCACAGCCCGTACCCACCGTTGCCTCAGTTTTGCCCAGTGCCGGCGCGGTGGTGGGCGTGGCACAGCCGGTCGTGGTGACCTTCACCGCGCCGGTCGCTGATCGCGTCGCCGCCGAGCGGTCGATCCGCGTGACGTCCCCCATTAACACGCCGGGGCATTTCCAGTGGGTCGACAACAACGTCGTGCAATGGGTGCCGAACCAGTACTGGCCCGCCCACACCCACGTTTCCGTCGGCGTGCAGGCCCTGACGTCCGGGTTCGACACCGGTGACGCGTTGCTCGGCGTCGCCAGCCTCTCCGGACATACCTTCACCGTCAGCCGCAACGGGGAGGTGCTGCGCACGATGCCGGCGTCGATGGGCAAACCGAGTCGACCCACCCCGATGGGCAGCTTCACCGCCCTGGAAAAGCAGCGCACCGTGGTCATGGACTCGCGGACCATCGGCATCCCGCTCAGCTCGCCCGAGGGATACAAGATCACCGCCCAATACGCGGTTCGCGTCACGTGGAGCGGCGTCTACGTGCACTCGGCACCCTGGTCGGTTGACGACCAAGGCCACACCAACGTCAGCCACGGCTGCATCAACCTCAGCCCCGACAATGCCGCCTGGTACTTCAACCAGGTGAATGTGGGCGACCCCATCCAGGTCGTTTCCTGACACTCGCCGCGCCGCGGCAAACATGCACACCCTTTCAGGCGGGTTCACCACGCGCGGATGGGCCGGGGTGTGAGAACCGTCACATCGGTTGAACGGAAGACTGGCGCGCGACGGTGAGTTCCCGGTAGACGAGCGATCAGAACGGAAGGCCGGCGATGACGGGCGATGCGACGAACCAGAAGACGATCCTTGACAGTCCCGCGCGGCGGCAAGTGGCTGAACGCATAGGCCGGTTGCGGGACACCGACGAGCAGTTCGGCAACGCGACGCCCGATATCTCGCTCCAGCAGGCGGCCCGTGAGCCCAGTCTGCGGCTGCCCCAAATTCTCGAGACGTTCGTGGAGGGGTACGCGGACCGCCCCGCGCTCGGCTGGCGAGCGCGTGAGCTGACGACCGACCCGGCCACCGGCCGCACCGTCGCAAAGCTGCTGCCGCGGTTCGACACGATCACCTACCGCGAGCTGTGGACCAATGTCCGCGCCGTGGCCACCGCGCTGCGTCACGACGCGGCGAACCCGGTTGCACCCGGAGACTTCGTCGCCACCTTGGGTTTTGCGAGTCCCGAGTATCTGACCATGGATCTGGTGGCCGGTTACCTCGGCCTGGTCGCGGTGCCGCTGCAGCACAATGCCGCGCCATCCCGGCTGCAGCCGATCATCGCTGAGGTCGAACCACGGGTAATCGCCACGGGCGCAGGCTATCTCAACCTCGCCGTCGAGGCTGCGCTGGGCACCGCGTCGGTGCGGCGTCTCGTCGTCTTCGACTACCGGGCCGAAGTCGACGACCAACGTGAGGCCTTGGCGCAAGCGCGGGCGAAGCTCACCGAAGCCGGCATGGACGTGACCATCGAGACGTTCGACGAGCTGGTCGAGCGCGGCCGCGCCCTGCCTCCCGAACCGGCGTACCTCGGCGACACCGACCAGCGTCTGGCGATGATCATGTACACCTCGGGCAGCACGGGACTGCCCAAGGGTGCGATGTACACCGAGCGGATGATCTCGGAAGTGTGGACCGTCGAACTGCAACCGGACTTCACTGACATTCCGGTCTTCAACGTCAACTTCATGCCGCTGAACCACCTCGGTGGGAGGATCCCGCTCTCGTCGTCCTTCCAGGCGGGGGGCACCAGTTACTTCGTGCCCGAGAGCGATCTGTCCACGCTCTTCGAGGATTGGAATCTGGTGCGGCCAACCCAGATGGGCATGGTGCCCCGGATCGCCGAGATGCTCTACCAGCGTTACCAAAGCGCGGTCGACAGAATCGTTTTCGAGGGCGCGGATGCGGAGTCGGCCGACGAGGAGGCCAAGACCGAGCTGCGCGAGCAGGTTCTCGGCGGGCGGATCATCACCAGCTTTTCCAGTACCGCTCCGTTGGCGGCGGAGATGAAGAAGTTCATCGAGGCCTGCCTGGATGTGCACGTGTTCGACGGTTATGGCCTGACCGAACTGCTGATGGTCACCAAAGACGGCGTGATCTCCCGGCCCCCGGTCATCGACTACAAATTGGTAGACGTTCCCGAGCTGGGATATTTCCTGACCGACAAGCCGTATCCGCGCGGCGAGCTTCTTGTGAAGTCGGCGACGGCATTTAGCGGTTACTACAACCGGCCCGATGTGACCGCCAACGCGTTCGATCCCGACGGCTACTACCGGACCGGTGATGTGATGGCCGAACTCGGCCCGGATCACCTTGCGTATGTCGACCGGCGGAACAACGTATTGAAGCTGGCGCAGGGCGAGTTCGTCGCCGTCGCTCGGCTGGAGGCCGTGTTCTCCAGCGCGGCTCTGGTCCGGCAGATCTTTCTCTACGGCAACAGCGAACGGCCGTACCTGTTGGCCGTCGTCGTCCCGACCGACGAGGCGCAGGAGAAGTTCGCGAACGATCCGGACGGCCTCAAGGGGGCACTGAGCGAATCGCTGCGGCAGACCGCGAGGCGAGCCGAGCTGCAGTCCTACGAGATTCCCGCGGACTTCCTGGTCGAAACCGTTCCGTTCAGCGAAGACAACGGCCTGCTGTCGGGAGTGGGTAAGCTGTTGCGGCCCAAGCTCAAAGAGCATTACGGCGAACGGCTCGAAGCGCTCTACGCCGACCTGGCCGCCACCCGCACGGCCGAGCTGCGCACCTTGCGCGAGGGGGCGGCCGACCGGCCGGTGATCGACACGCTGACGCGCGCCGCGGAATCCTTGCTCGGTTTGGCCGGCGGCCCGCCGCGACCCGACGCCCAGTTCCTGGAACTCGGCGGCGACTCCCTGTCCGCACTGACCTTCTCGAACCTGCTGCAGGACCTCTTCGACGTGGAGGTCCCGGTGGCGCAGATCATCAGTCCGACGTCCGATCTGCAGCAGATCGCCGAATATGTTGAGGCCGAACGTCAATCGGGCTCCAAGCGGCCGACCTTCGCCACGGTGCACGGACGCGGCGCCACCCAGGTACGTGCCGCCGACCTGACCCTGGACAAGTTCATCGACGCCAAGACCTTGTCCGAAGCACCGGGCTTGCCACGCGTCACGGGTACGCCGCAGACGGTCCTGTTGACCGGTGCCAACGGTTATCTGGGCCGGTTCCTGACGCTGAATTGGCTTGAGCGGCTGGCCGATACGGGCGGGAAGCTGATCACGATCGTGCGCGGCGCTGATCCCGCCGCCGCCGCCCGGCGGCTTGAGAGCGTCTTCGACAGCGGGGATCCGCAACTGCTCGAGCGGTTCCGCGGGCTGGCCGCCGCGCATCTCGAGGTCATCGTCGGCGACATCGGCGAGCCGAATCTCGGCCTGGACCAGGCTACTTGGGATTCGCTGGCGCAGCGCGTGGACCTCATCGTTCACCCGGCCGCCTTCGTCAACCACGTCCTGCCGTACGACCAGCTCTTCGGCCCCAACGCGGTCGGCACCGCCGAGTTGATCCGGCTGGCGATCACCGCGCGGATCAAGCCGATCACCTACCTGTCGACCGTGTCGGTGGCCATGTCGGTCGACCCCGCCAGGTTCACCGAGGACGGTGACATCCGCACGATCAGCCCGGTGCGTCCCATCGACGACAGCTACGCCAACGGGTACGGCAACAGCAAGTGGGCCGGCGAGGTGCTGCTGCGTGAGGCGCACGACCTGTGCGGCCTGCCCGTCGCGGTGTTCCGATCCGACCTGATCCTCGCGCACAGCCAGTACGCGGGACAGTTGAACGTGCCGGATATGTTCACCCGCTTGATTTTCAGCCTATTGGTCACCGGCATCGCACCGGCATCCTTCTATGAGACCGATGCGCACGGCAACCGCGCGCGGGCCCACTACGACGGGCTCCCTGCCGACTTCGTCGCCGAGGCGGTCACCACGCTGGGTGCGAAAATCGGCACGGCAGTTACGGATTCGGAGACATATCGGTCCTACGACCTGATGAATCCGCACGACGACGGCCTT
>NZ_JAFAUS010000044.1 GCF_019243155.1 Mycobacterium sp.
GTGCATGTGCCGCCGGCCGATACCGCGCCACCGGCCACCACGGCCGAGCCGGCCGCCCTCGAGACGGGCCGGGTCGGCGGTGACTCGTCGATCATCGCGACGTCGATGATGAAGATCCTGCGGCCCGGCAAGGCGGCCCTGGAGACACCCGGCGCGATCAAGATCGGCCGGGCGAACGACAACGACATCGTCATCCCCGAGGTCCTGGCGTCACGCCACCACGCCACCCTGTTCCCGTCGCCCGCGGGCACCGAGATCCACGACAACCGCAGCATCAACGGCACCTTCGTCAACGGCGTCCGGGTGGATTCCGCGCTGCTCAACGACGGTGACGTGGTCACGATCGGCAACATCGACCTGGTCTTCCACGGCGGCACGCTGGCCCGCCGCGACCAGGCCGCAACCGCGACACGCACCGGGGGACTCGACGTGCGCGGGGTGACGTGGACGATCGAGAACAACAAGACGCTCCTGGACAACATCTCGCTGGCGGCGGTCCCGGGGACGCTGACGGCGGTGATCGGGCCGTCGGGCGCGGGCAAATCGACGTTCGCCCGGTTGGTGGCCGGCTACACGCATCCCACCACCGGCACGGTGTCCTTCGAGGGCCACAACATCCACGCCGAGTACGCCTCGCTGCGCAGCAGGATCGGCATGGTGCCGCAGGACGACGTCGTGCACGGCCAGCTGACCGTTCAGCAGGCACTGATGTACGCGGCCGAACTGCGGCTGCCGCCGGACACCACCAAGGACGACCGGGCCCAGGTGGTGGCGCGGGTGCTGGAGGAACTCGAGATGACCCAGCATCTGCAAACTCGGGTCGACAAGCTCTCCGGCGGTCAGCGCAAACGTGCGTCGGTGGCCCTGGAGCTGCTCACCGGGCCGTCGCTGCTGATCCTCGATGAGCCGACGTCCGGCCTGGACCCGGCGCTGGACCGCCAGGTAATGACCATGCTGCGGCAGCTGGCCGACGCGGGTCGCGTGGTGCTCGTAGTCACCCACTCGCTGACGTATCTGGACGTCTGCGATCAGGTGCTGCTGTTGGCGCCCGGCGGCAAGACGGCGTTCTGCGGGCCGCCCAGCCAAATCGGGCCGACCATGGGCACCACCAACTGGGCCGACATCTTCAGCACCGTCGCCAACGACCCGGACGGGTCCAAGGCTCGCTACCTGGCGCGCACGGGACCGCCCCCGGCGCCACCGCCGGCGCAGAAACCCGCCGAGTTGGGCGACCCCTCACACACGAGCCTGATGCGGCAGTTCTCCACCATCGCCCGACGACAGGTGCGGTTGATCTTTTCCGACCGGGGCTACTTCATCTTCCTGGCGATACTGCCGTTCATCATGGGTGCGCTCTCGATGTCGGTGCCCGGCGATGTCGGCTTCGGCATCCCTAATCCGATGGGTGCCGCGCCCAACGAACCGGGGCAGATCCTGGTGCTGCTCAATGTCGGCGCGGTCTTCATGGGAACCGCGCTGACGATCCGCGACCTGATCGGGGAGCGCGCCATCTTCGTGCGCGAACAGGCGGTCGGTTTGTCGACTTCGGCGTACCTGCTGGCGAAGGTGTGCGTCTACACCGTATTCGCCGTCCTACAGTCGGCGATCGTCACCATCATCACGGTGCTGGGCAAAGGTGGCCCGACTCAGGGCGCCGTCGCATTGGGGAAGCCCGCCCTGGAGTTGTTCGTCGATGTGGCGTCGACCTGTGTCGCCTCGGCGATGCTCGGCTTGGCCTTGTCAGCCGTGGCCAAGTCCAACGAACAGATCATGCCCCTGCTGGTTGTGGCGGTCATGTCGCAGCTGGTGTTCTCCGGCGGCATGATTCCCGTAACCAATCGCGTTGGCCTGGACCAGATGTCGTGGGCAACACCGGCCCGCTGGGGCTTTGCGACGTCGGCTTCGACCGCCGACCTGATCAAATTGGTGCCCGGTCCGCTGACCCCGAAGGACTCACACTGGCATCACACGCCGGGCGCCTGGTGGTTCGACATCGGCATGCTGGTGCTGATCAGCACCCTCTATCTCGGTTTCGTGCGCTGGAAGATTCGCCTCAAGGGCGGCTGAGTCAGGCGCCTTTGCGCATTACCTCATCGGCCGCGGCGCGCATCCGGTCTGACAGTTTGAGAAGGTCATGCTCGCCGACGCCGAGAGGAAGGGTGTACGCGAGCTGTCGCAATTCCACGGCGTAGTTGCGTAAGTCTTCGCGGAGGCGCATTTCAACGGGTGGCATCACTTCTCCCTGTGGCCGGTTACTGGACCGATACAGAAATCTTCGCAGCCATACTCTGCTTCCGCGAGGCCGCCGAGGGGTTTTAACGGGAGTTTGACAGCGTTTTTACAGAACGGGGTCACCGGTTGTTCGCGTCGCTGTCACCCTCCGGGTAATTCAGCTTTACGCGCAGCAGCGCGGCGTTACGGCTGACGCCGTCAGGAGGAGCGGTGGTTCCGCCGTCGGTAGTCACGTAGACGACGCGCCCGGGCTCACCGGGAGCGCGTCCCCAGGCGGCGCTGGACGGACCGACCAGGGCTTCGTCGAACGGGTCGCCGGCGATGTGGCGGACTTCGCTGCCATGCCGCGGAGCTAGCGGTACCCGGTCGATGGTGTTGGCGCGATGCCTTGTGACGTAAGCGAATCCGGCGCTCTCGTCGAGGCAGAAGTCATCGGCGTTGTCGATCGCAGCCACGAACTGCGCCGGCCCGGCCGGATCCAGGGTGGCCGGATCGACTGGCACGCGCATGAACACTTTCTGCGCCGTCGAGGTGTAGTACAGATGGCCGCTCTGCATGCCGTAGCGCACGCCGTTCACGCCCGGTTGCGGCGGCGGCGGCAGGTCGCTGTCGGGATCGAAGGCCATGGTGTCGTCGGATAGCCACACCCTGGCCGTGGCGCTGCGGGCGTCGTCGGCGAGGTCGACGCGCCAGATGAGGCCGGCGAAGCAGTCGGCGAGCGCTAATACGTTCGGCCCGAGAAGGCAGCTTCCGTTCAGGGCGCGGACACGGTCGTCGAAGGTGTAAATGACCTCCGGCGTCACGGGCGACCCGGGTTTCCAGTCGCAGAAATCGATCCGCGCCAAGTGCGATTCGTGGGTCGTATAGCCCTCGGTGAGGCTGACGACGAACACCTCGGGCGCGACCTCGGCGATACCGGTGACCGGGTGATCGAAGGCGTGAACCAAGACGGGGTCGACCACCGATACGGGATCGGCGAGCGGAACCCACCAGAGTTCTTTCTGCAGGATGGCCGTGACGAGCACGGAGCCGTCGGCGCGCACCGCAAGGTTTTCCGGGAAGTAGTTCTGGGGAAAGAACGCGACCGGTGCCAGCGTGACGTCGGGGAGCGGCGGCAGGGCCATGCTTACTGATCCAATCCCTCGGCGTCGGCGGGAACTTCGAAGGCGTTCAACGTCATACACACCATCGTGAACCAGCCCAGCAACACCGAGACGTCAACGATGCCGGCGTCACCGAGCAACCCCTTCGCGCGACGGTAGAGTCCCAGCGGAACGATCCGCGGTGCCACCAATGCCGAGGAGAGCTCGTAGACCACTTGTTCGCGTGGATCGTCGAATGACGTTGGCAGACCGGCAATCAACGCCTGCACGCGTTGCGGATCCAGGTTCCCGTCGCGTACGCCGATGATCTCGTGTTCGTAGTTGGCATACGGGCTGCGCCACCGACCGTTGACGACGTTCGTCGCGATCTCGATCTCGGCTTTGGTCAACGTGGACTCGCGCTGAAAGTAGGCGCCTGTCGGCACGATGGTCTTGGACAGCGTGGGATTGGCAAGCCAGATCTTGTGCGGTCCGGGAACCAGGCCCCGCAGTTCACGGGTGAATTCGTAGGCTTCGCGCATCTCGGACGGCATCTCGTCGACCGGCGTTTCGACGAACCGGCCGAAGGTGCCGAAATCTGACCTGTCGCTCATACCGGCGAGAGTTGCCGCGGCAGCGCCTTGGAAAACCCGCGCCCGCTCCCTTTACGGATGTGCTGCGAGGAACGTTTCGTTCGGCACCCCGGCGACGAGTCCCTCGACGTCGAAGGGCCGGTCAAGACGCGCACGTAGCTGGTCGCGGTCGATCAGCAGGCTGATCTCGGCCGTCTGGCGAGCGAAGAGCCGCGCGAAACGCGGGTAGAGCCAACGCATCAGCGTCCGTTCCGCGCCGCTGCAGCGGGCCCCACAGTAACCGACATGGCCCAGTTCGTCGGTGAGGATCTCGGTGTAGAGCCGCTCGATGCGTGCGGACACTTCCGGTTCGTCGGCAAACAACTCGACGCCCACCCGGCGCAGCTCATCGAACATGATGCATCCCGCCATTTCGGCCGCACCCACGAAGACGAATCCGATGCGCTCGGGCAGGAAGACTTCCATCTTGACGAACTGGCGCATCACCAACGGCGGCACCACCACTTGGAACGGCAAGCCGAAAATGTCCAGCGCGTAGGCGAGTAGGCGGGTGTGGTAATGCTCCTCGAGCGCGAGATACACCCGCTCCGGCGGCTGGTCCTCGCCGCCGATGCGCCCGTAGGTGTCGCCGAGGTCCACGCCGAATCGCTCCGCTTGATTCAGCTTGGCGGTGGCCAACAGGAAAAGTATCTCGCGAGACAACCCCGGTTCGGGTCGGCGGCGGCGCAGGTTTCTCATGAAGACGTCCCGGTCGATCTTGCGGGCCGAGCGAACCGGGTCTGTCTGAAGCGATTCGAAGAATTCCTCACGGTTGGTGAGCCGACGATGCAGGAGATCGGCGTCGCCGTCGCGTTGCGCCAGGAACTCTCGGTAGCCCTCTATGCCGGTGCCGCTCATCGTGCCTCCATTCCTTGAACGATGGTCTTCACAAATCGGTTGAGAAGTGTGGCGCGAGCCCGCGACGCCGTGGGGCTGGTGGCCAGCAAAGCGAACAGCCCGGTCATGAAGATCACCCCGAGTTCGCCCGCGTCGGCATCGGGGGACACTCGGCCCGCTTCCTGGGCGTCGGTGATCGCCGTTATGACGAAGCTGGCCAGCGGGTGCGCAACCAACTCGTCCTCGACAGGCCTCGTCGCCGCGAAGTGAAGCGCCAGCATGTCCCGGAAGACCACGGGGCCAAGGCGCTGTTCGGCGTCGAGGACCTCGCGCACCAACAGCTTCAGCAGCGCCAGCAGATCGCCGGGGCCGACTTTCTTCGTCGTAAGTTTCGCGGCGATTCTGACTTCTTCGGCCCGCTCCAGCTCGACCAGCACATGCTCTTTGGTCGGGAAGTGGAAGTAGAAGGTGCCCCGGGCGACGCCGACGGCGCCTGCGATCTTTGTGACGTCGGTGCCCGCCAATCCCGATCGACCGATCTCGGCCACCGCCGCCTCGAAAAGACGCGCGCGGGTCGCCAGCCGCTGTGCCTCGCGGGCGCTGACAGGGAGCGACGACCCGGCTTCTGCGGTCGATCGGGCTGAAGGCACGGACGAAAACCTACAAGCTTTCATTGCCAGCTGTCAATGACATGTGTCAGCGAGATGCGGGCGCGAAATCGCGGGCGAAGATTGGCCGCGGCGTTACGCTGGCGCTGCCCGGTGAAAGGTGAGGTGGGCCGGAATGGATTTTGAGCTCGACGCCGGACAGCGTGCGTGGCTGACCGAGATCCGTGAGTTCCTCCACGAGAACGTCACCCCGGAGCTGCGAGCCGAACTCGCCC
Source organism: Mycobacterium sp. (assembly GCF_019243155.1). GTDB lineage: Bacteria > Actinomycetota > Actinomycetes > Mycobacteriales > Mycobacteriaceae > Mycobacterium. The sequence goes on from NZ_JAFAUS010000044.1 coordinate 5,667, forward strand.
AGCACGACCTGGAGTTTCCCGGCGGCGAGGTGGCACGGTTTCGCCGCACGATCGGCGAGAAGGGTTGGTTCGGACTGAACTGGCCGCGCGAGTACGGCGGGCTGGGGCTCGGCGCCATTCATCTGCACCTGCTGATGAGCGAATTCGAATATTGGGGCGTGCCCGGACCGGACCTGACGGTCACCTCGGTCGCGCCGATGATCATGCGGCACGGCACCGAACGGAACAAAACCGAATGGCTGCCTTTGATCGCACGGGGCGAAATGATCTGCGCCGTGGGCTATTCCGAGCCAGACGCCGGGACGGACTTGGCGAGCTTGCGCACCAGCGCGGTCCGCGACGGCGACGACTGGGTGATCAACGGGACCAAGATTTGGAACAGCGGCGCTCAGCGCGCCACCCACGAGTGGCTCTGTGTACGTACCGATCCCGACGGCGCCCGGCATCGGGGCATTTCGGTGATCATCGTCCCGATCGACAGCCCCGGCATCGGAATCCGCCCGCAGTACGCATGGTCGGGATATCGAACCAACGAGGTGCACTTCGACAATGTGCGGGTGCGGGTCACGAATCTGATGGGCGAGGTCAACCGCGGCTGGACGTACATCACCGGTGCGCTCGACCTCGAACGCGGCGCGCTGACCAACGCCGGCGATCTGCGTCGCGCCGTGGACGAGTTGCGTGAACTCGCGCTGACGCCGCGGCGCGACGGCACGGTGCCCGTCGAGAGCCCATCGCTGCGGCGCCGGCTGGCACAAGCCGAAGCCGACGTCGCGGCGGCAACGCTGATGGGTTACGAGGCCGCCTCGATTCTCGACAGCGGTGTCATCCCCAGCGTGGAAGTGAGCGTCGAAAAGGTTTTCACCAGCGAGCTGCGGCAGCGCATCGCCGAGCTGGCGCTCGATCTCCTCGGCCCCGATGGCCTGTTGGCGCATCGCAGCCCGGACGCCCCGCTGTCCGGCAAGTTCGAAAGGCTGTATCGGGCAGCGCCTTTGATGCGCTTCGGCGGCGGAACTAACGAGGTCCTTCGTGACATCATCGCCCAGCGCGGGCACGGCATGCCCTCGTACGGACGCTGACGGGAACCTCGCGGAAACAATGAAAGCGATACTGACCGCTGAACAACGCGACTTCGCGTCGTCGTTGCGCGCGCTGCTGGCGTCGGAGAACCCGGTGCGGGCGGTGCGCGCGCTGAGCGAACCCGGCGCGGACCGCAGCACCCCGACGCTGTGGAAGGCGTTGGGCGACGCCGGTGTCTTCGGGCTCGCGATCGCCGAGGAATTCGGCGGATCCGGCGGCTCGCTCGACGACCTTGCCGTCTTCTGCGCCGAGGCGGGCCGCGCCCTGTGCCCGACAACGGTGCATAGCACGGTGTTGGCCGCGGTCGCGATCGACCAGCTTGGCACCGCGGACGCCAAGGCCGCCTGGCTGCCGTCCGTCGCGTCCGGCGCTGTCCGCGGCACCACTGCGCTGTGGAGTGCTCGCGACGCTGCCCTCGTCTCACCCGTGCTGCGCGCCGACCCGGTCTCGCAGCGGTGGCGGCTCAGCGGAACCGTGGACTACATCTGCGACGCCGACGTTGCCGACGTCATCGTGGTGTCCGCCGTCGCCCAAGAACGCACTCTGCTGTTCGTCCTCGACTCCCGCGCGCCCGGCGTGGTCATGGAACCGCTCGCGATCGCCGGGGGGCACCGGGCGTTCACCGTGCGCTTCGACGACGTGGTCGCCGGTGCCGACGCGCTGCTCGGCAAACCTCATTCCGGAGTCGCCGATTCGGCGCTGCGCCGGGTGGCGAACACGGCGGTTGCACTGGGCTCACTCGACTTGGTGGGCGTCGGGCAGGCGGTGCTGGACCGCACCGTCGACTACACGAAACTGCGGCAGCAATTCGGCAGGCCCATCGCGTCGTTCCAGGCAGCCCAGCATCTGGTCGCCAACATGCACATCGCTTTGGCGGCAGCACGATTGGCCGCGCACTCCGCGGTGTTCTGGATCGGACGCGGTCACACGGCGACCAGGGAAACGGCCATCGCGCGCATGCATGCGGCCACCGCGGCCCGGCTGATAACGCTGGACGCCCACCAACTGCACGGCGGGATGGGCTATGTCACCGAGACCGACCTGCATTTGTGGACCGAGCGGGCGCGACTGGGTTCGACGCTCGGCGGCAGCGCCGACGTCGCCGCATCGTGGTTGGAGGAGACCTTGCAGGAGGAATCGCGTTGAGCGAGGACACGTTGATCGACGCCGAGTCGGCGTCGCGCGTCGGAACCGTCGCCGCGTCGGCGACGGGTGAGGTGAACCGGCGCGATTGGCAACGGTGGGCGGCGGCCGTGGGAGATCACAACCCGCTGTGGTTCGATCCGGAGTACGCCAGGGCCAACGGTTTTCGCGACATCATCGCCCCTCCGCTTTTCCTGCAGTACGCCGTGCTCGGTGTCACCCACCTCGAGGGGCTGCGGCCCGACGGATCTTCTGGCGCGATCTCGGGCAGCCTCGCGTTTCCCCGCGCCCCGAAGCGGATGGCCGGCGGGGAGAGCTTCACCTTTCACCTGCCCGCCTACCACCACGACGAAATCCAGATGGTCCGCACCATCGAGTCGATCGTCGAAAAACAAGGCCGCTCCGGCAGATTCGTTCTCGTCACGTGGCAGACGGTCTACCACAACCAGCACCGAGAGCTGCTCGCCGAGGCATCGACGTCAATGATCGCCCGCCCATGACCGACCAGCAGGTGTTCTATGACGACGTCACCGTGGGCGAGCAGATGCCCACGCTGACAGTCACCGTCGACGAAACCCAGATGTTCTTCTTCAGCGCCGCCACCTACAACGGGCACCGCATCCACTACGACAAAGAGTGGGCGAACGCGGTCGAAGGCTACGACAATGTCTTGGTTCAAGGGCCACTGCAGGCGGCGTTGCTCGCCCGTGCCATTGGGGACTGGATCGGCGGACGTGGTCGCCTGGTGTCGTTTTCGGTGCAGAACCGCGCGGTCGCCCATCCCGGCGAGGTGCTGAGCTTCGGCGGGGAGATCACGGGCAAACGGCTCACCGACGAGGGCGCGGGGTGGGTGGATCTCGACATCGCCGGCCGCCGTCACGCGACCGTGCTGATGCCTGGAACGGCAACGGTCGAGCTGCCCCGGCGCGGGTCGTGAGCGGGCTGCGCGGCGAAGCCGCGATCATCGGCATCGCCGAGTTACCGGCTGAGAAGCGGCCGACCCGAGCTCCGCTGTTCACCCTCGACCAGTACGCGCTGCTGGCGAAGATGGTGATCGACGACGCCGGTATCGATCCCGTCGAGGTCAACGGTCTGGTTACGCACGGTGTCGCCGAGTCGGCGATGTTCGCACCGGCGACTCTGTGCGAATACCTGGGTCTCGCTTTGAATTTCGGTGAGCGCGTCGACCTGGGCGGTGCCACGGCCGCGGGGATGGTCTGGCGGGCCGCCGCGGCCGTCGAGCTCGGGATCTGCGAGGCGGCGTTGGCGGTGGTACCCGGATCGGCGTCGGTGCCGCAATCCGGGAAGAAGGCGGCGGCCGGGCCGAATTGGTATGGGGCGTCATCGAATAACTACGGGTCACCGCAGGCCGAATTCGAGATCCCGTACGGCAACGTCGGCCAGAACGCGCCATACGCGCAGATCGCGCAGCGCTACGCGGCAGAGTTCGGCTATGACCCCGGCGCGGTCGCCAAGATCGCCGTAGACCAGCGCACCAACGCGTGTGCCCACCCCGGTGCCGTCTTTCACGGCGCTCCGATCAGCGTGGGCGACGTTCTTGCCAGCCCGATGATCGCCGACCCCATCCACATGCTGGAGACGGTGATGCGGGTGCACGGGGGAGCGGGCGTCCTGATCGCCAACGCCGGCGTCGCGCGCCGCTCTCGCAACCGCCCGGTGTGGATCAAAGGCTTCGGTGAGCACATCGCCTTCAAAACCCCGACCTACGCGGAGGACCTGTTGAACACACCGATCGCACGCGCGGCCGATCGGGCCTTCGCGATGGCCGGGCTGCAGCGCACCGACGTTGACGTCGCGTCGATCTACGACTGTTACACGATCACGGTGCTGATGAGCCTCGAAGACGCCGGCTTTTGCGCCAAAGGCAAAGGGATGTCCTGGGTTAACGACCATGACCTGACCTACCGCGGGGAGTTTCCGTTGAACACCGCCGGCGGCCAACTGTCCTTCGGCCAGGCCGGCATGGCGGGCGGCATGCACCACGTCGTCGACGGCGCCCGGCAGATCATGGGCCGCGCCGGCGATGCGCAGGTGCCCGACTGCCACACGGCCTTCGTCACCGGTAACGGCGGCATCATGAGCGAGCAGGTCGCGTTGTTGATGCGGGGAGACTAGCGGCGTGACAACACCCGTTCCCGAGCCCACCCCCGTGTCGAAACCATTCTGGGACGGCCTCGCGCAACGCCGGATCGTGGTGCAGTACTCACCCTCACTGCAAAGCTTTGTCTTCTACCCCCGCACCCTCGCCCCGGGGACGCTGGCCGACGACTTGGAATGGCGCGAAATCGACGGTGCGGGAACGCTGTACACCTACACGGTCGCTCGTCGGCCCACCGGACCGCCCTGGGCGGACGCGCTGCCGCAGCTCCTTGCGGTGGTGCAGTGGGACGTCGGGCCGAAATTCAGCACCGAGTTGGTCGAGGTAGACCCGAATGATGTCCGGATCGGCATGCGCGTCGAGCCGGTGTTCTACGATCTGCCCGAAGACGGAATGACCCTGCTGAAGTACCGGCCGGCATGAGCGGCCGACCCGAGCGCGCGGACGACCCCATCGACGAGGTCGTCCAGGCGACGCTGCGCGTGTTGAATGCCGATTTCCCTCGCGTCGAGACCATGACCGGAGCAGCGGCCCGCGCGGCGGTCGCCGAACGGCGCGTGCCGGTGCAGAACGTCGACGACGTTCGTCGCACCGTCGACCGGCGGATTCCGGGCGCCGCCGGCGACATCGGGGTGCGGGTCTACTACCCGCACGGCGACCCGTACGACGACCGCCCTGGAATCGTTTTCAGCCACGGCGGGGGATTCGTCCTGTGCGACATCGAATCCCACGACAGCTTCTGCCGCGCCCTGGCCCGCGGCACTCAAGCCGTGGTCGTGTCGGTTGACTACCGGCTCGCTCCGGAACACCCCGCTCCCGCTGCGGCGTACGACGTTTTCACGGCGTTCTGCTGGGTGGTCGAGCACGCAGCCGAGCTCGGCATCGACCCCAGCCGGACGGCCATCGCCGGGGACAGCGCAGGCGGGAATCTGGCCGCCGTCACCGCCATCCTGTGCCGCGAACGAGCCGTAACCCCGCCGGTCGCGCAGCTCTTGCTGTACCCGGCGATCGACCCGTCATTCGACACCGAGAGCTATCAGCGCTACGCCACGGGTTACTTCAACACCCGCGCCGCGATGCAGTGGTACTGGCGCCAATACCTCGGCGCCCAAACGGCTTTCGATGCGCCATACCTGGTGGCCCCGGCCCGTGCCGATTCGCATGCCGATCTACCGCCCGCGGTGATCGTCACCGCAGGCCTTGACCCGCTACACAGCGAAGGCTGCGACTACGCGCGACGATTGCGCGACGCGGGGGTAGCCGTCGTGCACCGGGATTTCCCCGGGTTGTTCCACGGCTTCATGACGATCTACTCCTTTGCGCCTGCGGCATCGGCGCGGGACCTGATCTTCGACGACCTGAGGCGCCTCCTGCAGCCGGCCCAATCCGGGTCGAAATGACTGACCCCGACGTCATCGTCGTTGGCGCGGGGTTCGCCGGGCTCTACGCCGTGCACCGCGCGGTGTCGGCAGGGCTATCGGTGGTCGGCATCGAAGCGGCCCCCGAGGTGGGCGGCACCTGGTACTGGAACCGCTACCCGGGCGCGCGGTGCGACGTCGAAAGTGTCGACTACTCATACTCATTCGACGAGACATTGCAGCAGAGCTGGACGTGGACCGAACGCTTCGCGGCACAACCCGAGATCCTTTCCTACCTGTGTCATGTCGCCGACCGATTCGACCTGCGCCGCCACTACCGATTCGGCATCGACGTTGTCGGGGCCGCGTTCGAACGCGGTCTCTGGCATGTCCGCACCCGTGACGCGGCGGGAGCTGAACAGACGTACTCCGCGCAATTCCTGGCCTGCGCAACGGGTTGCCTGTCGGCCCTCAACCGCCCCGACATTCCTGGGGTCGACGATTTCGCGGGCGAGGTCTTTTTCACGGCCGCGTGGCCGCGCGAGGATCCAGACCTGCGCGGCAAGCGGGTCGGACTGATCGGCACGGGATCGTCTGGCATCCAGGCGGTGCCCATCATCGCCGGGCAGGCCGAGAAGCTGGTGGTATTCCAGCGATCCGCGAACTACAGCGTTCCGATGCCCAACCGGCCGTGGTCGATGGAGGAACAGCAGCAGATCCGGGACAAGTATCCGGAACGCCGGCGAGTCTCGGCGTACGCACCGGCGGGCACACCGCACGGCACCTTTCACAAGAACGCTGTCGACACCGAGCCTCAGGAACGCGACGAAGCCCTGTGGCTGCGCTGGCGCGAGGGCGGCGTCCTGTTCGGCAAGACCTTCCCCGACCAGAACAGCGATCTGGCGGCCAACGACATCGCCCGGCAGTTCGCCGAGCAGCGGATCCGCGAAATCGTCACCGATCCCGCCGTCGCCGCCGACCTCATCCCCGTCGATCACCCGATCGGGGCAAAGCGAATCTGCACCGACGCCGGGTACTACGCCACGTTCAACCGGGACAATGTGCGGTTGGTGAATCTGCGCCGCGAACCCATTGAGGCGATTACCGCCCACGGGGTGCGAACCGCCGAGACCACGTACCCGTGCGACGTGCTGGTCTACGCCACCGGCTTCGATGCAATGACGGGCGCGCTGACCCGCATCGATCCGATCGGTCCAAGAGGAGCGAGGTTACGCGACATCTGGGCGAACGGCCCCGTGACGTTTCTCGGTCTGATGGTGCCGGGCCTGCCGAATCTGATCACCATCAGCGGGCCCGGCAGCCCGTCGGTGCTTGCGAACATGGTGCTGCACGCCGAGATTCAGGTCGATTGGGCCATGGATTTGGTGTTGACCGCCCGACGACTCGGGGTGAGCGAGGTGGAACCGCGCCGCGACGCCGCCGAGGCCTGGACCGAACACGTCGCACACGTCGGCGAGCAGACGTTGTTCACCAAGGCGGCCTCATCGTGGTATCTGGGCGCTAATATCCAAGGCAAGAAACGGGTCTTCATGCCGTACGCCGGCGGGTTCGGCACCTACCGGCGGCACTGCGACGAAGTCGCCGCCCGGGACTACGCCGGGCTGGTGCTGACAACCTTCGGTCACCCGGGGAACTAGAAGTCAGCGAAAAGCGTTGGTCGAGAAGGGATCGAACGTGCTGGAGACGGTTCAGCAACTACTGCGGCAGCGCCGGCACGACGACACTGTGGCGCTCGCCCACGGCGACCGGACCTGGACCTGGCGCGAACATCTCGCCGAAGCCGAAGCGGAGGCCGCCGCCATGATCGCCCTCGCCGACCCAACCCGCCCGTTGCACGTCGGCGCCGTGCTCCCCAACTCCCCGGCAATGCTGCGGGCGATGGCGGCCGCGGCACTCGGCGGCTACGTGCTGTGCGGCATCAACACCACGCGGCGCGGAACCGGGCTGCTGGCAGACATCCGCCGCTCCGACTGTCAGATTCTGCTGGTCGACCCCGAGCATCGGTCGCTGCTGGATGGCTTGGAGCTCAACGGGATTCAGGTCCTCGACGTGACCGAGGGACGCTACGCCGAGGCGGCGGCGACCGCGGGAGAGCTGATTCCGCAAAAGGAGGTGGTAGGCGGCGACACGCTGATGATGATCTTCACCTCGGGAACCAGTGGCGACCCCAAGGTGGTCCGCCTGGCTCACGCGATGGCCATCATGTGCGGCGCCAGCCTGATCTTTCAGTACGACGTCACTGCCGATGACGTTTGCTACCTGTCGATGCCGCTCTTTCACTCCAACGGCGTCGCCGCCGGCTGGGCGGTCGCCATCGGCAGTGGCGCCACCATGGTCCCGGCGCGCTTTTCGCCGTCACGGTTTCTCGACGACGTAAGGCGTTACGGCGTGACCTATCTCAACTATGTCGGCAAGCCGCTCGCGCTGATCCTGTCCACGCCCGAGCGTCCCGACGATGCCGACACCACACTGCGCGTGGCGTTCGGCAACGAGGCAACCGATCGCGATATCGCTGAATTTGCAAGACGTTTCGGGTGTCGCGTGGTCGACAGCTTCGGCTCGAGCGAGTTCGCGGTGATCGTGGTGCGAGAGGACGGCACTCCGCCCGGTTCGATCGGCAAGCCGTATGCGGGAGTGAGTATCTACAACCCGACGACGCTGACGGAGTGCGCCGTCGCGAAGTTCGACGAGAACGGGGCTCTGGCCAACTTCGACGAAGCGGTCGGCGAGCTGGTCAACACTCAGGGTTCCGGCCCGTTCGTCGGCTATTACAACGATCCCGCGGCGACGGCCGACCGGATGCGACACGGTATGTATTGGTCCGGCGACTTGGCCTATCGCGACGCCGACGGCTGGATCTATCTGGCGGGCCGGACCTCCGACTGGATGCGCGTGGACGGCGAAAACCTGGCGGCGGCGCCGATCGAGCGAATCCTCGACCGCCTGCCCGAGATCAATCAGGTCGCGGTCTACGCCGTGCCGGACGATCGGGTCGGCGACCAGGTGATGGCCGCTCTGGTACTGCGGGACGGCGCGCGCTTGCAACCGGCTGAGTTCGAGAAATTTTTGGCCGCGCAACCGGACCTGTCACCGAAAGCCTGGCCGCGGTATGTGCGGATCAACGCAGATCTGCCGAGCACGGCGACGAACAAGATCCTTAAGCGCGCACTGATCGCCGCCGGCGTCACGGCTGCCGACGGTGTGCTGTGGACGCGCCCACAGCGCGGCAGCACCTACAGTCCGGTGGTCGAAACCGCCGTCGGCGCGCAATGAGTTAAGCCGCGGCCTGGTTGGCTTCGTCCGATTCGGCCGAGACCTCGCCGAATCGCGCCAGCACGAGTGCGCCGGCTACGGCCACGACGAACCCTGCGATCACCAGCCAGCCGAAACCGTCTCGTGCGCGGTCACCCAGCCACACCGCCCCGACGAACGCCGGGGCCAGAGTCTCGCCGACGACCATCCCGGCGACCGCCGTGGTGACAGATCCGCGATGCAGGGCAGAGGTGAGCAAGAGAAATCCCGCGGCCCCGCCCGCGGCGGCCGCGTACAGGGCCGGATTGGTATAGAAGGAGCGTTTGGTGGGATCGAGCACCTCGATGAGCCGCACGCCCACTTCGATGACTCCGAAACCGCTTCCGGCGGCCAACCCCAGCGCGAGGGCGCGCGAGCGGTCCGGTAGCCGGCCCGCCGCGGCGCCGACGATGAACAGCACGGCCACCACGCCCAGCAGTGCCCAGCCCAGTCCGGCGGGGGCACGCCGGAAGTGCGCGGGTCCCGCCGCGAGAGCGAGCACAACGAGGCTCAGGCAGACCACGCCCACCGCCGACCACGCGGCCACCGACAACCGCACCGACAGCACCCACGCGGCCACGATCCCAGTGACGGCGATCGATGCCGCCAATGCGGCGGCGACCACATAGATCGGGACCATGCGCAGCGCGGCCACCTGCAAGACAAAGCCGAGCCCGTCCAGGCCGACCCCGACGAGATAACGCCATTGCCGGGCGGCCCGCATCAACAGCACCGTGTCGACACCCGAGCCGCTCCCCGCCTCGACCGATCGCGTCGCAGCCGCCTGCAACACGGACGCCGCGCCGTAACAGACCGAGCAGCCGAGAGCGAGTAGGAACCCAATCAGCACACAGCAGACGATAGGCGCCAGATCGGGCTCTTGCGGCGCCGGAGCATGGCGGTTGGCCTGCGAGAAAGCGCTTAACCAGATGTTTGGCGGACGTGCGCGTGGGGCACGTCACAGTTGTCCATAGCTGCAGCCCGGCCGGCCGACATCGGATAGTGAACGGCTATGATTTTTCTGCGCGCTGTTATTAGATTCGGATAGCACTGCGCCACAACATGATTAGTATGGATGTTTAAGCTGGGTGTACAAGTGTGTACTCTCAGGGCATGGCTGAACGAGGCGCTGAGCCGCAAGTCCCGTGGGGGCGTCGACTCTTCCTGCGAGCGGTGCGGCGTTTGTTCAGCCCGCTCCAGCCCGACGACTACCTCGAAATGATCAACCCGCTGTGGACCACAAAAGAACTGCGCGGGAAGGTGGAGCGGGTCGAACCCCAGGGTTCGGAGGCGGCCAGCGTCCTGATCCGTCCGGGTTATGAGTGGCCGGGCCACAAGCCCGGCCAATATGTGCGGCTCGGCGTGGTGATCGACGGCGTCTATCACTGGCGTGCCTACTCGCTGACGTCGGATCCAGAGCCCGAAGACGGGCTGATCAGCGTCACACCCAAGAAGGTGGACGGCGGGGTTGTGTCGCCGTACCTCGTGCAGAAGATTCAGCCCGGCGACCTGGTCCGGCTCAGCGAGATCGAAGGCGTCTTCACCCTGCCTGCGCCGTTGCCCTCCAAGTCGCTGTTCATCAGCGCCGGAAGCGGCATCACGCCGATCATCAGCATGCTGCGCGACCTCGACCACCGCGACGAATTGCGCGACGCGGTGGTCATTCATTCCGCGCGCACCCGCGAACAGGCCATGTTCCTGGCCGCCTTGGAAGAGCTCGAGGAACGCCACGGGGGAATGCGGCTGGATGTGCGCCTTACGTCCGAGCAGGGGCGACTGACACCCGAGGATCTCGATGACGTGTGCCCGGACTGGCGCGAGCGCGAGGCGTTCTGCTCGGGTCCCGGTGAGATGCTCGACGCCCTGATCGAGCACTGGGAAGCGAACGGGGATTGCGAACGCCTGCACTTCGAGCGATTCCAGCCCAAGATCGGCGGCGACGCCAACGCCGGCGAGGGCGGCACCGTCTGCTTCCTCGACAGCGAAAAGGAAGTCGAATGTGACGGCGGCACATCAATTCTCGAAGCCGGCGAGAAGGCCGGTCTCAATCTCGCGTACGGCTGCAGAATCGGCATCTGTCACACCTGTGTCGGCACGCTGAAGTCGGGCAAGCTGCGTGACCTGCGCTCGGGTGACGTGATCGAGCCGACGGAGCAAGACGTGCGCATCTGTATCAACACCGC
>NZ_JAFAUS010000054.1 GCF_019243155.1 Mycobacterium sp.
CGGGCAGGTACGACAGCATGGCGGAACGGACCGGCATCGGCGCCAGGGTGCGCAGGGAATCGGCCCGCGGCTCTTCGCCGCGGCCGAGCAGGACCGTCCGGAAACCCTCGGTGATGGCGGCCAGCGCGACGTCGTTGGCGGTGACTCCGAACTTGCGGCAGACGTTGTCGACGTCGACGATCGGGACCCGCACCGTGCTGTAGCGCCGCGACGTGGCGGCCGCGTCGCCCGACGGCGCTCGCAGAGCGGGCACGACCGCCCCGACGAGCGTGTTCGTGACGGCATTGGCGACGGACGAAACGCGCCACAGCGCGTCCACCCACCCCTGCTTCTTCGCGAGCGGGGCGAAACCTGTTTGCTTTCAGCGTGGTTGGCGAATGCGTCGCCGTCGGCGTCGTCGCACAGCCTGGAGAGCAGATGCGCGGCCGAATTACCGTCGAGCAGGCCGTGATGGGTTTTCATCAAGATCGCCCACCGGTTGCCCGTCAAGCCCTCGATGACCCAGCACTCCCAGGGCGGCCGCTCCGGGTCGAGCGGATTCTCGAGGGCCAGCGCGACGGCCCTCGACAGCTCCGTCTCATCACCCGGGCGCAGGATCGCCATGTGTCGCACGTGATGGGCCAGGTCGAGTTCCCCACAGTCGACCCATTCCTGGTCCACCGGATGCGCCCGCAACACCTGCGTGCACCGGGGTATCGACGTAACCCGTTCGGCGACAAGCTTTTTGAGGCGGTTGTAGTCGGGCATGGCGCCGTTGACGATCGCGACCGCGCCGATCGCAAGGCTCGCCTGCTGGTCCGGGTCCTGGGCTTTCAGGAAAGCCGTATCCAGTGTCTGCGCCATGCTCAACCCCGCCGCCGTCAATTTTTGCTCTTGTACCAGTATCTGCGAAGCGCCTCGGGGCGGTAAGCCTCGCAGCGTTAAAACCGTGTTTAGGAGTTGAAGATCCGTTTAACAACCGTTGTCCTGGCGCGTGGTTAAATCGAACATACTTTCGATACACTGGGGAACGTGGGCTGGTTTAACGGGCCGCCGAGTTGGGCGGAGATGGAGCGGGTGCTCGACAGCAAACCGCGCCACGCCGGCGTGCCGGCTGCGGCCGGGCCCGCCGAAGACAGCCCGCTGTCGCACAAGCGCCCCACCTACCGGCCGCCCGACGACGGCCGGACGTCCCGCTCGTCGATCGCCTATGCCGAGCTGCATGCGCATTCGGCGTTCAGCTTCCTGGACGGGGCGAGCACGCCGGAGGAGATGGTCGAGGAGGCCGCCCGGCTGGATCTGCGCGCGCTCGCGATCACCGACCACGACGGCCTGTACGGGGCGGTGCGGTTCGCCGAGGCGGCCGCCGAACTCGACATGCGCACCGTCTTCGGCTCCGAACTGTCGCTGGGCTCGGGCGCCCGCACCGAGCAGCCGGATCCGCCCGGCCCGCACCTGCTGGTGCTGGCCCGCGGCCCGGAAGGCTATCGGCGGCTGTCGCGCCAACTGGCCGCCGCGCACCTGGCCGGCGGCGAGAAAGGAAAGCCGCGCTACGACTACGACACGCTGACCGAGGCGGCGGGCGGGCACTGGCACATCTTGACGGGATGTCGGAAAGGACCTCTGCGCCAAGCGCTTTCGAGCGGGGGGCCGGAAGCTGCGGAACGGGCGCTGGCCGATCTGGTCGACCGGTTCGGGGCCGCCAGGGTCGGTGTCGAGCTGACCGGGCACGGTGACCCCCTCGACGACGAGCGCAACGCGGTGCTGGCCGGGTTGGCGCCGCGCTTCGGGGTCGGCGTCGTGGCCACCACCGGGGCGCATTTCGCCCATCCGTCCCGCCGCCGGCTGGCCATGGCCATGGGTGCCATCCGCGCCCGGCAGTCCCTGGACTCGGCCGCGGGATGGCTTGCCGCGCTTGGTGGCTCGCACCTGCGGTCCGGCGAGGAGATGGCCCGGCTGTTCGGGCAGTGGCCCGAGGTGGTGACCGCGGCCGCCGATCTCGGCGAGCAGTGCGCATTCGGGCTGGCGTTGATCGCGCCGCAGCTGCCGCCGTTCGACGTGCCCGCGGGGCACACCGAGGACAGCTGGCTGCGGCAGCTGACGATGACGGGCGCGCGCGACCGCTACGGGCCGGCGGACAGCGCGCCACGCGCGTACTCCCAGATCGAGCGCGAGCTGAAAGTCATTGCGCAGCTGACATTTCCGGGCTACTTCCTGGTGGTGCACGATATCGCCCGGTTCTGCCGGCAGAACAACATCCTGTGTCAGGGCAGGGGGTCGGCGGCCAACTCCGCGGTCTGTTACGCCCTCGGGGTCACCGCCGTCGATCCGGTGGCCAACGAGCTGTTGTTCGAGCGCTTCCTGTCGCCCGCCCGCGACGGGCCGCCCGACATCGACATGGACATCGAGTCCGATCAGCGTGAAAAGGTCATCCAGTACGTCTACGACAAATACGGCCGTGACTACGCCGCCCAGGTCGCCAACGTCATCACCTACCGCGGCAAGATCGCTGTGCGCGACATGGCCCGCGCCCTGGGCTTCTCGCAGGGTCAGCAGGATGCGTGGAGCAAGCAGATCAACCACTGGAACGGGCTGGCCGACTCGCCCGACGTCGAAGGCGTTCCGGCGCAGGTGATCGAGCTGGCCAACCAGATCCGGAACCTGCCGCGGCACCTCGGCATCCATTCCGGCGGCATGGTGATCTGCGACCGCCCGATCGCCGACGTGTGCCCGGTGGAATGGGCACGCATGGAGAATCGCAGCGTCCTGCAGTGGGACAAAGACGACTGTGCGGCAATAGGTTTGGTGAAGTTCGACTTGCTCGGCCTGGGGATGCTCTCGGCGCTGCATTACGCCATCGACCTGGTGGCCGAACACAAGGGGATCGAGGTGGACCTGGCCAGGCTGGACCTTTCCGAACCGGCGGTGTACGAGATGCTGCAGCGCGCCGACTCCGTCGGTGTGTTCCAGGTGGAGTCGCGCGCGCAGATGGCCACCCTGCCCAGGCTCAAGCCCCGGGTGTTCTACGACCTGGTGGTCGAGGTCGCGCTGATCCGCCCCGGCCCCATCCAGGGCGGATCGGTGCACCCCTACATCCGGCGGCGCAACGGCTTGGACCCGGTCGTCTACGACCACCCGTCGATGGAGCCGGCGCTGCGAAAGACGTTGGGGGTGCCGCTTTTCCAGGAGCAGTTGATGCAGCTCGCGGTCGACTGCGCCGGCTTCTCGGCCGCCGAGGCCGATCAGCTGCGGCGGGCCATGGGGTCCAAGCGCTCGACCGAACGGATGCGCCGGCTGCGCGACCGGTTCTACGACGGCATGCGTGCGCTGCACGGTCCCTCCGACGAGGTGATCGACCGCACCTACGAAAAGCTGGAGGCATTCGCCAATTTCGGCTTTCCCGAAAGCCACGCGCTGTCCTTCGCGTCGCTGGTGTTCTACTCGTCGTGGTTCAAGTTGCACCACCCGGCGGCGTTCTGTGCGGCGCTGCTGCGTGCGCAGCCGATGGGGTTTTATTCGCCGCAGTCACTGGTGGCCGATGCGCGCAGGCACGGTGTGGCGGTGCACGGCCCGGACGTCAACGCCAGTCTGGCGCACGCGACGCTCGAGAACGCCGGCACCGAGGTCCGGCTGGGGCTGGGTGCGGTCCGGCACATCGGTGAAGACCTCGCCGAACAGCTTGTCGAGGACCGAAAAGCCAACGGCCCGTTCGCTTCTCTGCTGGACCTGACGACCAGGTTGCAGCTGTCCGTGCCGCAGACCGAAGCGCTGGCGACGGCCGGGGCGCTGGCTTGCTTCGGCATGTCCCGGCGCGAGGGATTGTGGGCCGCCGGGGCGGCCGCCACGCAACGGCCGGACCGGCTGCCCGGCGTGGGCTCGTCGTCGCACATCCCGGTGCTGCCGGGCATGAGTGAGCTGGAGCTGGCCGCCGCCGACGTGTGGGCGACCGGCGTCTCCCCGGACAGCTATCCGACCCAGTTCCTGCGGGCCGACCTGGACGCGATGGGCGTGGTGCCCGCCGACAAACTGCTCTCGGTGCCCGACGGCGACCGGGTGCTGATCGCGGGCGCGGTGACCCACCGGCAGCGGCCCGGCACCGCCCGCGGTGTCACCTTCATCAACCTCGAGGACGAGACCGGCATGGTCAACGTGCTGTGCACGCCACAGGTATGGGGACGGCATCGCAAGCTGGCGAACTCGGCCCCGGCGCTGTTGGTGCGCGGGCAGGTTCAAAACGCCAGCGGCGCGGTCACCGTCGTCGCCGAACGGCTGGGCCGCATCACCCTGGCCGTCGGCTCGAAGTCCCGCGACTTCCGGTGAGCCGGCGAGCTAGGCCGGCGTGGTCCAGACTTTAGTCGGGGTGATCGCCAACCGGGTGCTGAACGCGTCCATCGAGATTCCCTCGGCCGACTCCAATTCCTTGGCGAGCTCGCCGTACTTCGCCCAGTACGGTGCGTCGTCCTTGCAGTTCACGTCGGTAGCATCTACCGCCGCGGTCCCACCGATCACGATGATGCCGCCGCCGCGACCGTCTGAATCCAGGTTCAGGCTCACCTGGGGGTGCGCCTTGATGTGGGTGACCTTGGCGGCCTGCGGCATCGAGTACACCGTCAGCCGGGTGCCATCGAAGTAGAACCAGACCAGCCGGGGCACCGGCTGTCCCGATTTGGCGACGGTGGTAAGCCACCCGAAGTTCTCGGTCTCGAGCCTGCTGGAAACCTCTTGCGTCAGTTCGATGCTCATAGCAGCGAATGTAGCCTCCACGTATGACCCTCAACCTGTCCGTCGACGAAGTCCTCACCACCACCCGCTCGGTCCGCAAACGCCTCGATTTCGACAAGCCGGTCAGCCGCGACGTGCTCATGGAATGCCTCGATCTGGCCCTGCAGGCGCCCACCGGTTCCAACTCGCAGGGCTGGCAATGGGTGTTCGTGGAGGACGCCGACAAGAAGAAGGCGATCGCTGAGGTCTACCTGGCCAACGCCCGCGGATACCTCGCCGCGCCGTCGCCCGAGTACGGCGAGGGGGACACCCGCGGGGAGCGGATGGGCAAGGTTCGCGATTCAGCGAGTTACCTCGCCGAGCACATGCACGAGGCGCCGGTGCTGATGATTCCCTGCATTGAAGGCCGCGAGGACAAGATGCCGCTGGGCGGTGTCTCGTTCTGGGCGTCGTTGTTCCCGGCCGTCTGGAGCTTCTGCCTGGCGCTGCGTTCCCGCGGGCTGGGCACCTGCTGGACGACACTGCACCTCCTTCGCGACGGCGAGCAAAAGGTGGCCGACGTCGTGGGCATCCCCTACGAACGGTTCAGCCAGGGCGGCCTGTTCCCGATCGCCTACACCAAGGGCACCGACTTCCGTCCGGCCAAGCGGCTGCCCGCCGCCCAGCTCACTCACTGGGACACCTGGTAGGTCACTTGGTCAGGGGCCACACCTCGACGACCCCATGCGCGACCGCGCACGGGGTCTGGCTCACCAATTCGATCGCCGCGTCGAGATCCTCGGCCTCCAGGACGGCGAACCCGGCGATCGGCAGTCCCGATTGCAGAAAGGGCCCCGCCTCGGTCTGAAGGCCGGCGCCCTCAGGATTGCGCACCTGCACGGGTTGTTCCGCGCGTCCAATGAGTGCGCCCGCCGCGCGCAATGCGTCGTCGTGCGCGTGCGCGGCCTGCCGGCACTCGTCGCTCACCCGGTGGTAGCCGGTCGCGTCGCCGTACCCGATCGTGATGAAGGTAGCCATGTCAATGCTGACCGGCGCGGGCCGCGTTACTCATCGCAAGCGCGCGCCGGGATAGCCGTGCTGGCGCCAGGCCTCGTAGACGGCGATGGCCGCGGCATTGGACAGGTTCAGCGAGCGCCGACCGGCCAGCATCGGGATGCGCACCTGATCGGTGATGTGCGCGTCGGCCAGCGTCGCGGCATCCAGCCCGGTGGGTTCGGGCCCGAACATCAAGACGTCGCCGACCCGGTAGCGGACATCGGCGAAGGACGTCGCCGCGTGCGAGGTGAACGCGATCACCCGCGCCGGCATCAGCGCATCCCATGCGGCCGCTAGCGACGGGTGCACCGTGACCGACGCCAAATCGTGGTAGTCCAGCCCGGCGCGGCGCAGCTTCGGCTCGGACAGGTCGAAGCCCATCGGCTCAACCAGATGCAATTCAGCGCCGGTGGCCGCCACAGTCCGGATCGCGTTGCCCGTGTTGGGCGGGATCCGGGGCGACACGAACATCAGTTTGAACACAACGCGATAATGGTCGCATGGTCGAGCAGAGCATCTGGATGCAGAAAGTCGCTGCCGATGCCGGACATTCGCAGTGGTATATCGAGCGGTTCCGTGCCATGGCCCGCGCCGGCGACGACCTGGCCGGCGAAGCCCGCTTCGTGGACGCGATGGCACCCCGCGGCGCCCGCATCCTCGATGCCGGCTGCGGGCCCGGCCGGTTAGGCGGGTATCTCGCCGCGGCCGGTCACGACGTGGTCGGTGTCGACGTCGATCCGGCGCTCATCGAAGCGGCCGAGCAGGATCACCCCGGCCCGCGCTGGCTGGTCGGTGACCTCGCCGAGCTCGACCTGCCCGCGCGCGGCATCGGCGAACCGTTCGACGTGATCGTGTCCGCCGGCAACGTCATGGCCTTCTTGGCCCCGAGCACCCGGGTCCAGGTGCTGGGCCGGTTGCGGGCCCACCTCGCGGCCGACGGCCGGGCGGCGATCGGCTTCGGCGCGGGCCGCGACTACGGCTTCGCCGAGTTCCTCGACAACGTGACGGCCGCCGGACTCACTCCCGACCTGCTGCTCTCCACCTGGGACCTGCGGCCGTTCAGCGACAACTCCGACTTCCTCGTCGCAGTCCTTCGGCGGGCGGACGCCGCTTAGGGCGCCAGTGCCGCTGTGCCACCGGAACTTTGGCCCTTCGGTGTTTGCCAGGGTCGTTGCCGGCGCAAGAGACCGCCGGGGCGGGGTGGTGTCCTCTCAGTAACGATTCTGGTGACCTGGGCCGCAGCCTGTCATACTCGTCGGATTGCCACGTTCACGCGCTCGCGCCCATCTGGCGTGGCACGGGTGGAATAAAGCAGGAAGTCTCATGAGCCTCACGTTTCTTTTAGCGCGAAGCGTCAGCGCAGCGGCCGGTCGCGCGGCCGTGACGACGTGACCATGTTCGCCCGCCCCGGCAACGCGGCCGAGGCGGAACCGGTCGGGCCCGCCCCGCTACGTGGAACCGAGGCGGCCGCGAAACGCCCGCCGGGCTGGTCGCCGAGCAACTGGCCGGTTCGGTGGAAAGTCCTGGCAATCGTGCTGGTCCCGCTGATCTTGGCGACGGTCTTCGGTGGCCTGCGCATCAACAGCGCGATGGCGAACTCGAGCGGTCTGCGGCTGGCGGCGGCTCGCGCCGACGTGCTGCCGGCGATCACCAAATACATGTCCGCGCTCGACGTCGCGCTGCTGGCGAGCTCGACCAACCGCGACGTCGAAGGCGCGAAGAAGAACTTCGAGGCCCGCAGGGGCGAGCTGGTGGCGCGGTTGGACGACACCGACGTGACGACCGACGTCCGGTCGGCGGTGAACACCCTGCTCAACGGCGGCCAGGCGCTGCTGGACAAAGTCGCGGACAACAGCATCGGGTTGCGGGAGCGGGTGACCACGTACGCGCCGTTGCTGTTGACGGCCGAGGACGTCATCAACGCGTCGGTGCAAGTCGACGACGAGAAGATCCGGGCCGAGGCGCAGGGCCTGAGCCGCGCGGTCGGGGCCCGCGGGCAGATGACCATGCAGGAGATCCTGGTGACCCGCGGCGCGGACCTGCCCGAGCCGCAACTGCGCACCTCGATGATCACCTTGGCCGGTACCGAACCGTCGACGCTGTTCGGGATGAGCGAGGTGCTGGGCGCCGGTTCGCCCGAAGCCAAGACGTTGCAGCAGCAGATGGTGACCCGGATGGCGGTCATGTCCGATCCGGCCAGCCAGCTCGTGGACAATCCCGACCTGCTGAAGTCGATACAGACCACCGACGGCATCGCCGAACAGGTCATCAACGACGCCACGGCGTCGGTGACCAAGTCGGTGCACGCGCAGGCCGATGAGCGGCGCAACGCCGCGATCATCGACACCGTCGTGGTGCTGGCCGCGATCGTGATCGCGCTGATCGTCGTGTTGCTGGTGGCCCGGGAGCTGGTGCGCCCGCTGCGCGTCCTGCGCGACGGCGCGCTCAAGGTCGCCCACACCGACCTCGAAGACGAGATCGCCCGGGTCAAAGCCGGTGGGCCCGAACCGATTCCGACGCCACTGCCCGTGTACACCACCGAGGAGATCGGCCAGGTCGCGCACGCCGTCGACGAACTGCACACCCAGGCCCTGCTGCTGGCCGGGGACGAGGCGCGGTTGCGGCTGCTGGTCAACGACATGTTCGAGACCATGTCGCGGCGCAACCGTTCGCTGGTCGACCAGCAGCTGGCACTCATCGACCGGCTGGAGCGCAACGAAGACGATCCCGAACGCCTCGACAGCCTGTTCCGGCTGGACCACCTCGCGGCCCGGCTGCGCCGTAACAGTGCCAACCTGCTGGTGCTGGCCGGCTCGCCGCTCGCGCGCGATCAGCGCGACCCGGTCGCGCTGACGACGGTGATCAACGCCGCGGTGTCCGAGGTCGAGGACTACCGCCGCGTGGAGGTCGCCGGCCTGCCGGACTGCTCGCTGCTCGGCGCGGCCGCGGGCGGCAGCATCCACCTGTTCGCCGAGCTGATCGACAACGCCCTGCGGTACTCGCCGCCGACCACGCCCGTCCGGGTCTCCGCATCACCCGGCGGCGACGGCGGAGTGGTGGTGCGGATCGCCGACGCAGGCCTGGGCATGAACGACGCCGACCGCCGCATCGCCAACATGCGGCTACAGGCAGGCGGCGACGCCAGCCCCGACAACGCCCGCCACATGGGCCTTTTCGTGGTCGGCCGGATCGCCGCGCGGCACGCCATCCGGGTGGGACTGCGCGGACCGGCGGCCAACGAGACGGGCTCGGGTACCACCGCGGAGATTTACCTGCCGCCGACGGTGCTCGAAGGGATGGCCGCGATGGCACCGGCCGAGCCGCGCGGCGCCCGGATGCGGGCGGTCTCGTCGCCCAGCGCCAAGCTCGCCGCCGCGAACGCCGCGCCGGTCGCCGCCGAGGACGAAGCGGACCAGCGCCCCGGCCGACCCGAACCGGCCGCCCAGAACCCGTCCGGACCGTCGATCACGTTGTTGCCCAGGCGCAATCCGGGCTCCAGCGGCATCGCGGGAGTCCCCGAAAAACCGCCCGCGCAGCAGCCCCGGCGGCAACGGCGCGAACTCCCCACCCCGTGGTGGGATAAAGAGTCTGCGTCGCAGGCAACCCCGGCCCCGCCGCAACCGGCGCCACCGAAACCGGCTCGTGCGGCCTCGGACACGTCGGCGTTCTTCGCGGCGCGATCGCGGGACGCCGGACACCGGCCGCAGGCCCCGGCCGAGCGGCCCGCGAGGCCGGTCGAGAGCGCGCCGAGCGCGTCGATCCCGGCCGCGCCGAAGGTGACGCCCGCTCCAGCCGACGACGACGTGATCTACCGGCGCATGATGTCGGAGATGCTGGGCGATCCGCACGACCTGGTCAACAGCCCCGATCTAAATTGGCAGTCGGTATGGGATCGTGGTTGGAGCCTGGCAGCCGCGGCCGAGGACAAGCCCGTCGAGTCGCGCACCACCGACCACGGCCTGCCGGTCCGCCAACCGGGCGCCCGGCTGGTGCCCGGTACCGCTAACGGAGGTCCCCCCGAGGAGGATGAGGACGCCGCGGGCGACAACGGGACCAACGGCATATCGCGGTCCGGGCGGGAGCCGCAGCACGCGGCGACGGCGCGCGACCCCGATGCGGTTCGCGCCTCGTTCAGCAGCCATTTCGGTGGTGTGCGCACCGGACGGTCGCATGCCCGCGACACGAACCAAGGATCTGATCAGGAATGACATCACCCGGCAACTCGCTCGACTGGCTGGTGACGGGGTTCGCCCGCGAGGTCCCCGGCGTCGCGCACGCGTTGCTGGTTTCCGTCGACGGGCTGCCCATCGCCGCCAGTGAACACCTCCCGCGCGAACGGGCCGATCAGCTGGCCGCGGTGGCCTCCGGACTGGCCAGCCTCGCGACCGGCGCCGCGCAGCTGTTCGAGGGCGGGCAGGTGCTGCAGTCGGTGGTCGAGATGCAGAACGGCTACCTGTTGCTGATGCGGGTCGGCGACGGCTCGCACCTGGCAACGCTGGCGACGACGTCGTGCGACATCGGTCAGATCGGCTACGAGATGGCCGTCCTCGTCGAGCGGGTGGGCGGCGTGGTGCAGTCCACCCGCAGATCCGTATCGCACTCGTGAGCCGCGATGGACAGCGACGAGCCCCGGGCGACCCCGCGTAAGGGGAACCTGGTCCGTCCGTACACCTTGACCGCCGGCCGGACCGACACCAACGTCGACCTTCCGGTGGAAGCGCCGATTCAGACGCTGCAGGCCGGGCTCGTCCACCGGTGGCCACCCGACGATGCGAGAGGCAAGATCATCCAACTGTGCGTCAGCAGCCCGTCGGTCGCCGAAATCTCGGCCCGGCTGGATCTGCCGCTGGGTGTCGCGCGCGTCCTGGTGGGCGATCTGGTGTTGTCGGGCTACCTTCGGGTGCATAGGACGTTGTCCGAGCGTTCGACCCGGGATGAGCGCCACGATTTGATTGGAAGGACCCTGCGTGGCCTTAAAGCACTCTGACGCGCACTCCGATCGGGAGAGCCACGCGTCGACGAAGATCGTCATCGCGGGCGGCTTCGGCGCCGGCAAGACGACGTTCGTCGGGGCCGTTTCGGAGATCATGCCGCTGCGCACCGAGGCCATGCTCACCGACGCCTCGACCGGCGTCGACGCGCTCGAGGCCACCCCCGACAAGCGGACCACCACCGTCGCGATGGACTTCGGCCGGATCACCCTCGAGGAAGACCTGGTGCTCTACCTGTTCGGCACCCCGGGCCAGCGGCGGTTCTGGTTCATGTGGGACGACCTGGTCCGCGGCGCCATCGGCGCCATCGTGCTGGTCGACTGCCGGCGCCTGCAGGACAGCTTCGCCGCCGTCGACTTCTTCGAGCACCGCAACCTGCCGTTCCTGGTCGCGGTCAACGAGTTCGACGGCGCGCCCCGCTATCCGGTCGCCGAAGTGCGCGAGGCGCTGACCCTGCCGACGCACATCCCGGTGATCACCGTGGATGCCAGGGACCGACGGTCGGCGACCGACGCGCTGATCGCGGTCAGCGAGTACGCGTTGCAGAGCCTGGCCGCGAGCTGAATCGCATTGCCGCAGTGGTTCGATCGCGAATTCGACGGCGTCGATTTCCGCGACTTTGCTGACGAGGATCTGAGCCGGCTGCACACCGAGCGGACCGTGTTCACCGGATGCAACTTCAGCGGCGTCAACCTCGCCGAGTCGCAGCACCGCGCGTCGGCGTTCCGCAATTGCACGTTCGAGCGGACGTCGCTGTGGCATAGCTCGTTCGCCCAGTGCAGCATGCTGGGCTCGACCTTCGTGCAGTGCCGGCTGCGGCCGATCACGTTCGACGAGGTGGATTTCACCCTTGCCGTGTTGGGCGGCAACGACCTTCGCGGTGTGGACTTGAGCGGCTGCCGGCTCCGGGAGACCAGCCTGGTGGAGGCCGATCTGCGCAAGGCCGTGTTGCGCGGCGCCGACCTGTCCGGGGCGCGGACCGCCGGCACGAAACTGGACGACGCCGATCTGCGGGGAGCGACCGTGGACCCCGCGCTGTGGCGGACGGCTTCGCTGGCGGGCGCCCGTGTCGACATCGGCCAGGCGGTGGCGTTCGCGCAGGCGCACGGGTTGCAGCTGGCCGGGGGCCTGGACGGCTGATCAGCGCGTCCGGCCTCAGCGTTTGAGTCGGAGCCGCCAGCGCACCAGGACGGCGTAGACCACCGACTGCACGGCCAGCATGCCCATGTCGAACAGCCACGCCGCCGGTGTGTGCTGGTAGTGGTGGTCCCTGGGGCTCTGCGGTCCGGGTGAAACCGTCCACAGGTCGACGGTCGAGCCCTGCGCCGCGTAGCTCCAGCGCGAGGGCACCAACCAGGACAATTGATCGAGGAAGACCCGGTTGGTCACCGGCACGATCCCGCCGGAGAGCACCATCTGTCCCATCAGCGACACCACCAGCAGCGGCATGATCTGTTCGTTGGAGCGCGCCAGCGCCGACAGCAGCAGGCCGAGCATTGCCGCGGCCACACACGTCGCGGCGACCGCGACGAACAGTTCGAACGTCGCGTTCCCGAGTAGCACGGCCGGCCGCGCGGGCGGGCCCTTGCCCAGCACCACGATGGCGGTGGCGATCGCAGACTGGACGATCGCGAATCCGCAGAAGACGGCGATCTTGGCCAGCAGATATGCCCCGGTCGATAGGCCGACCGCCTGCTCTCGCCGGAAGATCGGGCGCTCGCCGATCAGGTCGCGGATCGTCAGCGCCGTGCCCATGAAGGCCGCGGCGATGGTCAGCAGGGTCAATATCATCGCGGCTTCGCCGGCGGACTCGCTCGTCGGATCCGCGTAGCCGAAACCGGTGTGGCCGGGAACGGTCAGCGACAGCGCCCCCATGATGAACGGCAACAGCGCCAGAAACACGAAGTACGCGCGGTCGGCGACGACCAACCGAACCTGGCGCCGGGCGATCGTGGAGAACTGGCGGCCCATGCCGGTCAGCGCCGGGACGCCGAGGTCGGCCGGCGCCTCCGTGTGGCTGGGCGGGGGCGGCTTGTTCTGGGCGAGAAAGCGGCGGTTGGCCTCGTCCGGGTCGGCGCCGACCTTCGCGAAGATCTGGGCCCAGTTGGTGGTGCCCATCGCCGCGCCGATCCGGTCGGGCGGGCCCATGAACGCCGTCTTGCCACCGGGCGCCATCAGCAGCACCTGGTCGCAGAGATCGAGGTAGGTCAGCGAGTGCGTGACCACCAGCACGACGCGGCCCGCGTCGGCCAGCTGCCGCAGCATGGTCATGACCTGCAGGTCCAGTGCGGGGTCCAG
>NZ_JAFAUS010000529.1 GCF_019243155.1 Mycobacterium sp.
CGACGGTCGCGGCGAACACCGGTTCGGTCGCGAGCAATTCGGCGCCCATCGCCGCCCACTGCGAGCCCTGCCCGGAGAACAGCCACACCGGTCCCCGATCGTCCTGCCCGACCGTGGACTGATACGGGAAGTCGCTGTGGGCGACTTCGCGCAGCCCCTCGGTCAGCTCCTCGAGGCTGCCCGCGATGACCGCCGCGCGCACCGACCGGTGCGCGCGGCGTCGGGCAAGCGTGTATCCCAGATCGGTTGGCGCAAAATCGCTTTCGTGTGCATCAATCCAGTCGGCGAGCCGCGCGGCGGTACGCCGCAGTCCGTCGGCCGACGTGGCGGACAGCGGGAACATGAGCGGTCCCTGGACGGCAGACGGCACGTCGGCCGGGGCATCCGGTTCGGGAGCTTGCTCCACGATCGCGTGCACGTTGGTTCCCGAGAACCCGTACGACGACACCGCCGCCCGCCGCGGCTCCTGAACGGAACCCCCCGGCCACGGCGTATTCTCCTGTGGCACAAAGAGGTTGGTCTCGATTTGCGCCATCTCATCGGGCAGCCGGGTGAAGTGCAGATTGCGCGGAATCACACCGTGCTGCAGCGCGAGCACCGCCTTCATCAGTCCCAGTGCCCCGGCGGCCGACTGGGTGTGCCCGAAGTTGGTCTTCACCGAACCGAGCGCGCACGGTGCGTGCAGCCCGTACACCTCCGCCAGGCTGGCGTATTCGATGGGATCACCCACCGGCGTGCCGGGGCCATGTGCCTCCACCATGCCGACCGAGTGGGGGTCGACACCCGCCGCGGCCAACGCCTCCCGATAGGCCTCGACTTGGGCAGCCCGCGAAGGCGTCACGATGTTGACCGTGTGGCCGTCCTGGTTAGCGGCCGTGCCGCGGAGCACAGCCAGGAGCCGGTCGCCGTCGCGGAGCGCGTCCGGTAGGCGCTTGAGCAACAGCACGACGCAACCTTCGCCGACCACAAATCCGTCAGCGGCGACGTCGAACGCATGGCAGCGTCCGGTCGCGGACAGCATTCCGATGGCAGAGCCCGAGCAGGATTTGCGCGGTTCGAACGACACCGAGGCGCCACCGGCCAGCGCGATGTCGCTTTCGCCGTCATGCAAACTCCGACAGGCCATGTGCACCGCGGCCAGGCCCGATGAACACGCCGTATCCACGGTCATTGCGGGGCCGCGCAGACCCAACGTGTAGGCAATCCGGCCGGACCCCATGGCAAAGCTGTTGCCCATGTACCCGTAGGGCCCCTCCAGGGCGTCGGCCTCGGCGTGCACGAATTGGTAGTCGTCGTGCATCAAACCCATGAACACGCCGGTTCGGGAGCCGGCGAGCGTGCTCGGCGCCAGCCCGCCGTGCTCCAGGGCCTCCCAGGAGGTCTCCAGCAGCAAGCGGTGCTGCGGATCCATCGCGGTCGCTTCTTTCTCGGTGATGCCGAAGAACTCAGGATCGAAACCGTCGACGTCATCCAGAAACGCGCCCCACTTGCACACCGACCGACCCGGCACACCGGGCTGGGGGTCGTAATACTCATCGGCGTCCCACCGGTCGGGTGGAATTTCGGTAACCAGATCGTCGCCGCGAAGCAATGCTTCCCACAACTGTTCCGGCGACTCGATGCCTCCCGGTAGCCGGCAGGCCATGCCGATGACCGCCACCGGCGTACGAGTCGTCGCGCTTATCGGGACCAAAGACCTAGCCGATCCTCAGTCCGCCCCCCATTACGTTCTGGCCCGATCAAAACCGTTCCTCCTCACAGCAACGGTGGAGTCGCGCTATGGGCTGCCTCAACCGCTCGGCACCAACCGGTCGATTGTTGGGCTGTCTACCGCGACGTCAATATTGGGGTCGTGTGGTCAGGCTGGTGCTTTCTCGCAGGTCAGCCGCTGCTAAGCGGCTGCGACTTCATGGACAGCGATCAGTGGTTACAGATGTTAGCGAGAGTTGGCTCATAACGCGGCTTCTCCGGCCATTCGGTCGAGCACGATGTTCAGGTTGGGTCGGGCCTGACCTGCGCCGCGAGCGTCAATCACGCTGCTGCTCAACGCTATCGAGTACTCCCGCATCGATTACCGAGTAGTAAAACCGCGCGGCCGCGTTTTCGGGCGGGTCGCGCGGCGTTGGGACGTTCCGGCGCGGCCGATTCCAGGTAGCGAACTACGCGTGCGGTCCTGTTCGCAAAGGGGCGACCATGTGGAGGTCCACTTTCGCCGACGCTGAGCATGCGGGAGGAATTGCCATGGAAGCCAAGCAGGCCAAGAGTCATTTTCTCGAGGAACTGGAAGAGTTCAAGGCGAAGCACGGTGAAGACGCCGCGGGCTTACGGATCGTCCGCTTTGTCGATCACGACGGCAACGAGATCACGGAAGTCGTCGCCGGTTCGTCTTACGAGTGCCACACCCTGCCGGACGGGAACGTCGAGTGTTCTCCTTCCCGGCGACAGGTGTGAAAGCACCCCCACGCTAGAAGGGCGAATCAAACTGCTGGTCAAGGGTTTACGCGCGTGGCGCCGTCCCGCAACGCAGTCGCTGTGGTGCATCTATTTCTGCGGTGCCGCGCTGCACGTACATTTTGACGGTGCGCGGGTGCGGATCAGCCTTGGCAGGCCTCACTCAGCCGCACGCGAGCTGTCGCTTCCTGGCGACTTGGGGTCTTGCTCGTCCGAGTCGTCTTCGCCCTCAGTGGCTTGTGGAGGCTGTTCGTCGCCCTCGGGCGGCGGCTGTTCGGCGGTGGTCACGGGCACTCCGTTTCGCAGAAGTTGTCGCCTGTGACCTACCCGGCTTCACGGCGTGAGAAACGAGCTGTGGAGCCTAGGGGAATCGAACCCCTGACACCCGCCTTGCAAAGGCGGTGCTCTACCAACTGAGCTAAGGCCCCTCTATCGTGACTTCTCGTCATGACCCAGTGGCTGACCGGTTTCGTCATCCACGGCCACGTGCCAGACCTCGACTCCGCGTCGCGACCGCGCCACCGCTGCCAGCACTGCGATCACTCCCAGTGGCAGCGCGAGTCTTACGCAACGTCTTGACGGGCACATGGTTGTGGGCCTAGGAGGACTCGAACCTCCGACCTCTTCGTTATCAGCGAAGCGCTCTAACCGCCTGAGCTATAGGCCCGTACATCGCGTACGGCCGAGCGACGAGATTACCGCAATAGCCGCCTGACTCCCAAAAATGCAGCATCCACGCTAGTCGCGGTCCGCCAGGGTTACCTCGACACCGCCGATCAGATCGGTCGTCAGGTTGTAGACGAACGCGCCGACGGTGGCCATCGCGGTCAGCAGCACGATGTTGACCAGGCCGATCAGCACGGCGCCGCCGAAAATGGTGCCGCTGGAGACCAGCTCGCCGCTGCTGCCGCTGGTGTTGTTCAGCAGGTCACCGACGTTGCTGTTCAGCTTGGACCACACACCCATGCCGCCGAGGACGAGGTAGAGGAACGCGACGGCGATCATCCAGACGAAGAACAGGGCCACCGAGAGCAGCAGCGAGACCTTCAGCGTGCTCCACGGGTCGATCCGGCGAATCTGCATGCTGGCCCGCACCGGGCCACGGGTCCGGCGTGTCACCTGAACCGGGCTGTCCCGACTCTCCCTCGCCTCCCGGTTTTCCGCGGCCGCTGCCCGGACCGCACCCGGTGAGCTCGGCGGCTCCGCCGCGCGCTCGGGTGCGGCCTTGCGGTGCGGTCCGCGTGGCACGCCGCCAGACAGGTCCGGCAGCTCGCTGGCGTAGGCCTCGGAAGGCGGACCGTCGCCGCGCGTCGGCGCAGCATTCGCATCGTGCGCCGGGTTCTTCGGCTGCTGTGGAGCAGCGGCCCCGGGCGCCGCGGTGCCGGAGATGAAGCGGTTCAGCCGGGCATCGACCCCGCTGGGCGGACCCGACGGGCGCTTCTCGGTGGCCGGTTCGCCTTGCCGCGGGGGCGCCTGCGGGGGACGGGGACCGCCACGCTGCCAGGGTGGCGAATCCCCGGCATCTTGGGCACGGCCGGCCTGCGTGGGCGGTGTCGCGCGGTGTACACCGGCACGCTCGGCCGCACCATCCCCATTAAGGCCGTCGCCCTGCTTGGGGGAGCCCGGCTCGTTCGGTGAGGTCACCCCGACTCCTTCGGTCTGGGACCATGGCCGCCACGGCGGCCGTCAATCGCATTGTGTCTGGTCCCGCTGAGTCTAATTGCCCGACTCTAACTGCCCGACTGGCCGTCCGAGCCCGCCTCCTCCGCGAGAACCTCATCCGCGATTTCCTCGGCGTTGCGCGCGATGGCCAACAGCGTGTTCTCCTCGCCCAGGTTCATCAGGCGAACGCCCTTGGTCTGCCGTCCCGCCTTGCGCACCTGGCGCGCCGCGGTGCGGATGACGCCGCCGCCGGAGGTGATCGCATACAGCTCGCTGTCCTCGTCGACGATCAACGCACCGACGAGCTTGCCGCGCCGGCGGTCGTACATGACGGTCAAGACACCCTTGCCGCCGCGGCCCTGCACCGGGTACTCCTCGATCGCGGTGCGCTTGGCGTAGCCGCCGGAGGTTGCCACCAGCAGGTAGGTGCCTTCACGAATCACGTTGAGGGACAACAGGTAATCGTCGGTGTTGAACCGCATGCCCTGCACGCCGGAGGTGGCGCGGCCCATCGGGCGCAGCGCCTCGTCGGTCGCCGAGAACCGGATGGACTGGCCGTTGGCCGAGACCAGCAGCAGGTCCTCTTCGGCGGAGCACAGCACCGCCCCGACCAGCTCGTCGCTGTCGCGCAAGTTGATGGCCACGATCCCGCCGGAGCGGTTCGAGTCGAAATCGGTCAGCTTGGTCTTCTTCACCAGGCCGTTGCGGGTGGCCAGCACTAGATACGGGGCGTCCTCGTAGCTCTTGATCTGGATCACCTGAGCGATCCGCTCCTCGGGCTGGAAGGCCAGCAGGTTCGCGACGTGCTGACCGCGCGCCGTGCGCGAGGCTTCCGGGAGGTCGTACGCCTTCGCGCGATACACCCGCCCCTGCGTGGTGAAGAACAGGATCCAGTCGTGCGTCGAGCAGACGAAGAAGTGCCGGACGATGTCGTCCTGCTTCAGCCCGGCGCCCTGCACGCCCTTACCGCCGCGCTTTTGGCTGCGGTACAGGTCGGTCTTGGTGCGCTTGGCGTAGCCGGTTTCGGTGATCGTGACGACGACGTCCTCGCGGGCGATCAGGTCCTCGTCGGCGACATCACCGTCGGCGGCGATGATCCGGGTGCGACGGTCGTCGCCGTGCTTCTCGACGATCTCCTTGAGCTCGTCGTGCACGATGGCGCGCTGCCGCTCCGGCTTGGCCAGGATGTCCTCGAGGTCGGCGATCTCCGCCTCGATCTTCGCCAGGTCGTCGATGATGCGCTGACGTTCCAGGGCGGCCAGGCGGCGCAGCTGCATGTCCAGGATGGCCTGGGCCTGGATCTCGTCGATGTCGAGCAGCTCGATCAGGCCGGCCCTGGCGATGTCGACGGTCTCCGACGCGCGGATCAACGCGATGACCTCGTCGAGTGCGTCGAGCGCTTTGACCAGACCGCGCAAGATGTGCGCGCGCTCGTTGGCCTTGCGCAGGCGATAGGTGGTGCGCCGGATGATCACGTCGAGTTGGTGGTCGACGTAGTGGCGGATCATCTGGTCGAGGCGCAGCGTGCGCGGCACCCCGTCGACGATCGACAGCATGTTGGCGCCGAAGCTGGTCTGCAGCTGGGTGTGCTTGTAGAGGTTGTTCAGCACCACCTTGGCCACCGCGTCGCGCTTGATCTCGACGACGATGCGCAGGCCCACCCGGTCGCTGGACTGGTCTTCGATGTTGGAGATGCCGGCCAGCTTGCCGTCGCGGACCTGCTCGGCGATCGAGGTGATGAAGTTGTCGTGGTTGACCTGATACGGCAACTCGGTGATCACCAGGCCGGTGCGGCCGCGCGAATCCTCTTCTACCTCAACGACTCCGCGCATCCGGATCGAACCCCGGCCGGTTGTGTAGGCGTCGTGGATGCCCTGCGAGCCGACGATCAGGCCATGGGTGGGGAAGTCGGGGCCCTTCACCCGCTCGCAGACCGCGGCGAGCGTGGCCTCCTCGTCGGCCTCGTGGTTGTCCAGGCACCAGTAGACGGCCTCGGCGAGCTCACGCAGGTTGTGCGGCGGGATGTTGGTCGCCATCCCGACCGCGATACCGCCGGAACCGTTGGCCAGCAGATTGGGGAACCGGCTGGGCAGGACCGTCGGCTCCTGCACGCGACCGTCGTAGTTGGGGATGAAATCGACTGTCTCCTCGTCGATTTCACGCAACATCTCCATCGCGAGCGGCGTCAGCCTGGCCTCGGTGTACCGCATGGCGGCCGGGGGGTCGTTGCCCGGCGAGCCGAAGTTGCCCTGCCCGTCGACCAACGGGTACCGCAGCGACCACGGCTGCGCCATGCGCACCAACGTGTCGTAGATCGATGAATCGCCGTGCGGGTGATAGTTACCCATCGTCTCAGCAACCGACCGTGCCGATTTTGCGTGTCCGCGGTCGGGCCTGAACCCGGAGTCGAACATGGCATACAGCACGCGGCGGTGCACCGGTTTGAGACCGTCCCGCACCTCCGGCAGCGCGCGGCCGACGATCACGCTCATCGCGTAGTCGATGTAGCTGCGCTGCATCTCCTGCTGAATGTCGACCGGTTCGATCCGGTCGACGGAGTCGTCGCCCGGCGGCAGCGTGGTGTCAGTCATGTAGTCCTCGTGGGTCGGTCAACGGTGGCTGGTCTGATCGCTCAGACGTCCAGGAAGCGAACGTCCTTGGCATTACGGGTGATAAAGCTGCGGCGCGCATCGACGTCCTCGCCCATCAGGATCGAGAACAGTTCGTCGGCGGCTGCGGCGTCGTCCAGCGTGATTTGGCGCAGCACCCGAACGGTGGGGTCCATCGTGGTTTCCCATAGTTCTTTGGCGTCCATTTCACCCAGACCTTTGTAGCGCTGGATACCGTCTTCGGCGTTGATCCTCTTGCCTGCTGCTCGTCCGGTTTCCAGCAGGCCGTCGCGCTCGCGGTCGGAGTAGGCGAATTCGGGCTCGCTGCGCTGCCATTTCAGCTTGTACAGCGGTGGCTGCGCCAAGAACACGTGTCCGTGTTCGATCAGCGGACGCATGAACCGGAAGAGCAGGGTCAGCAGCAGCGTCGAGATGTGCTGACCGTCCACGTCCGCGTCGGCCATCAGCACGATCTTGTGGTAGCGCAGCTTGGCGATGTCGAACTCGTCGTGGATGCCCGTGCCCAGCGCAGTGATGATCGCCTGGACTTCCGTGTTCTTCAGCACGCGGTCGATACGCGCCTTCTCCACGTTGATGATCTTGCCGCGCAGCGGAAGGATGGCCTGGAACATCGAGTCGCGGCCGCTCTTGGCCGAGCCGCCGGCCGAATCACCCTCCACGACATACAGTTCCGACTTACGCGGATCGGTGGAACGGCAGTCGGCCAGCTTGCCGGGCAGCCCACCCAGATCGGTTGCGCTCTTGCGGCGCACCAGCTCTCGCGCCTTGCGGGCGGCGATGCGCGCCTGTGCTGATGACACCGCCTTGTTCACAACGGTTTTCGCATCGGCGGGGTTGGCTTCGAACCAGTGGGTCAACTGCTCGTTGCAGACCCGCTGCACGAACGACTTGACCTCGGTGTTGCCCAGTT
The DNA here is from genome assembly GCF_019243155.1 of Mycobacterium sp. Lineage (GTDB taxonomy): Bacteria > Actinomycetota > Actinomycetes > Mycobacteriales > Mycobacteriaceae > Mycobacterium. Next base: position 7,654 of record NZ_JAFAUS010000529.1, read on the forward strand.
TGGTCTTGGTCTGGCCCTCGAACTGCGGTTCGCTGACCTTGACCGAGATGACCGCCGCCAGGCCTTCGCGGATGTCGTCGCCCGTAAGATTGGCGTCCTTCTCCTTGAGCAGCTTCTTGTCTTTGGCGTACTTGTTCACCACCGAGGTCAGCGCACTGCGGAAGCCCTCTTCGTGGGTGCCGCCCTCATGCGTGTTGATGGTGTTGGCGAAGGTGTGTACCGATTCCGAGTAGCCGCCGTTCCATTGCATGGCGATCTCGACTTCGTGTCCCGTGCCCTTGCCGTCGAAATCGATGATGCTCTGCTGAATCGGGTTCTTGGTGCGGTTGATGTGCTTGACGAAGTCGACCAGCCCGCCTGGGTAGTGGAAGGTGCGGTGCTTGACCTTTTGCGGCGCCTTCGATTCGGCCGCCTTCTCCTCGGCGGACTTGGGGGCTTCGGCCGTGTCGCTGACGACGTCGTCGACGACCTCGTCCTTGGTCACCCGCTCGTCGGTGAGGTTGATGGTCAATCCCTTGTTGAGGAACGCCATCTCCTGCAGCCGGCGCGCCACCGTCTCGAAGTCGTAGTCGGTGGTTTCAAAGATGTCGGGGTCCGCCCAGAACCTGATCGTGGTCCCGGTCTTCTTGGTGGCCTCGCCCTGCTTGAGGGTTCCGGGCACGGCGCGGTCGTAGTACTGCGACCACTCGTGCCCGTCGCGCTTGATGTCGACCTCCAGACGTGTCGACAGCGCGTTCACCACCGACACACCCACGCCGTGCAGACCGCCACTGACGTTGTAGCCACTGTTCTCGCCACCGAACTTGCCGCCGGCGTGCAGCTGGGTCATCACCACGTCGACGGTCGGCGCACCGGTGGAGTGCATCGCGACCGGGATACCGCGGCCGTCGTCGGCGACTTCCACACTGCCGTCGTCGAGGATGCGCACATCCACCTTGGTCGCATAACCGGCCATCGCCTCGTCGACCGAGTTATCGACCACCTCCCAGACAAGATGATGTAGACCCCGCTCACCGGTCGACCCGATATACATACCGGGACGTTTGCGAACGGCCTCCAGGCCTTCGAGCACGGTGATCGCTGAAGCGCCGTATTCGTCTTGCGCCTTCTTCTTCTGGGCAGCCACGGTCGGAATGCTCTCCTCGGGGTTTCATGCGGGCGGTTCCAGTCACCGCGACAGTCGCATCCCGCAAGTCTACCGTGATCGGGCGTTGGCACCGATTCTCCGGGCGCGTTTCTACCTAGCTAACTGCGCCGTGCGCACGATTTCTTTATTCCTGCCGCGTCCCGAGGTGCATTTGGGCAGTTCGGGTCGTCCTGGCGGATTTCAGACCCCTGTGAGTCAATGCCGGGCTCAGGACGGCTCAGCGCCGCTTTCACGCCTAACCGTAGGTGTCGCGGGGGCCCCTGCCGAAGATATGACGTGGGCCTTTGCGCCACGAAGGCGCCGCCGGACCGGTGATTTTCAGCGATGTCACCACTCCATTGCCCACCGCCGCGGCGATCTTCGCCAACAGTTGCGACTGGATCATCCGCAACTGCGTGGCCCAGGCGGTCGACTCGGCGGACACGTTGAGCACTCCGTCGTTGAGCCCCGTCGGGGTCGCATGATCGGCGATCTGGTGGCCGACCACCGACGACCAGTTGCCGAGCACCGTCCCCTCGGCCACCTGCGACGACCAACCGCGTTTTTTCGCCAGATCGCGGGCCAACCTGCCCAGCGGCTGCGGGTCCCGGACGTCCGGCCCGGGTCCCGACCAGCTCCGGCGATGCCCGGCGATCCGGCGCGGTGTCGGCGGTACCACTCGGCCGCGGCCGGCGTCTTTCCCCTGCGCGCGGGCGGCGGCGCGGGCCTCCTCGAGGGTGCGCCGGACCAGGTCGATACCGGTCAGCAGATCCGGTTGCGCCGCGGCGTCGGGCCCTTCCGCGTCGTCCGAGCCGGTCATGACTGCACCACCGATACCCGACCCCCGTCGTCGTCACGCAGATCGATGCGGATCCGCCTCGCGTCCCAGCCTTCCGGGATATCTTCCACCACTGCGGCCGTAACCAACACCTGCTCGGCAGATTCGGCCACCGCGGCCAATGCCCGGCGCCGCGCGGCGTCCAATTCAGCGAACACGTCATCCAGTAACAACACCGGTTCGCTCCCGTCCGCCCGCAACAGCTCATACGCGGCCAACCGCAAGGCCACCGCGAACGACCACGATTCCCCATGGCTCGCAAAGCCTTTCGCGGGTTGATCGCCGAGCCACAATTCCAAGTCGTCGCGGTGCGGACCAACCAGACACATGCCGCGTTCCAGCTCGGCGGCCCGCCGCTCCGACAACGCCGCCAACAACGCGGCTTCCAGGAATTCCCGGTCGCTGCCGCCCGCTCCGGCAACGGCATCGGCGCCGAGGCTGGGTCGATAGGCGACCGATGCCGGACGCGATCCCGGCGCCAACAGTTGATAGGCCTTTTCCACCTCCGGCGCCAGCTCGTTGACGAGATCGATGCGCGCGGCCATCAATTGGGCACCGTGCTCGGCCAGCCGGCTGTCCCAGACATCGAGGGTGTCCAGGGCACCCGGGTCAGATCGGTACCGGTGACCGGACGCGGACTTCAACAGCGCGGTGCGCTGCCGCAGAACTTTTTCGTAATCCGCACGCACCGCGGCTATCGTCGGCCGGCGCTGCGTCGCTAAATCATCGAGGTAACGACGGCGTTCCGCGGGATCCCCGCGCACCAGGGCCAAGTCTTCGGGAGCAAACAGGACCGCGTGCAAGACGCCGACGATCTCTCGCGTGCTGCGCACTGGTGACCGGTTCAGCCGCGCCTTGTTCGCGCGGCCGGCGGCGATTTCCAGATCAATCGCGCATTCCCTGCCGTCGTTGACGACGATCGTCGAAACCACAGCACGAGAAGCACCCGACCGGACCAATGGCGCGTCCGTTCCGACCCGATGCGAACCCAGCGTCGTCGAATACCAAAGCGCCTCAACCAGATTCGTCTTACCGAAACCGTTGGGGCCGACGAAGACGGTCCGGCCCGGCTGTAGTTCGAGGTCGGCGAGTGCCCAGGACCGGAAGTCGCGCAGTCCTAAATGCCGGACGTACACCTAGCCAGGCAACCGCACGGGCATCAGCAGGTAGACGTAATCGGTCGGCAGCGCGGTGAACGGGCCGTTGCCGGTCGGCGGAGCGTCGCCCTGGAATGAAGGACGCAGCAACGCCGGCTTCCCCGGAGTCGTGAAACCGAACGACACCCGCTCGGTGTGTACCGATGCGAGTCCGTCGGTGAGGTACGTCGGGTTGAACGCGATCGTCAGCGGCTCTCCGACGAAATCGACGGCGAGATCTTCTTCGGCGCGGCCGACATCTTCGGCGCCGGCGGACAGCCGCAACATGCCGTCGGCGAATTCCATGCGGACCTGCGCACCCCGGTCGGCGACCAATGCCACCAGCTTGATGGCCTCGGTCAGCTCGGCCACGTTGATGGTGGCGACCGCGGTGTGCTCGGCCGGCAGCAGCTGACGGAACTTGGGGAATTCCGCATCAAGCAGGCGAGTCGTGCTGCGCTTGCCATTTCCGCTGATGCCCAGCAGCCCGTCCTTTCCGACTCCCGCTCCCGCACCCAATGACAGGCGCACATCGGAACCGTCACCGCCGGCCCGCGCGGCCTCGGCCAACGTCTTGGCCGGCACCAGCACCGCGGCTTCGATGTCGGGCGAGGAAGCCGACCAGGTCAGCTCGCGCACCGCCAGTCGGAACCGGTCGGTGGCGGCCAAAACAACCGTGTTGCCGGAGATTTCGACGCGAATGCCGGTCAACATCGGCAACGTGTCGTCCCGACCGGCCGCAATGGCAACCTGGCTGATCGCCTCGGCGAACACTTCGGCCGGCAGCGTCCCGGTCTCTTCCGGCAGCGCGGGCAGCGTCGGGTAATCCTCGACCGCCATCGTGGGCAGCGAGAATCGGGCGCTGCCGCAGGTCAGGGCCACCCGATTGCCGTCGACGTAGAAGTCCACCGGCTTGTTCGGCAACGCCCGGGTGATGTCGGACAACAACCTGCCGGACACCAAAACGCTTCCAGGAGAGGCTACTTCGGCCGCAACCTGCGCTTCGGCGGAGACCTCGTAGTCGAATCCCGAAATCGTCAGGCCCTCGTCCGAGCCGGTCAGCAGCACTCCGGAGAGCACAGGAACCGCCGGCCTGGACGGGAGATTCTTCGCCACCCACGACACCGCGTCGGCGAAAGACTCTCGCACCAAACGGAATTTCAAGTCGCTGAGGCCAGTTGTTGTCGTCGCCGCGTCCATAGCGCCCCTTCACCTACCCAGCGTTCCAGAATCCAGTGACTAGCCTCCCCCGCCAGCACGGGGCTGCGCCACGAACGCCGATGACAGGTTTTGCGCCAGCGACGACCACAACGGCAGTCGAAGAACACCGTAGATCCTTCGAGGCCAACTTGAAAGCTAATCGCAAACCCCGACAAACGGAGTTCAGGACGGCGCAGCGGGCCCAGGCGCTCGGCCGTCCCCAGCGCTGTATTTCAAAGAACAACCAACGGATAGATCTCAGTACCAGTAATAAGGGCTGTGCATTCTGGGGACAGTGGGGTCTTCTCGCAGCTAGGGCATCGATCGGGGTGTGGATCAGTGCGCCGGCGGCTGTGGGTGCCGTGTTGGCCGGTTGGGGAGCAACGGCGGTTGTACACTCCGCGCCATTTTCTGCACGGCCGTTCCATTCTGTTGTGCACAGCCCTGCGCACAATCACTGGGTGTAACGGGTGTGACAGACGTGCGGGAAGTTTTTTGAAAAAAATTGCGTGAGAGGGCGTTCGGTCAGCGCTTGGAGCGCTGACGGATGCGCGTGGTGAGTTCTTTGACGTGATCGAACACCTCACGCCGCTCGGCCATCTCGGACAAAATCTTGCGTTGGGCGTACATGACGGTGGTGTGGTCACGGCCGAACGCCTGGCCGATCTTCGGCAGCGACAGATCGGTGAGTTCGCGGCACAGATACATCGCGATTTGGCGCGACTGGGCCAGCGCCCGGGTCTTACCCGGCCCGCGAAGTTCTTCCACTGTGGTGTCGAAGTATTCGGCGGTGGCGGCCATGATGGTGGCCGCGCTGATCTGCATCGTGCTGGCATCGGCGATCAAGTCGCGAAGCACGATCTCCGCCAGCGACTTGTCGATCTGAGTCTTGTTGAGCGACGCGAACGCGGTCACCCGGATGAGAGCTCCTTCGAGCTCGCGGATGTTGCGTTCGATGCTGCTGGCGATCAGTTCCAGGACGTCGTCCGGAACCGCGAGCCGCTCCATTTGTGCTTTCTTGCGCAGGATGGCGATGCGGGTCTCCAGCTCGGGCGGCTGGACGTCGGTGATCAGGCCCCACTCGAATCGCGTGCGAAGCCGATCCTCAAGGGTGGCGAGCTGTTTGGGCGGCCGGTCCGACGAGATGACGATCTGCTTGTTGGCGTTATGGAGCGTGTTGAAGGTATGGAAGAACTCTTCCTGGATACCTTCCTTGCCCTCGATGAATTGGATGTCATCGACCAGCAGAACATCGACATCGCGATAGCTGCGTTTGAAGGCGACCTTGCGGTCGTCGCGCAGCGAGTTGATGAAGTCGTTGGTGAATTCCTCGGTGGAGACGTATTTGACGCGCATCCCCGGGAAGAGCCGCTGGGCGTAATTGCCGGCCGCGTGCAGCAGGTGCGTCTTGCCGAGACCCGATTCACCCCAAATGAACAAGGGGTTGTACGCGCGGGCCGGCGCTTCGGCGATCGCCAGGGCCGCGGCGTGTGCGAACCGGTTGGACGCACCGATGACGAACGTGTCGAAGGTGTAACGACGGTTCAGACTCGTGCCGCCGACGACGGCCGGGTCCGAGGCGTGCGGACGCTCGGTGAAGAAATCGGGCCAATTCTGCGGGGCCTCACCGACGTGCTCCCCGTTCTCGTCGCCCTCGTCGGGGTCGATGTCCATGTCGTCGATCTGATGCGAAGCCTCGGACTGCGCGAAGGATTCGGCTTGCGGGAGCGCGGCGTCATCGACGTCGTCCGGGGGCGGCGCGATGCGGACGCCGAGCTGGATCTGTTGTCCGAGTCGACGGCTGAGTGCATCGGTGATCGGGGCGCGCAGATGCCGTTCGATCTCGTTTTGCACGAAACTGCTCGGCACCGACAACAGCGCGAACCCCTCGACGATGGTGAGGGGACGGACCAGATTGAGCCAGGCTTTTTGCTGCGGGGTCAGCGGTGTGATGAGCGTCGTGCGATTGGTCGCGCCGCCGTCCGCTGTGGGGTCGCCGTTGAGCTCGGAAACGACAGCGTTCCACACTGTTGTGAAACCGGAACCGGGGTCATCGGTCAACGACGCATCTCCCTGGTTCTCGAACGTCCCGGGTCGAAGTACAACCACGCTTGGTAGACAAAGCAGCTGTCCACATAGTTATACACAGGTGTGGACAGGATGATCGTATGCGAGCCACAACCCACCCGCGACGGCTTGCGATCTCCGTGCTGGAAGATAACCCCTAGAGGCTGTCTAGGCAGCTAGTCGATCCACCATCCTCGCTTCATTGTCGAGCGCTGTCTCAGTCTAAAACGACCTTGGCAGAAGCTAACAGTTTTCCGTGCGGCTGCCAACCGTTCTGCTGCATTCCAATCGGGTTGTTTAGGGTGCGTTGGGCCCGATTCGGCTCGGCGCCGGGCGATCCCGATCTTCGAGTGCCGACGAGAAAGACTGCCTCGGGCCGTGGGCGAGCGGGTGCGTTGCGGCAGGCCAGGTTTGACCAGGCGAAGCCTCGTCAGTACCCTCAAACAGTCGCCCGAAAGTCGGCGATACGGCTGCGACCCAGGAAGGTCTGGGGACCGCGCCGGCCAGCAGCAGAATTACCTCTGGCCATCCGCAGACGAAGGTAGACGTCTGAGCGGCCGGACGGCAATGCGAGACATAACGAGGAGAACGTCGTGGCCAAGGGCAAGCGGACCTTCCAGCCGAACAACCGGCGCCGAGCCCGCGTGCACGGTTTCCGGTTGCGGATGCGTACCCGCGCCGGGCGCTCGATCGTGTCCGGCCGGCGCCGTAAGGGTCGCCGCGCGCTTTCTGCCTGATCGCTGCGTCAGGTCGTTTCGCGGTGCTACCCGCACGCAACCGCATGAGGCGGTCGACTGAGTTTGCCGCGACGGTGAAGCATGGGGTTCGCACGGCACAACCCGACCTCATCCTCCACCTGTTGCGGTCCGGCGCCGCCGCCGCGCCGCCGCGCGTGGGGCTGGTCATCGGCAAGCCGGTGGGCTCGGCAGTGGAGCGCCATCAGGTCGCCCGGCGGCTGCGACATGTGGCGCGAACCCTCTTGGACGACCTCCACGATTCCGATCAGTTGGTGATCCGGGCGCTGCCGAGTAGTCGGTCCGCGTCATCGGCACGGTTGGAAGTGGAGCTGCGACGCGGGTTGCGTCGTGCGCTCGCGTCGGCGGGACGGCAACCGTGACCGGGCCGGCGCCGGAGCGTCAGGCGGTGCGCACGCTCGCTGCGACGGCCGTTCGGGTCGTGGTTTTTCTGATCCGCCTGTATCGCCACATGGTGTCGCCGTTACGACCGGCGTCGTGTCGCTTCGTCCCGACGTGCAGTCAGTATGCGGTCGATGCGCTAACGGAGTACGGCTTGATGCGGGGGAGTTGGTTGGCTGCGACCAGACTCGCCAAATGCGGACCTTGGCATCCGGGTGGTTGGGACCCGATACCGGATCGCCCCGGATGTGAGATGAACTTCGAAGATGCCTGCGCCGCGGGGGGTCACCCGGCGACGCGAGGGGAGAGTGGATCTTTTGTTTGATTTCTTCAGCCTCGACTTCGTCTACTACCCGGTGTCGTGGATTATGTGGGCTTGGTACAAGCTGTTCGCGTCCATGCTCGGACCGTCGAACTTCTTCGCCTGGGCGCTGTCGGTCATGTTCCTGGTGTTCTCCCTGCGCGCGCTGCTCTACAAGCCGTTCGTCCGTCAGATCCGCACCACGCGCCAGATGCAGGAACTGCAACCGCAAATTAAGGCGCTGCAGAAGAAGTACGGCAAAGACCGTCAGCGCATGGCGCTCGAAATGCAGAAGCTGCAACGCGAACACGGGTTCAACCCGATCCTCGGTTGCTTGCCGATGCTCGCGCAGATCCCGGTGTTCATCGGGCTCTATCACGTGTTGCGGTCGTTCAACCGGACCACCGGGGGATTCGGCCAACCGCACCTGTCGGTGACCGAGAACCGGCTCACGGGAAACTACGTCTTCAGCCCCACCGACGTCGCACACTTCCTGGACGCCAACTTGTTCGGCGCACCCATCGGAGCGTTCATGACGCAGCGGACAGGGTTGGACGCGTTCACCTTCTTCAGTCGTCCGGCCGTGATCGCGGTCGGTGCGCCGGTGATGATCCTGGCCGGCGTCGCGACCTACTTCAACAGCCGCGCGTCGGTGGCACGCCAGAGCGCCGAGGCGGCGGCGAACCCGCAGACTGCGATGATGAACAAGCTCGCCCTCTATGTGTTCCCCCTGGGCGTCGTCGTGGGTGGCCCGTTCCTTCCGCTCGCGATCATCCTGTACTGGTTTGCGAACAACATCTGGACCTTCGGTCAGCAGCACTACGTCTTCGGGATGATCGAAAAAGAGGACGAAGCGAAGAAGCAAGAGGCCATTGAACGCCGGGCCGCCAACGCGCCGGCCCCGGGAGCTAAGCCGAAGCGAACCCCGAAAGCTGCCGTGGGCGGCAACGGTTCTGGGAGCGACGGGGACGCCGGGGACGCACCGGATTCGGATGCGTCCGACGGGCAGGGGACCGGAGCGCAAGCGGAGCCGGACCGGACGAATCCGTCCGGACGCAACAGCAGCGCGGGGAACCGCACACCGCGCCCTGGGGCGCGACCGAAGAGACGCAAACGCTGACAAAGCGAGACGGGGCCGTTACTCGGACAGGCGTGCACCCGGCGGGCAGAGCCCGTAGCTGACACAGACCAGGACCCGGAGATGAGGGAGAGAAACACATGACAGACGCGGACACCACCGAGCGCAACGCCGACGCCGAACTGGATACCGAACTTCCGGCCGAGGACGGCGCCGAGGAGCTGGACGACCAAGAGGATCGATTGGTCGCCGAGGGGGAGATCGCCGGCGACTACCTCGAGGAGTTGTTGGACCTGTTGGACTTCGACGGCGACATCGACTTGGACGTTGAAGGCAACCGGGCGGTCGTGAGCATCGACGGCAGCGATGACTTGAACAAATTGGTCGGCCGCGGTGGTGAGGTGCTGGACGCGCTGCAGGAGCTGACGCGATTGGCCGTACACCAGAAGACGGGCGTACGGAGCCGGCTGATGCTCGACATCGCGAGCTGGCGGCGTCGGCGCCGCGAGGAGCTGGCGGCGCTGGGTGACAAGGTGGCGCGTCGGGTGCTCGAGTCCGGGGACCGCGAGGAGCTGTCGCCAATGACGCCGTTCGAGCGCAAGATTGTGCACGACGCCGTCGCGGCGGTGCCGGGAGTGCACAGCGAGAGCGAGGGCGTCGAGCCGTCGCGCCGCGTGGTTGTGCTGCACGACTAGTTCCCGAGTTACAGCTGTGTAGTTCGCCCGGTCCGAGGCAACAGTGCGCGAGCCTATTCCGAGGATGTTTCACGTGAAACCGAAACTGCGTGAGCCGACCGGAGGATGTTTCACGTGAAACATGGCGAGGCCGACAAGCCCGCCTCCGCGGATGGCAGCGAATTCGGCGATACCCCGGAGGCCGCGGTGGCGATCTTCGGCGAACGCGTTGACATTGCCCGGCGGTACGCCGAGTGGCTCGCCGGCGCCGGGGTGGAGCGAGGATTGCTCGGGCCGCGGGAAGTCGATCGCATCTGGGATCGCCACCTATTAAATAGTGTCGCCGCCGAGGAGCTCCTCGAAGATGGCGAGCGGGTGATCGACGTCGGCAGCGGGGCAGGGTTGCCCGGCATCCCGTTGGCGATCGCGCGGCCGGATCTGGAGGTCGTCCTCCTGGAGCCGCTGCTGCGCCGGAGTGA
>NZ_JAFAUS010000155.1 GCF_019243155.1 Mycobacterium sp.
CAACGTGGGCGGCGTCCCAATACTCACGCCATCCGGTGATCTTGCCGTCGCGAACCCCGAAGAACGCCGTGACGTAGAAGGTGACGGTGACGCCGTTCATCGCGTTCACGTCGACGCGCTCGACGACGACGGTGTCGCCGTCGGAAACGATCGTGCGGATCTCGCTGCCTTCGACCATTCCCGTCGAGAGTTTGCTGTGCTTCTCGAGTTCGGCCCGCGCCGCATCGCGTCCGCGAACGATCGGTGACAGTGGCACGTGGAGTTGCCAGACGAAGTCCTCGGTCATCAGCGATGTCATCGCGTCGACGTCCATGCGCTCGCCGTAAGCGGCGTGAATAAAATCGATAACGATCTTCTCGTTCTCATTTTTCGTCGCAACAGTTTTTGTCATCGCGTTTCCCTGGGGTGATCGCCGGCATCCACAGTTTGCTACGTGAGGAACTGTAGATGGCCGCGATCGTTAGCGCTCGGCTTCGCCAAACGCGCCGGCTCAGGGGCGAAGCAGCGTGATGATGGTGACGTCGTCGTCGGCGTTGGCCGAGGCCATCTCCGTCCAGATCCACGTTGCCGGTGAAGCACCCGCGCGGCTGAGCGTCTCGGCCAGCCGGTCGAGGCCGTCGTCGATCGCCTCGCCGCGACGTTCCACCAGCCCGTCGGAGTACATGACGAACCCTTCCCCGGGCTCGACGGTGAACCTGCTCGGCGCGTAGGTCACTCCCTTGACGCCGATGGGCGGCGAGAGCTGGATCGGAGCCATGCTCGCCGCGGACTTCGGCGCCGAGTTCGTCAGGAAGGGCATCAAGTGTCCGGCGGAGGCCGCCTCGACCCGGCCCGAGCCGAGATGGACCCGCGCGACGATCACGGTGGCGAACGCGCCGGGCAGCATGTGCACACAGAAATCGTTGAGCTGGGTCAGCGCAGCGGCGGGCGCGGCACCGGCGAACAGCTGTGCCCGCAGGGCGTTTCGCAACTGCGCCATGGTGCCCGCGGCCGTGATGCCATGTCCGGCCACGTCGCCGATCAACACGATCAGCCGTCCGTCGCGCAACTCGAAGGCGTCGTACCAGTCGCCGCCGACGTTGTCACCCGCGCTCGGTTCGTAGTGCGCGGTCAGCTGCCAATTGTGAAGCGTCGGAATGGATTCGGGCAGCAGGCTGCGCTGCAGCGTCTCGGCCACTCGCAGCGCGCCCCGGGTCCGTCGATACAGCGACTCGACCAGGTGGCGGCGCAACGTCTCGGCGGATTCGGTCTCGCTCACCGCCCACGGTTCGCTGTGCTCGCGGACGACCTCGCGCCACCGATCGAACGACTTGCGCGGGCTGAGCCGGATCTCGTCACCCTCATTGACGGCGATCGCCTTGTTGTACGGGTCACCGCCCCAGTCCACCGCGCGCAGCGCCTCGCGCCGGAACCAGGCAACGTATTGCCCGTCGGGCAGGATGAGCACCATTGCGCCGGCAACCATCTGGGGATCGAGACCGACCGCCGGCAGCTCGCCGGACAGGCATTCGCTGCTCGCGATCTCATCGCCCGCGCCGAGCGCCCAGTCGATGACGGCGGCCACGACGTTCGGCGGTGGAACCGACCCACGTACCTGGTGGTCCCCCTGGAGGTGGACCACGACGCCGTCAGCGGGAACGAGGTCGAGCAGGTCGGGCGCCCCGAGCAGCGCCCCCGCGAGCGGTTCCCGATCGTCGAGGATCGCCGAGGTGAGTTTGGCCAGCACCGCCTGCGCGGCCAGCCGCTTCTGCAGCTGGTCGCCCTCGAACCGGTCGACGAGGCGTAGCGACAGCGTCGAGCCGAGGAACTCGGCGGCCGCGCGAGTGCCGAACGGCGGCAGATGCGGACCGGCGTAGTGGTGGCACGCGATCAGCCCCCATAGCCTCCCCTGCCGCAGCAGCGAGATCGACATCGACGCGTGCACACCCATGTTCTGCAAGTACTCGATGTGGATGGGCGATACGCTGCGCAGCGTGGCGTGGGTGAGATCCAGCGGAGTGTCGGCCCCGGGGTCGATGTCGGGGACGAGCGGGGCCGGCGTGTAGCCGACGTCGGAGATCAGCCGCACCCAGTTCTTCTCGTACAGCGCCCGCGCCTGCGCCGGGATGTCGGTCGACGGGTAGTGCAGCCCGAGGAACGAGTTGAGATCGTCGCGCTTGGACTCGGCGACCACCTCGCCGTTGTAATGCTCGTCGTAGCGGTACACCATCACGCGGTCGAAGCCAGTGAGATCGCGAACCGCGCGGGCTGCGGTGTCGTACAGCTCGGGCAGCGTCCCGGCGCGGTTCAATTCCTCTACCCAGCTGCGCACCGCCTGATAGGTGTTGGGGAACGAGAACGGGCGCTCGCCGTAGGCGATCTCGAGCTCGACCAGAAGGACGCCGCCGGGGTCGCGATGCAGGATGGCGTCGAACGCGTGCGCCTCGCCGGCGACGTCGATTTCGATTTCCACCGGGTTGCGACGGGAGAGGTTGCCGAAGATCGACGCCGCCTGCTCGATCCGTGTGGCTTGTTCTGCACCGATCAGTGCCGACAGGTGATTGCCCAGGACGGCGTCAACCGGGCGACCGAGCAGATCGGCGACGTTGGCGCTGACCTGGCGCACCTGGAGGTCGGATTCGCGCACGACGGCGAGCACCCCGCGCGGTTGGATGCTGCCCGGGATGTGGATCGGTTCGCGGGCGCAGTTGTCGAGGTCGATGGGCGTGCCGACCGGAACGAGGTCTTCGACCGGGTGGCCCTCCGGTCCCGGCGACGAGACCTGCCCTTCGCTGCTGGTCACGCCGCCGTCTTTCCCGGCATGACCTTCGTCGTCGCCTCCGGATGTTCAGAACGGCCGACGCCGATTCCGTGCACTGCCAAACATCTTCTCCTTCTGACCGCAGTGGCCCGCGGAGCGACAAGCGAATCCACCCAACAAACATCGTTCATCTGTCACCAAGGCGGTGCTGTGGCCCGACCACATCGGCGTTTCGCTCTCGTCGCCGTCACTGCCCCTCGGCAATAACCAATGTAATCTGAGCAGGCAATGTGCCCCATCGCCGTCCCAGCAGCCCGCCGACTGTCGGTCGCGATGAAGGAGGGGTCGGCGGCAGAGCACACTGCTGCTGAGCAAAGTCCCTTCGTCGCCGAACTGCTTGGCGGCTGGGTCAGCGCGCAAGGGTATTCCGAGTACTTACTTCGGCTCCGCGTGGTCTATGCCGCCTTGGAGGACGCCATCCGGGCCCGCCGCACCGATCCCATGGTCGCCGCCGTGTACGACCCCGCGCTGGAGCGCCTGCCGGCCATCGACGCCGATCTTTCGCATTGGCTGCCCGACGGCACGCGCGAAGTCAGCTCCCCCGCCGCGATGGCCTACGGCGAGCGGATCGCCGGCCTTGCATGGGGCGGATCGCTGGTGGCACACCACTACACGCGCTATCTGGGAGACCTGTCCGGAGGACAGGCCATGGGAAAGGTTCTCGATCGCACCTTCAGTCTCGGCGGAGCGGGCCTCGAGTTCTACAAATTCCCGATGCGACCGAAACCCTACAAGGACACCTATCGGGCACGCCTCGACGCGCTGCGCCCCGACGAGCGCGACACCGACCGCATCGTCGACGAGGTCAGGTTCGCCTTCGGCCTGAACCGCGCGGTGCTCGATGAACTCTCCGACGAAGTCCCCGTTCGTCGGGATTGATTGGCGGCGCGCGTTTTTCGCGTAAGCCGCAGGTCACATCTTGACGGGCACGTATTGGGTCAGTCCGCCGTCGACGACGAACTCGGCGCCCGTCGCGTACGACGATTCATCGCTGACCAGGAACACGACGAAGTTGGCGATCTCGGTCGGCGATGCCCCGCGGCGCATGGGTATGGGCGCCATGAAGTCCTCGGTGACTCCGCGGCTCATCGGTGTATGAACCAGACCCGGATGGATGGAGTTGACCCGGATGTTGTACTGCGCCAACTCGACCGCGGCGGACTTGGTGATGCCGCGCAGCCCGAATTTGGCGGCGACATAGGCGTGCAGGTGGGCGCTGCCGGCCAATCCCTCGACCGAGGACACGTTGATGATCGAGCCCCCGCCCCCGGTGATCATCGGCTCGATGGCGGCGCGCATACCCAAATAGGCCCCGGTGAGGTTGACGTCCAACACGCGTTGCCAATCCGATAGCGACGACCCCCGCAGCGGACCCATTTTCACGATGCCCGCGTTGTTGACGAGCCCGTCGAGTCGACCGAACCTGTCGACCGAGGCGCTGACCGCCTGCTCCCACTGATCGGGGTCGGCCACGTCGAGGTGTACGAAACACCCTGCGTCGCCGAGGTTGTCGGCGGTTTGTTGCCCTGCGTCGTCGAGGACGTCGCCGATCACGACGCGGGCTCCCTCGGCGACCAGGGCCGAGGCATGAGCGGCCCCCATCCCCCGCGCCCCTCCGGTGACCAGAACGACCTTGTCCGCGACGCGCGCCATGGCCGGCAACCCTACCCGGGCCGGCGGCGTTGCGACGACGGTCCCGCGGTCGGCTAACCGGCTGAGCCTCCGTCAGACGCGCGCCGGTCGACTCGTATTCTCTGCAGGCATGGTCGCCGCTTTGATGTTCCCGTCTTGGGCGTTGCTTGGCCGGTTGACGGTAGTCGGCGGATACCCGAACTAGGGCCCGGTACAGCCGCGTGGGTCCCCTCGTAGTGGCGCTGGCGGGTCTGGCGTTGCTCGATGCCCTCAATGTCCTCAACGTAGGGGTCGTCTCGGCCGTCATCTTCGATAGTCGGCTGAATCGCCGATCACCGCTGCCCGGTGCCTTGAGCTACGTCGCAGGCGTGTTCACCATGACGACCACCTTCGGCCTGTGCACGGTGTTGGGGCTCGGCTTTCTCACCCAAGTTGCCGGCTTCCACGTGACGCCGGCCATTCGGTTTTGGGGCGAGCTCGCGGTCGGGCTGGTGCTGGTCTGTCTGGCCTTCTTCCCGTTGACCGCCCAATCATCCGCTCCCGGCTGGGCATTGGCGGCGATGCGGGACCGTCCGTGGTTGCTCGGATTCCTGGGGCTGGCTGTCGGCACCGGGCAGGCGCCGACAGCCGTGCCGTACCTGACGGGTCTGGCGATGATCGCTGCCCTGCATCCGCGACCACCGATGTGGCCCGTGGTCATCCTGTGTTACTGGGCGATCGCCTTGTCACCGCCGCTGCTGATCCTCGCTCTCTCGCTGAGAAGAAGCGTTGCGGCCAGACGCTTTCAGCGTCGGCTCATCCGGGTTGTCACACGCTACGGCCCAATGTCGGTGCGGCTCTTGTTCCTTGTGTTCGGCGTCGGCCTGGTGGCCGACGCCTTCGTCAACCACAGCGTGCTTTGGTGAACGACTACTTTGGCGGGTGTGAATAATCGTCAAGAGCGCGCGATGTCCTTCGGATCGATCGCGGAAGACTACGACGTGTTACGCCCGCAGGCCCCGCGGCAGGCGGTCGACTGGCTGGTGCCGGCCAATTGCGGGGTGGCCGTCGACCTGGGTGCGGGCACCGGGTTGTTCACCCGGATGCTGGTGGGCAGTGCGGCGGAAGTCGTCGCCGTTGAGCCCGACGCCCGGATGCGCGCGGTACTGGCCGGCCGCTCACCAGGCGTCCTGGTTGTCGAGGGACATGGCGAGTCGATCCCATTGCCGGACGCGTCCGCGGATGCGCTCTTCGTCTCGTCGGCCTGGCACTGGATGGATCCCGAGCGCGCCGTCCCGGAGATCGGCCGGGTGCTGCGCGACGGTGGCCGCTTCGGCCTGATCTGGACGAGTCGGGATCGCGACGTCGACTGGGTGCGCAATCTCGACCTGCTGCCCGGGGAGAACACGCCCGAGGCGGATTCGCCCGACCGCTTCCGCCGTCGACACGAGAACGTCGTACTTCCGGAACCGCAGATTTTCCACAACATCGCGCGCGAGACGGTCCGCTTCGTCCGGACGATGACGATTGCCGACGCCGTCGCGATGGTGGGCACCTACAGCCGGGTGATCATCGCGTCCGAGGAGGACCGCGCGCAACGGCTTGCCAACGCCCGCGCCGCCCTGACGGATCGCTTCCCCGGCGCCGAGACGATCGACGTTCCGATGCGGTCATGGTGCTGGCGTGCCGATCGGATCGCCCGCGGCGCCTAGCCCGCTCCCCCTGCGCCACAACGCTTCTTGCTCGCGAAAAGTTGAACGACTCGTAGACACTGCGTGGTTAAGCGCGTAACTTCTGCCGCATCGGGCGCAGCGCTGCGAGAAGGAGAAGCCATGTCGGTGCAGGCGGTATTGGACGAGGTCCGGCAACGTCCCGGGGCCGGTGACGTGATTCCGATCTTCGATCCCTCCACCGAGGAACAGATCAGCGAGTTCACCGACTGCGGCACCGACGCGGTCAACGACGCGGTCGCCCGCGCGAAGGCGAGCGCGGAGTCCGGGATCTGGTCGGGCAAGCCCGACCACGAGCGGGCCAAGATCTTGTGGCGAATGGCCGACCTGATCGATGAGAACGCAGAACTGCTCGCCGAGCTCGAAATGCTCAACGCCGGCATGTATCCCGCCCAGGCAAAGATGCAAGTGTCCATCGGCGCGGAGTGGTTCCGCTACTACGCCGGCTGGTGCACGAAGATCGACGGGATCGCGCGCGACGTGAGCACCGGCGGGCTGACCGGGGTCGACTCGCACATGCACGCCTACACGCTGCGCGAGCCCTACGGCGTAGTGGGCCTGATCTTCCCGTGGAACGGCCCCGTCTTCAATTTCTGCGCGAAACTCGCACCCTCGCTGGCGGCCGGCTGCAACAGCGTCGTCAAACCCGCTGAGGAGACACCGCTTTCGGCGCTGGTGCTGATGCGGCTACTGGGCGAGGCGGGCGTGCCCGACGGGGTCGCAAACCTGGTCAACGGCTACGGCCATACCGTCGGCGCGGCGATCACCGCCCACCCCGACGTCGAGAAGGTGGCGTTCACCGGGTCGACCGAGGTCGGCCGGGCGATCGTGCGCGCCTCGGCAGACAGCAACCTGAACAAGGTCACCCTGGAACTCGGCGGCAAGTCGCCGGTGCTGATCTTCGACGACGCGAAACTGAAGAAGGCCATCCCGATGTCGGCGTTCGGCACCTTCGTGCACTCGGGGCAAGCCTGCGTGTGCGGTTCGCGCATCCTGGTGCAGCGCGGCGTCTACGACCAAGTCGTGGAGGGCATGGCGATGGTTGCCAACGCCATGAAGATGGGCGGCCCCAAAGAAGAGGGCACCATGAGCGGCCCGCTGATCAGCCAGAAGCAGCTCAACCGCGTGCTGGGTTACCTCGAACAGGGCAGGTCCGACGGCGCGGAGATCGTCACCGGTGGGCACCGACTC
>NZ_JAFAUS010000216.1 GCF_019243155.1 Mycobacterium sp.
CCCGCGCGCGGCGACGTCTGTGGCGACCAGGATGTCGATGCTGCCGTCCCGCAACGCGGCGATGGTCCGTTCGCGCTGCGCCTGTGCGATATCGCCGTTGATGGCGGCAGCGGAAAACCCACGCGCACGCAGCTTTTCGGCCACTTCCTCGGTGGCCTGTTTGGTGCGGACGAACACGATCATCGCTTCGAACGGCTCGACTTCGAGGACTCGGGTCAGTGCGTCCATCTTGCGCGGGCCGGCCACCTGGATGTAGCGCTGCGAAATGTTCTCGGCGGTGGCCGTTTTCGCCTTGGAGGTCACCTCGAACGGATCGTGCAGGTACTTGCTCGTAAGCTTGCGGATCGCCGCTGGCATGGTGGCCGAGAAGAGGGCGACCTGTTTGTACTCGGGCGTCTCGGACAGGATGCGTTCGACGTCCTCGGCGAAGCCCATGGTGAGCATTTCGTCGGCCTCGTCGAGCACCAGGTAGTCAACCCGCGACAGGTCGAGCGTGCCCCGTTCGAGGTGGTCGATGACCCGGCCGGGCGTGCCGACCACGACTTGCGCTCCGCGTTTCAGCCCGGCCAGCTGCACGCTGTACGACGAGCCGCCATAGATCGGCAGCACGTGCAGCTTGGGCAGATGAGCCGCGTAGCGGCTGAACGCCTCGGCCACCTGCAGGGCCAGCTCCCGGGTGGGTGCCAACACCAGCGCCTGGGTCGCGGTGCTGGAGACGTCGATCTTGGACAGGATCGGGATCGCGAATGCCGCCGTCTTCCCGGTGCCGGTCT
The DNA here is from genome assembly GCF_019243155.1 of Mycobacterium sp. Lineage (GTDB taxonomy): Bacteria > Actinomycetota > Actinomycetes > Mycobacteriales > Mycobacteriaceae > Mycobacterium. Next base: position 774 of record NZ_JAFAUS010000216.1, read on the forward strand.
GCGCCAGACCCACGACGTCCGAACCCGCCATCAGGGGTGGAATCGTCGCCGCTTGGATGCCCGTCGGCGTCTCGTAGCCGACGTCGGCTACCGACCGCAAGACGGAAGGGTGAATCTGCAGGTCGGCAAACGTCGTAGAAACAGCCTCGGGCGAGCTGTCCGGGTGGGTCATCGCCCAGGAGTCTAGTCACTTCAGTATCGGTGATCATCAGCACAGCTGGGCCGGCGCGGCCCCGCCTGCCACACCTGGCGGCCGGATGACGGTACGGTGCGCCGTGTGTGGTCGCTACCTTGTCGCGCCGAACCGCTGATCGATTCGGCCGCCGTCGCGATGGTCGCCCTGACGTTGACGGGCTGTGGTTCGGGGGATTCCACGGTCGCGAAGACACCGCAGGCCACGACGACAAGCGAGACCGCGTCGATCACCGCCCCGGCGACGCCGACGCCGGCTGCGGCAGGACCCGCGGCCGCCGCACCGCCGGCCGACCCGTGCGCGGTCAACCTTGCCTCGCCGACCATCGCCAAGGTGGTGTCCGAGCTGCCCCGCGATCCACGCAGCCAGCAATCCTGGAGCGCGGAACCGCTGGCCGGAAACTTCAACCAGTGCGCCCAGCTGTCGGCGGTGATCATCAAGGCCAACACCAACGCCGTCAATCCCACCACCCGCGCGGTGTTGTTCCACCTCGGGCAGTTCATCCCGCAGGGCGTGCCCGACACGTACGGGTTCAACGGCATCAACCCCGCGGAAACCACCGGCGACACTGTGGCGCTTACCTATCCGAGCGCGATCAACGGGCTGGCCACCTCGGTTCGGTTCCACTGGAACGGCGCCGGAGTGGAGCTGATCGGCAACACCACGGGCGGCTGAGCGCGGACCTGCGCTGTCGGGGCCCTCACCTACAGTTGCTGCTGTGTTTGTCACCGGCGACAGCGTCATTTACAGCGCTTCTGATCTGGCCGCCGCCGCTCGCTGCGAATTCGCGCTGTTAAAGGATTTCGACGCCAAACTCGGCTGGGGTCCGGCCGTCGACGTCGAGGACGACCTCTTCGCGCGGACCATCACCCTGGGCGACGAACACGAGCGCCGCGAGCTCGACCGGCTGCGCGCCGACTTCGGCGACGGGGTCGCGATCATCGGTCGCCCCGCCTACTCGCCCGCCGCGCTGGCGGCGGCCGCGGAGGCCACCCGGCGCGCCATCGCGGATCGCGCCCCCGTGGTGTACCAGGCCGCCATGTTCGACGGTCGCTTCCTGGGATTCGCCGACTTCCTGGTGCGCGACGGGGAGCGCTATCGCGTCGTCGACACGAAGTTGGCGCGCTCGGCCAAAGTCACTGCGCTGCTCCAACTCGCCGCGTATGCCGACGCGTTGGCCGCCTCCGGCGTCCCGGTGGCGGAGGAAGCCGAACTGCGCCTGGGCGACGGCAGCGCGATGCGCTATCGCGTCGCGGATCTGATGCCCGTTTATCGCACCCAGCGTGCGCGCTTGCAGCGGCTCCTCGATGAACACCACGCGGCCGGCACCGCGGTGCGCTGGGCGGACGAAGGCGTGGACGCCTGCTTTCGTTGCCCGCTGTGCACCGAGCAACTGCGTGCGACCGACGATCTGCTGTTGGTTGCCGGCATGCGAGTGGGCCAGCGGGACAAGCTGATTGGTGCCGGTGTCAGCACGGTTTCCGAGGTGGCCGAGTACACGGGACGGGTGGCCGACCTGGCGCCCGGCGTGCTCAACAAGTTGACCGCCCAGGCGAAAATTCAAGTCCGGCAACGAGAAACCGGTGTCCCGCAATTCGAACTGGTCGACCCGCAGCCGTTGACGCTGTTGCCAGAGCCGGATCCGGGTGACCTGTTCTTCGACTTCGAAGGCGACCCGTTGTGGACCGCCGACGGTCGCGAGTGGGGTCTGGAATATCTGTTCGGCGTCTTGGAGGCGGGCCCCGCCGGGAAGTTCAGCCCGCTCTGGGCGCACAACCGGGTGGACGAGCGCAAGGCGCTCACCGATTTTCTGGCGATGGTGGCCAGACGCCGCAAACGCCGTCCCAACATGCACATCTACCATTACGCGCCGTATGAGAAGACCGCGCTGCTGCGCCTCGCCGGTCGCTACGGGGTGGGCGAGGACGAGGTCGACGAGCTCCTGCGCAGCGGGACACTGGTCGACCTCTACCCGTTGGTGCGCAAGAGTATTCGCGTGGGAGCGGAGTCCTTCAGCCTGAAGGCGCTGGAGCCGCTCTACATGGGATCGCAGCTGCGCGCCGGCGACGTGACCACGGCCACCGGGTCGATCACCTCCTATGAGGAGTATTGCGAACTGCAGGCCGCGGGCCGCGGCGATGAGGCGGAGTCCGTGCTCAAGGAGATCGAGGACTACAACCGCTACGACTGCCGGTCGACGCAGGAATTGCGTAACTGGCTGATGCTGCGCGCGTACGAGTCCGGGGTGGTGCCGATCGGCGCCCAGCCCGTCAGCGACGGCAACCGCGTCGACGATCGTGACCGGTTGGCGATGACGTTGTCGGCCTTCACCGGCGACGCCGCCATCGGCGACCGCACCGCCGAGCAGACGGCGGTGGCACTGCTGGCCGCCGCGCGCGGCTATCACCGGCGCGAGGACAAGCCGTTCTGGTGGTCGCATTTCGACCGGCTCAACTTCCCTATCGACGAATGGGCCGACAGCACCGACGTTTTCGTCGCCGAGCAGGCGTCGGTCAGCGTCGACTGGCATACCCCTCCGCGCGCCCGCAAACCGCGCCGGGAGGTGCTGCTGCGCGGTGAGCTGGCGCGCGGCGACCTGATGAAGGGCGTCTTCGCCCTGTACGACCCGCCGGCCCCGCCCGGCATGACCGACAACCCCGACCGGCGGGCGGCCGGTCGGGCCGAGGTGGTGGCGGCCGACGATCCGGCGGTGCCCACCGAAGTCGTCATCGTCGAGCGAGTTGGCAGTGACGGCAAGACATTTGACCAGCTGCCGTTCGCGCTGACCCCGGGCCCACCCATCGCGACGACCGCGTTGCGGGAATCGATCGAGGCGACGGCCATCGCGGTGGCCGACGGATTGCCACGCCTGCCCCGCAGTGCCGTCGTCGACATCCTGCTGCGCAGCGCGCCCCGAACGCGCAGCGGCGGCCCACTGCCCCGCGGTGGCGACGCCGTCGCGGACATCACCGCCGCACTGCTGGACCTCGACTCGTCGTACCTGGCGGTGCACGGGCCGCCGGGAACCGGCAAGACGCACACCGCCGCGCGGGCGATCCACATATTGGTCACCGAACACGGTTGGCGCATCGGCGTTGTCGCGCAATCGCATGCCACGGTGGAAAACCTGCTGGACTGCGTCATCGACGCCGGACTGGACCCGGAGCGGGTCGCCAAGAAGCGCAACGACCACAACGCGCCGCGCTGGCAGGAGATCGAGGGCAACGCCTATGCGGCATTCATCGCCGGCACGGCGGGATGCGTAGTCGGCGGCACGGCATGGGATTTCGCCAACGCCAACAAGGTGACGCCGGGCAGCCTGGACCTGCTGGTGATCGACGAGGCGGGCCAGTACTGCCTGGCCAACACCGTCGCCGTGGCACCTGCGGCCGCGAATCTCCTCCTGCTCGGCGACCCGCAGCAGCTGCCCCAGGTCAGCCAGGGCACCCACCCGGAACCCGTCGACACGTCCGCGCTGGACTGGCTGGTCGACGGTCAGCGCACCCTGCCCGACGAACGCGGCTACTTCTTGGACTGCTCCTACCGAATGCATCCGGCCGTCTGCGCCGCGGTTTCTGCGCTGTCCTACGAGGACAGACTGCATTCCCACGAATGCACGGCCGCCCGCCACCTCGACGGGTATCGGCCCGGTGTGCAACTGCTTTCGGTTGACCACCAGGGCAACTCGACCGACAGCCCCGAGGAGGCCGACGCGATCGCCGCCGAGGTCGGGCGACTGCTCGGCGCGTCGTGGACCGACGAGCACGGCACCCGAGCGTT
>NZ_JAFAUS010000170.1 GCF_019243155.1 Mycobacterium sp.
TGAGGGCGCCGTCGTCGTCGAAGATCGCTGGCGGGCATTCGGCCACGGTGTCGGCGTTGTAGACGCTGACGCCGGGAAAGCCCCGACCCAGTGACCCGGGTGGGCAGCCATCCTCCCGGGTGATGATGATCGCGCCCTCGGTCGATCCGAACCCGTCCCACACCGTGCAGTCGAAACGCCTACTGAACTCCGCGATGTCGCGATCGCTGGCCTCGTTGCCGAACGCAACCCGCAGCGGGTTGTCGTGATCGTCGGCCTGCTCGGGCGTGGCCAGCACGTAGGCCAGAGGCTTGCCGACGTAGTTCATGAAAGTGGCGCCGTACCTTCGCAAGTCGGGAAGCAGTCGGGATGCCGAGAAGGTGGCGGGCACCATGGCGGCGCCGGCGCCGACGCCTACGCTCCATCCGGCCAGCAGTGCGTTGGAGTGAAACAGCGGCATCGACAGATAACAGACATCGCCTGCTTCGACCTCGAACCGGGCGATGAGCGTGGTTCCGGCGAACAGCACCGTCAGATGGGTGACCTGTACCGCTTTCGGCTCTCCGCTGGTACCCGAGGTGAAGATCATCATGAACGTGTCGGCCGGCGCGACCTCGCGATGAGGTATCAGCGTTGTGACACTGCCCCGCAACGCTTCCCACGATCCATCGGTCACGTCGATCACTCGCACCGCGGGCAGTTCCAGATCGTCGAGCAACGCTTTGTGCGCGGGATCGGTCAGCAGAATCTGGCAGTCGGCCTGCAGGATGTCTCTGGCCAGCGCGGCACCGCGACGGGTGTCGTTGATGCCGCACAACACATATCCACCTAGCGCGGCCGAGGCCATAGCAGTCAGCATCTCGGGCGTGTTGCCCAGCAGCGCGCCCACGTGCAGCGGGCGGTCTGGATCGGCGAGGTCGATCAGGGCGGCGGCGGTAGCGCTCGCATCGGCGAGATGCTCACGCCACGTCCACGTCCTGTCACCGAATTTCAGCGCCGGCGTGTCTTGATCCAAGCGCTCACGAAGCAGTTGTTGCAGCGTCTCCGCCACGGCCCGCCTCGCGAGGAGTGCTCACCTAGTCGTTGTCCATGGATCCAGGTGTCGTCTTGGACACCTGCACCAGGAACTCGTAGTTGTTCTTCGTCTTGCGCAGCTGCGACATCAACAGGTCGATGGCCTGGTGGGAATCCAGCCCCGACAACACACGGCGCAGCTTGTGCACGATGCCGAATTCGTCTGGGGACAAGAGTAATTCGTCTTTACGAGTACCCGAGGGGTTGACGTCGACGGCCGGGAACACACGCCGCTCGGAGATCTTGCGGTCGAGCTTGAGCTCGGCGTTACCGGTCCCCTTGAACTCCTCGAAAATGACTGTGTCACCGGTGGATCCGGTCTCGACCATCGCCGTGGCGATGATGGTCAGGGAGCCGCCTTCCTCGATGTTGCGCGCGGCACCCAGGAAGCGCTTGGGGGGATACAGCGCGGTGGAGTCGACACCACCGGACAGGATGCGGCCCGATGCCGGCGACGCGTTGTTGTACGCGCGGCCCAACCGAGTGATCGAGTCCAGCAGCACCACAACGTCCTTGCCCTGTTCAACCAGGCGCTTGGCGCGCTCGATCGCGAGCTCGGCGACCGCCGTGTGGTCGGTCGGCGGCCGGTCGAACGTCGAGGCGATGACCTCGCCCTTGACCGAGCGCGTCATGTCGGTGACCTCTTCCGGCCGCTCGTCGACAAGCACGACCATCAGGTGGCACTCCGGGTTGTTCTTGGTGATCGCGTTCGCGATGTCCTGCAAAATCGTCGTCTTACCGGCCTTGGGCGGTGACACGATCAGGGCGCGCTGGCCCTTACCGATCGGCATGATCAGGTCGATGACCCGCGTGGTCAGCCGTTCGCTGGTGGTTTCCAGACGGAGCCGCTGGTTCGGGTACAACGGCGTCAGCTTGGAGAAATCGGGCCGCTTTTTGGCGTCTTCGACGGAACCGCCATTGACGCTGTCCAGGCGCACCAGCGGGTTGAACTTCTGCCGCTGGTTGGGCTGCTCGCCCTCCTTGGGCACCCGAACCGCACCGGTCACCGCGTCGCCGCGGCGAAGGCCGTTCTTCCGCACCATGTTCATCGACACGTAGACGTCGTGCGGGCCGGCCAGGTAGCCGGAGGTCCGGACGAAGGCGTAATTGTCGAGAACGTCAAGGATTCCGGCCACCGGCTGGACGACGTCATCCTCGCGCAGTTCGGCTTCGCCGCCCTCACCGGAACGTTCGCCCCGGCGCCGACGGTCGCGGAAGCGGCGTCCACGCCGACCCTGACGGCCTTCGCCATCGTCGTCTTGCTGATTCGAGCCGCCGCGGTTCTGCTGGCCACCCGAACCCTGTTGGTCACCGCTCTGATCGCTGTCGGCGTCCTGCCGGCGCTCGTCGGTCTTGGCGTTCTGTTGGCCACGCTGGCGGGTGTCGGTCTCGTTGCCGCCGTCCTCGCGGTTGCCCGAACCTTCACGGTTGGCGTCATCGCCGCGCGCGGCGGATCCCGGATCGCGGGACGCGCCCCGTCGTTCGCGACGCGGTGGCGCAGTCGCCGAACCGTTCTGGTCGCCTTGGGCATCCGGCGCATCGGCGTTGGCGGTGTCGGACTTGATGTCGTCAGTCTTATTGGCGTCAGTCTTATTAGCGTCCGACTTAGGGGCGTCGGACTTGCCGCTGTCTTCGGCGGACTTGGTGCCATTAGCGGGAGAGCCGTTGGCCTGCCCGGTAATTTCCTTGATCGCGGCGATCAGTTCGTTCTTACGCATCCCCGACGTTCCCTTGACGCCAGCTTGATTAGCCAGGGCGCGCAGCTCGGGCAGCACCATGGTGGACAGTGCGCCGGCGGAAACATTGGTTTTCACGTCTGGTTTGTCAGTGGTCACGGCATTCGACAGCTGATTGCCATCGGTGTTTTCGTCAGCCGTGAACAGGTCCGTATCGGTCACGGATTTCCTTTCTCTCCCCGCTGATCAGGTCATACGGGGGTTCGTTGCATTCAGGCAAATTGCTGAGTGCGCCCAATCATCGACTCTGCAACGGTGATCGCCTGGAAGGGCGGAGTATGCGGCGAACCTCGTTCACGAGAAGAATTGGTGTTGTCCTAGCGGCAAGGCAGTATTTATGCAGATGCAGATGCTGCAATTGCTGGACGGCTCCGAGGATAGCCCGCATCCCTGTCGGAAGCAAGCAAACCCTCCGGCCACGCTGTGGATTAGCCGGGTACTGCGACTTCCGGGCTCCAGCGAACTCCTTCGCCGGCGGTCATCGCGGTCATGGTAAATCCGTTTGCGGCCCCGTACTCCAACACTTCCGCGGGCAACTCCGACTCTGTGCTCATTGCAATCAGCGAAGGACCAGCTCCCGAAAGTGCCGCTGACACGTTATGACGCCGCAACAGCTGCAAATATTCCGCCGACGCGGGCATTGCCGCGGCCCGCTGCGGCTGATGCAGTAGATCTTCGGTAGCGGCCATGAGCAGGTCCGGGCGTTCGGTCAGCGCTACCACCAGCAACGCCGCCCGGCTGACGTTGAATCGCGCGTCTTCGTGACTGACCTGATTCGGCAGCAGCACTCGGGTTTCCGCCGTCAACGAACGCACCTCGGGAATCGCGCAGTGCAAGCGGATGTCGGGATGAAGCCGCAGCGGCACCGCCGCATACTCGGGTTGAACGCCGGCTCGGTCAATCCACGAAACCACCGCACCACCCAGGACGGCGGCGGCAGCGTTGTCGGGATGACCTTCGAATTCCGAGGACAGCTGAATCAGTTGAGTGTCGGTCAGTGGCTTCCAGTCCGTGTGTGCGACAAGGCCATTGGCAGCAGCCAGACCGCCCACCACCGCAGCCGCAGATGAGCCGAGGCCGCGGGAATGCGGGATGACATTGCGGCAGCGCACTACCAAGCCTGACGCGCGGACTCCGACGGCACGCAGCCCGCGCTCGACGGCGCGCACCACCAGATGCTCGGGGCCCAGCGGCACCTGATCGGCGCTCTCTCCGTCGACCACCACGACCAAGCCGGATTCCGTTGTCTCGACAGTGATCTCGTCGTAGAGGCTCAATGCCAGGCCGATGCTGTCAAAGCCGGGACCGAGGTTGGCGCTGGAGGCCGAGACCACGGCGCTCGCTACCAGCCCGGCAGGCAGCATCTGGGTCACCAACAGCCTTTCGCTCGGCCTGCCACTAGGCCAGCCCCAACTTTTCGACAACCAGCACCGGATCGACGGGCAACGCGTCCACGGGCGGCAATTCCTTCAGCGCGGTGTCGGGATCCTTGAGCCCGTTGCCGGTCACCGTGCACACCACAGTCGACCCACGGGCCACCCAACCGTCGTCAACGGCCTTGAGCAACCCGGCAATGCTGGCCGCGGACGCCGGCTCGACGAAAACACCCTCGGTCTCGGCCACCAAGTGATATGCGGCGAGGATTTCCTCGTCGGTGGCTGCCAGAAAGCGTCCGTCGGATTGCTGCTGCGCCGCGACGGCGGCGGTCCACGATGCCGGTGCGCCGATGCGGATTGCGGTGGCGATCGTCTCGGGATGGCTGACCGGCTTGCCGTGCACCAGCGGAGCGGCGCCTGCCGCTTGCGTGCCGAGCATGCGTGGCAGCTTCTCGATGACGCCTTCGTGGTGGTACTCGGTGTAGCCCTTCCAGTACGCGGTGATGTTTCCCGCGTTGCCGACGGGCAGCGAGTGCACGTCGGGTGCGACGCCCAGGGCGTCGACGATCTCGAACGCGGCCGTCTTCTGGCCTTCGATGCGCACCGGGTTGACGGAGTTGACCAACGCGATCGTCGGGAAGTCGGTCGCCATCTTGCGGGCCAGTTCCAGGCAGTCGTCGAAGTTGCCGTCGATCTGAATGATCTTGGCGCCGTGCATGACCGCCTGGGCCAGCTTGCCCATCGCGATCTTGCCCTGGGGTATCAGCACCGCGCAGGTGATGCCGGCACGCGCGGCATACGCCGCCGCCGAGGCCGAGGTGTTTCCGGTCGACGCGCACAGCACCGCCTGCTGGCCACGGGCCAGCGCGTCGGTGACCGCCATCGTCATGCCCCGGTCCTTGAAGGAGCCGGTGGGGTTGAGACCCTCGACCTTGAGATGGACTGTGCAGCCGGTCCTTTCCGAGATCTGGGTCGCCGCGATCAGTGGGGTACCGCCCTCGAGCAGGGTGACCGGGGTCCAGTCATCCCCCACCGGTAGCCGGTCGCGGTACGCCGCGATCAGTCCCGGCCATGGCTTGTGGACGGCCGTCCGTGGGGCGCTCACAGGCTTGAACCTTCCAGACGCAGCACGCTCGTCACGCCCTGCACGACGTCCAGATCCGCGAGCGCCTCGACGGTTTCAGAGAGCGCAGCGTCGGTGGC
>NZ_JAFAUS010000430.1 GCF_019243155.1 Mycobacterium sp.
CTCCGCCGAGATCGGCACGTTGTTCCTCGAACACGTGAAGGCGCCCGACCGCGCCCCGGCGGGCACCAGCCTTATCACCGCGTTCTTCCCCGACCAGCCGGATATCGACTTCGCGGACTGGAGCGACGACCGGCTGACCGACACCGCACGAGAACTGATCGAGCGACTCTTCCCCGAGCTGCGCGACCACTATCGCAGTGCTCGACTCAAACGGTGGCCGTATGCGGCCAACCATGCCGACGTCGGCTATTACCAAGCCCTACAAAGACTTCTCGATGCTTACCCGGCCGACTCAACGGTTCAGATTGCGGGCGACTACATGGCCCTGCCCTCGCAGGAATCGGCGGTGCTTGCCGGAAGCAGGGCTGCCGCACGAATATTGGCCGGTTAGCGGCAGCAGTCCAGATCAAGAAGACCGCGCACAGCGCCACTCGCTTCTGGAGGCCCGTCAACTGAGGGTCTCGGATGCCGGGCGTTCGACGCATTCCCTGATCGCCGGCGCCAGCCAGCGACGGAGGTAGCCGCGAAGTTCGTCTGCGTCTCGCGGCGGGTCGCTCGGGTTGGACATGAAGGAATGCACGGCGCGCAGCGCCCATTCGACCAATTCGTCCAAAGTCTGCGACGCCATCGGCGTTCGCTCCCAGTCGATTGCCGTGTTCTCAACCAGAACGGACTGCCCGATGCGACGCGCGGTCTCCGACGTCACGCTGCGCAGCAGTGCGTGCGATGGCTCTTCGAGAAGTAGTTGGAGGTATGGCTCGTTAGGCACTTCGGTGATGGTCAGGACGACGCCTTCGACGACTGCCTCAGCGACGTCATCGATCGCGCTCAATCGTTCGGCCATGGTTTCCAAGAATCTCCGCGTGCCCTGAGTTGCTGCCGCGTGGAGCAACGCGGTTGTGCTGGGGAAGTACCGGTACACAGTTTTCCTGCTGACGCCAAGTTCGACCGCGACATCGGCGATAGTGGTCTGTCCACCGCGGCGTCGTACGCATCGATCGGCTGCCGCCACAATCCGGGCGACGGCGTCCTCGTCGCTGCTCGGTGGCTCACCCTGCCATCCGTGGGTCCGCATAGCAGCAATGTAAGCATGCGCTGGGGCTGAAGGCTGGACATCGGCGACACACTCTTGCTTGAAATGTATCGTCAGCCTTTCGATAAGTTCCTGCAACCGAGGACATTCATGAGCGGTCAGTGCAGCGACGACATCGAACGCATCGCCAACCGCCTGGGGTTCAGCTGCGAGCATGCCTCGGCCTGGGTAACGCTGAGGAACCCGTTTCAGTTGGCCAATTGGACGTTGCCGGTGCTTGAGCTGTTGGTCGTCGCGGGTGCGGTCCTGGCGCTCTGGTGGGCGATTCGTCGCCTGCGCCGCGACCGGGATCCCACCAACATCGTGATCTGGTTTGCCACGGTGATCTACCTGCTCATCGTCGAACCGCCCCTGTACTTTCCGACCATCTTCGGCGTCGACGAAAGCATCGGTGCGGTCTTTGCGCACAACGTCTTCACGGTGCAGTTCATGTATGACCGCCTGCCGATCTACATCGTCGCGCTCTACCCCGCGATGATGACGTTGGCGTATGAAGTGGTGCGTAGCCTGGGCGTATTTCGAGACTGGAGCGCGGTCGTCGGCGCGGTGTGCGTGGGATTCGTGCACAACTGTTTTTACGAAATCTTCGACCAGTTGGGTCCGCAACTTCGCTGGTGGGCGTGGAACACCGACAACGCGATCAACCATCCGATGCTGGCCTCGGTGCCCATGAGCAGCGTCCTGCTCTTCGCCACCGTCGGGCCGGCCTGTGTCGCATTGTTTGCGCAACTTCTGGTGACTCGCCCGATTGAGCGCGGTCGATCGCTGAGTCGAATTACCTTAGTCGGCCGCACATTCGGTGTTGCAGTGTTGGTTCCGGTGGGCTTGATGGTCGCCAACGTTCCGATTCTGCTGGCCGGTGGCGACAATCCCGATAGTGCGTTGCGACGGCTTGCGTACTTCGTCATTCTCGCCGCGTTCGCCGTGGTGGCGGTTCCCGTGATGTGGCGCCAGTGGCGCAACTCGGCTGTCACGCCGAACGCGCCCAATGTGTTCGTCGGAATCTTCGGGTCTGCATTCTTGATCGTGATCGGGTCCCTGTGGCTGTCGGCCCTGCCGGCCTACCTGAACGCCTCGAACGGCCGCACGGCTGCCGGAACACCCACGGGGAACCTGGTTTACGCGACGGTGTGCTTGCTGCTCGCCGCTGCGCTGACCATGTCAGTCACGACCCGCGGCAGCCGTATATCGACTCTCGCACGTCGAACGCACCAACCGGTCGCGAGGTAATACCATGACAGAGTTAGAGATTCGACGCATCCGCTTCGACCTCGACGGCGACGTACCGTTCAATTGGAACGCAGACAACCCGGCGTTCTCGACCTACATGAACATGGTCTCGATCATGGCCATTTGCTTCGAGAAGATGCTCGTCTCCGCGGTGAGGGAGGCCATGCCGCACATCACCGACAGCGCAGTCGCCAACGAAGCGGAAGCCTTCTTGCGGCAGGAGGCACAACACGCCAACGCGCACCGTCAGCACCTCCGCGCGCTGATCCGCAGCCATCCCGGCCTCCAGGAGACTCTCGACGGGGCCGTCGCGCTGTATGACCACCTGACGGATACGACTCCGCTGAACTTCCGATTGGCCTACGTCGCGGACCTGGAAGCTACGTTCACACCATTCTTCAAGATGCTGCTCGACAACGAGGCCACGCTGTTTCGTCCCGGCGACGAACGAGTGGCATCACTGTTGATGTGGCACTTCGTCGAAGAGGTCGAACACCGCAGCTCGGCGCTGATCATCTATGACGCCGTCGTCGGTGACAACCTGTACCGACTGCGTGCCCTGCCGCGAGTCGTCAAGCACCTGATGCAGGTTTCCACCGCTGTGTTCGAGGGAATCAACGCCAATGTCCCGTTGTCCGAACGCGGTGTAGACGCACGCGATTTCAGACCTCTCAGCGGCCTTCTCGCCAAGCTGCGCGACCCGATGTCCAGGCGGGGGGAGCGCACAAAACCAGCCCTGAACACGGTGCCATGGAAGCAGAAGCTCGCTACCGCCGCGCGAGTGTTGATGAGCCAGACGCCAATACACAACCCTGCGAAGGAACCTCTTCCGACGTTCGCCGACCGCTGGCTGAGGCGCTACAACCGCGGCGACGACGTATGCCACTGGTATTCCAGCCAACTCGCCACGTAGCTGACAGCAGCGATCTTCAAGTAGTCGATTACTCTATCGCGGCGCCGTGCTACGGACAGATAATTGCCACCGGTTCGAGGAAAGGTGGTCTGATGTCCGCGTCCCAAGCCCCAGAGACCTGCGACGTTTGCATCATCGGAGCGGGCATCGCCGGGTTGAATGCCCTGTTTGCCGCGAGCCGATACCTGTCGCGGGACGACAAGGTGATCCTGATCGATCGTCGGCCTCGCGTCGGGGGCATGTGGGTCGATGTGTACTCGTATGTGCGCCTGCATCAGCCACATCCGATGTTCACCGCGGGCAACATCGAGTGGACCCTGGGTAAGGATCGCGCTTACTTGGCGACCAAGGGCGAGGTGCTCGACCATTTTCAGCACTGCCTCGACGTGATACGGGATCGCGTGCAGGTCGACGAGTACTTCGGCTGGGAATTCCAGTCGGAAAAAGAAGCGAACGGAATCGTGCGGGTCATCGCCAGTGCTGCCGATGGGCGGGTGCTCGAGGTCAACGCCAAACGGTTGATCAAAGCCTATGGCCTGGGAGTCACACCGAACGAACCGCTCGACATCTCCAGCACCCGCGTCCATTCGGTGTCGCCCGACTACTGCGACGTCAGGGCGGGCGACATCAGGGAAAGCGACGCGCCGGTGTGGGTCATCGGTGGCGGAAAAACAGCGATGGACACCGCACATGCATTGATCACCACATACCCCGGTCGCGAGGTAAATCTCGTCGCCGGCCAAGGGACGTTCTTCTCCTGTCGCGACACCTTGTTGCCGAGCGGCCCCGGGCGGTGGTGGAAGGGCGCACCGCCGAGCGCCCTGGCTACAGAGCTGAGTCGCCGGTACGACGGCACGAACGAATCAGACGTCCGCAGTTGGTACCGGTCCACGCATGGCACCTTCTTGACCCCCCAGGCGGACAACTTCGTGTTGGGAGTGTTGTCGGAGGCCGAGAACCGCACGATCTCCGCGGGGTTGAACGATGTCGTGATGGACTATCTCGAGGACGCAGTCGATCGCAATGGAGCGACCGATTTGGTGTTCCGGAGTGGGTCGAGGAAGACGATCCAACCGGGCAGTTGGGTCGTCAACTGCACGGGATACGTCAAATTCCTCGACGAATACCCGTACGAGCCTTACGTATCGCCAAGTGGCGCAGTAGTTTCCATCAACGTGCGGTCGGCCATACTGCACTTGCCCGCGTTCATGGGGTATTTCCTGGGCCACCTGCTGTTCATGGACAAGCTCAGTGAGATTCCGCTCTACGAAATCGACTGGAAGGGCCTGCGGCAGAAGGCGCCGGTCGCATTTCCGTACGTACTCTTCGCGCTCGTCCAGCACAACCTCAGCCTGATCTACGACAACGTGCCCAGCCGCGTATTCAACGAAAACGGCCTCGATTTCGATAAGTGGTATCCGCTGCCGCGCCGCCTGCCGGGCATGATGCGGTTCATGCTCACGCACCGGCGAGAACGCGAGCGCCAGCGGCATGTCCTTGACACAGTCCGGGAGCGCTTCGACATTCGTTGCGGTCCGCTGGGCGAGGAGCGCGCACCCAGCGCCGCAACGTGATTTGGCGGAGAGTTCGCCCAGCCCAATTTGCTTGAGATAACGGCTTATTGGCAGCAGTTCGGGTCGAGAACCGTGCACAGCGCGACGAGCGACTCCCGGCGAGCCCGGTGATAGACATTCATCCCGCGCCGCTCAGACTCCACGATCCCCGCTCGACGCAACTGACTCAGGTGATGACTCACCGTTGACTCGCTGAGTCCGACCGCCGTCGCGAGGTCGCAGCCGCATACCGCGCCGGCGTCCGAACTGAACAGCAGCGAGACGAGCTTGACCCGCACCGGGTCGGCCAGAGCCTTCAACCGCAGCGCAATGTCCAGCGCAGCATCGTCATCGATGGGCCCGGCGGCCACCGGCGAGCAGCGCAGCGGCGCTGTCATGTCCACCACGGGCAAGGTCTTCGGCATGTAAATCATTCTGCCATACCTTGTTGACATATATCGAAGAGGTGGCAAGATCGGTGGCGTCATAAGTTCGATATATGTCGCAGAGGTAGGAGCCGTTATGGCCCGTGCGCAACTCGCTATGAACGTCGACGACCTCGACGAAGCGATCGCCTTCTACTCGAAGCTCTTCAACACAGCGCCGGCCAAAGTGAAACCGGGTTACGCCAACTTCGCGGTGACCGAGCCGCCACTGAAACTGGTTCTCATCGAAAACCCTGGTTGCGGTGGAACTCTCAACCACCTCGGCATCGAAGTGGAGTCCAGCCAGGTCGTCCACGACGAAATCGCCCGTCTCACCCACGAGGGCATGTTCACCGACGAAGAAATAGGCACCACTTGCTGCTTCGCGACGCAAGACAAGGTTTGGGTGAGTGGACCCGGCGGGGAGAGGTGGGAGGTGTACACGGTGCTGGCCGACGCTGAGACCTTCGGCGCAAGCCCGGAGCATGCCGAGGGCGGAACGGCCGAGGGTTGCGGCTGCTGCGGCGGCTCGTCCCCGGCGGAAGCGGGCCAACCTGCCGCTCGGACGACGTCGTGCTGCTGATCGGGTCCTGACGACAGGATGTGTACCTCATCAGCACCGAGCATCGGGCCGAGTGAGACGGGGCTGCGTTGGGCGTTATTTACGTTGTGCCTGACTCAGATAACCAGTTGGGGCGTTCTGTACTACGGCTTCTCGGTCTTGTCGGTGCGGATCGCTGATCGGACGGGCTGGTCGTCGCCGGAGGTCACGGCCGCATTTTCCGCAGCATTGGTGACTTCGGCGATTGTGGGGATCGCTGTGGGCCGACGGCTGGATCGTTATGGTCCCCACGGCGTCATGACCGTCGGCGCTGTAATCGGCCCGTTGGCATTGGTAGGTGTTGCGCTGGCTCCGACCTTTGCGTGGTTCGCGGCCGCGTGGATAGTGGCGGGCGTGGCGATGGGGGCAGTGTTGTATCCGCCCGCGTTCGCCGCGTTGACCCGCTGGTTCGGTCCGCGCCACGCTGGTGCCCTGACCATTCTCACGCTGGTGGCCGGACTGGCAAGCACGGTGTTCGCACCGCTGACCGCCGCGTTGGCCAACCGGCTGGATTGGCGCGCAACCTATCTCGTCCTGGCTGTGCTGCTGGCAGTCATCACCATTCCGGCGCATTTTTTCGGTCTCCGCCAGCCATGGCCACCCACGATAGGGCACCGCGTAGCCGAGCCGCCCAGCCGCATCACACGCAGCCGGCCGTTTGTGGCACTCACGGTTGCGCTGACGTTGGCCGCCTGCGCCTCTTATGCCGTAATCGTCAACCTGATGCCGTTGATGACTCAGCGTGGGGTTGCTGTCCAAATGGCCGCCATCGCAATCGGTTTGGGTGGCGTTGGCCAAGTGCTTGGCCGGCTGGGGTATCGGCTGCTGCTCGCGCGATTCGGCGTCCGAGCGCGAACCGTGGTCATCCTTGCCGGAGTGGCTGTGACAACGGCGCTTCTAGGCATGGTGGGCTCAGCGCCTGCGCTGGTTGTCATCGCGGTCTTCGCGGGCTTCGTGCGCGGCATCATGACGCTGCTACAGGCCACTGCAGTCACCGAACGTTGGGGCCCCGCGCATTACGGACACCTCAGTGGAGTCCTGTCGGCGCCAGTCACGCTTGCCACGGCGGCGAGTCCATGGATCGGTTCGC
This sequence comes from Mycobacterium sp., assembly GCF_019243155.1. GTDB lineage: Bacteria > Actinomycetota > Actinomycetes > Mycobacteriales > Mycobacteriaceae > Mycobacterium. Next base: position 6,906 of record NZ_JAFAUS010000430.1, read on the forward strand.
TACTTGCGAGCGGGCTCGGCGGATACGCTCCGATGTTTCTGGTCCTCGGAGCTCTTGGCGCGGTGGGCGCCGTTATCGGCATCGCCGGCAACCCCTCGGCAACTGTTGGCGCGGGCATCGACGGCTCTGCCGTGGAGGTATCGGCATGACGTCAACCCACTCAGCCGCGCACCCCGCCGTAGTTGACCGGCTTTCGTTGCTCGATCGCTTGTTGCCCTTATGGATCGGCATGGCAATGGCCGCCGGATTGCTGGTGGGTCGTTTCGTACCGGGACTGAATGCCGACCTGAATCATGTACAGGTCGACGGGATTTCACTGCCCATCGCGCTGGGCCTTCTGGTCATGATGTACCCGGTCCTTGCCAAAGTCCGCTACGACCGTCTGGACTCCGTGACCGGCGACCGTCGACTGCTGCTCAGCTCTCTGCTCTTGAATTGGGTCATCGGTCCAGCGCTGATGTTCGCGCTGGCTTGGCTTTTGTTGCCCGATCTGCCCGAGTACCGAACCGGATTGATCATCGTAGGTCTGGCTCGCTGCATCGCGATGGTGATCATCTGGAACGACCTGGCCTGCGGCGACCGTGAAGCCGCGGCGGTACTCGTTGCTTTGAACTCGGTCTTTCAGGTCGTTATGTTCGCGGTGCTCGGCTGGTTCTACCTGGCCGTACTGCCCGGCTGGCTTGGTCTGCCGCAGACCGCGATCAGCACATCGCCTTGGCAGATCGCGAATTCCGTGCTGATCTTCTTGGGTATCCCGCTGCTTGCGGGATACTTCTCGCGACGGTTCGGCGAGAAGGCCAAGGGCCGAGGCTGGTACGAGTCCACATTCTTGCCCAGGGTCGGTCCGTGGGCCCTGTACGGCCTGCTGTTCACGATCGTCATCCTGTTCGCCCTCCAAGGCGACCAGATCATCAGCCGCCCAGTCGATGTCGTCCGAATCGCACTGCCTCTGCTCGGCTATTTCGCGATCATGTGGGGTGGCGGCTACATCGTCGGCGCACTTCTTGGCCTGGGGTACCAGCGCACGACGACGCTGGCATTTACCGCTGCCGGCAACAACTTTGAACTGGCCATCGCGGTCGCCATCGCCACCTTCGGCGCTACCTCCGGCCAAGCGCTCGCCGGTGTCGTCGGCCCACTCATCGAAGTGCCGGTGCTTGTCGCGTTGGTCTACGTGTCGCTGGCATTGCGTCACCGATTCCGACGCGACCGGCCCATCGTGCTGTTCCTGTGCATCCACAATGCGGGCCGCTCCCAAATGGCGATGGCGTTCTTCAAACACCTTGCCGCTGGCCGAGCGTCGGTGTACTCGGGCGGGTCTGAACCCGCCGATGAGATCAACCCTGCCGCAGTGGCGGTCATGGCCGAAGTCGGTATCGACATGACCTGCGAACGCCCCAAGCGCTGGACCGATGACATCGTGCAGGCCGCCGACGTCGTCGTGACAATGGGTTGCGGTGATGCTTGTCCGTACATTCCCGGCAAGCGATACGAGAACTGGGAATTGGCCGACCCGGCCGGCCTCGGGCTGGACGAGGTGCGCTCGATCCGCGACGCCATCGAGTTGCGGGTTCATCATCTCCTCGACCAGCTCGGCATCAGCCCAGTGGCTCAATGATGGACGCGTTGCTCTTGCTAGCCGGCGAAATCCAGTTAGTCTGATTGCGCAGCGCCCGGGGGGATTACAAGAAGTAGTCCACACCGAGGAGCCGATAAATGAATAAGACCGCACGATTGACCGGCGCGATCGCCGCAGTCCTGAGCGGTTTCGCAGTCATCACCGCCCCGATTGTGAGCGCGGACTCGATGGATGACGCTTACCTGCAAACGCTTAAGGACAAGGGCATCACCTGGCCCAGCGGCTCGGACCAAACGATGCTCCAGATCGGACATGCGGTTTGTGGGGACTGGTCCAAGGGGTTCACATTTGAGCAGACGCTCGCCGATGCGAAGTCCGCTATGCCACAGTTGGCCGACACATCCGTCGCCAAGATCATGGGAGCGGCGACGGGGACTTACTGCTCGCAGTACTCCAACAAGTTCGACTGATTTCGCCGCCGGCTCTTAGTCCGGCCTCTTAGCTCACCCAATTACCCCAACCGCTCGATGATGGTCGCGTTGGCCATGCCGCCGCCCTCGCACATCGTCTGTAAGGCATAGCGACCACCACGATGCTCCAAAACGTTGACCATCGTCGTCATGATGCGAGCGCCGCTGGCGCCCAACGGGTGTCCGATCGCGATCGCGCCACCGTTGACATTGGTCTTGGCAAGGTCGGCGCCCGTGTCGTGAGCCCATGCCAGCACGTCGCGCGCGCGAACACCTCGTTCACCACGAATAGCTTCTTCCGTAGCTCATAGCGCGTTGGTAGCGGCGCGGCCACTGAGAAGGCACGAGGTCGATCAGTTCTACGGTGTTGTCATGACAGAACCCGCTATCACGGAGGCGCACTACCCCGCCGCGCTGCTTCGTGTGGTCAACCCCATCGTGCGGTTGCTGCTGCGCACTCCGTTCAAGGGCATGGCCCGCAAGCAACTGATGGTTTTGAGCTTCACGGGACGAAAGACAGGCAGGCCGTATGCGATCCCATTCACCGCCCACCGGATCGACAACGCCTTGTATGCACTGACCAACGGACGCTGGAAGCACAACTTCCGGGAAGGCGCGCCCGCCCGGGTCTTGCATGCCGGAAAGACGACGACAGTGCGCGGCGAATTGATTGAAGACCGTGCGATTGTCGCGGATCTCTACCGGCGGTCCTTAGAGTCGTACGGCACCAGGTTCCCGCAGCGCACAATGGGACTGAAGTTCCGTGATCAGCAGATACCGGCCCCCGAGGATTTCGCCGACGCGGTCGGTCGGCTCAGTCTCGCTGCCATCCGGTTGACTCCCGACGCATAAAGCCGTCGCGGAACCGGTCGGCCAGATAAAGCGATCCGGCCTGTGGTGGCCGGGTGTTATAGCTGACACCGCCTTGCTCTTACGCGGCCGAAAAGTTGTTCGGTGATCTGTTCCAAGCTGTTATATCTGGAAGCATGCCGTACCTGCGTTTGACTAGCCCGCCAATTGATGCTGCGCAACGCCGCCGCATCGCCGTCGAACTGACCGACCTGGTGGTGAGGCTGCTGACCCCGCCGCCGGGCCGTGGTCGTCCGACCGCAGAGGACATGCGAGCTCGGACCACTGTCCAATTCACCCCCTACGACCCAGACGGGTTAGCCATCGGGGGCGCCATGATGGCCGATAGCGGCGCGCGGGATGTCACAGTGGAGTTCAGCGACTGGGGATTGTCGCTACGCCGTCAGAAGATCATCGCCCGCGAGCTGACCGAGGTGCTGGCCCGGCTGCTCGATGTCGAGGACATAGACGCGGTCAACGTGCGGTTCCATCGTTACCGGCCCCGTGATTTCGCTGTCGGCGGAGTGCTCCTGGCCCAGCGAATTCCCGTCGCCGCCAGGGTCGGCAAGCTGCTCGCCAGGTAGGGCAATTCCCAGCCACCTCGCTGGACGCAGTGGAATTCGACCGAGTTTGGTCAGTTCGTCTGCCAGCGGCTTGCAGGCACGTAACTGGCATACATAGGTCCAGCGCCTTCTTTAGCCCAGCCGCTCGATGATGGTGGCGTTGGCCATGCCGCCGCCCTCGCACATCGTCTGCAGCGCGTACCGCCCGCCACGCTGCTCCAAAGCGTTGACCATCGTCGTCATGATGCGAGCACCGCTGGCGCCCAACGGGTGTCCGATCGCGATCGCGCCACCGTTGACGTTCGTCTTGGTCAGATCGGCGCCGGTGTCTTTGGCCCAGGCCAGCACGACGGGCGCGAACGCCTCGTTCACCTCGAACAGGTCGATGTCGGACAGCGTCAAACCCGCACGGCGCAAGACCTTTTCGGTCGCCGGGATGACGCCGGTGAGCATGTACAGCGGGTCGGAGCCCACCACGGTGGTGGTGTGGATCCGGGCCAACGGGCGCAGCCCCAGCTTCTTGGCCGTCTCGCTGGTGGTGATCAGCACGGCGGCACTGCCGTCGGACAACGGTGACGAGTTGCCGGGCGTGATCTCCCAATTGATCTGCGGGAAGCGCTCTTTCATCGCCTCGCTGTAGAACGCCGGCTTCAGGGCGGACAGCGTGTCCACGGTCGTACCGGGACGGACGATCTCGTCGGTCGACAGTCCGGCGATCGGAATGAGCTCGTTGTCGAACAAGCCGTCCTTGGTCGCCCGGGCCGCCTTGTCGTGGCTACCGGCGGAGAACTCGTCGAGCTGCGTGCGCGAGAAGCCCCACTTCGAGGCGATCAATTCGGCGCTGATGCCCTGCGGCACCAGGCCTTCGGGGTAACGCCGCGTCATGTCCTCGCCCATCGGGTTGCTGCCCGGCAGCACCTGGGTCCCCATCGGAACGCGGCTCATCGACTCCACGCCGCTGGCGATGACGAGGTCATAGGCGCCCGCGATGACGCCCTGGGCGGCGAAGCTGATGGCCTGCTGGCTGCTGCCGCACTGCCGGTCGATGCTGACACCCGGAACCGACTCGGGGAATCCGGCGCCCAACAGCGCATTGCGTGCGATATTGGCGGCCTGGTCGCCGACCTGGGTGACCGCGCCCGCGATGACGTCGTCCACCTGCGCGGGGTCCACGCCCGCGCGTGCCACCAATTCCCGCAGGCTGTGCGCCAGCAGATCGGCGGGCAGCACGTCGTGCAGCGCACCGCTGGCCTTGCCCTTGCCGACCGGGGTGCGTACGGCTCCGACGATGACGGCATCTCGGCCCTGAGTCATGGCTCCTCCTTGAGTCCCTGCCTGTTGAGTCCCTGCCTGGGTATTACTCGATATACCCAGCAAAACGCCTAGGTATACTAAAATCAACCCAGACGGGAGGTGATTTAGATGACATTTCTGCAAGGCGCGCTGGCGAACCGCGAGAAATGGTCGGCCGTCGGACAATGCGCGATCGAGAAGACGATGGCGGTCGTCGGCACCAAGTCCGCGATGCTGATCATGCGCGAGGCGTACTACGGCACCACGCGATTCGATGACTTCGCCCGCCGGGTCGGCATCACCAAGGCGGCCGCCTCGGCGCGGCTGGCCGAGCTGGTCGAGCTCGGTCTGTTGACGCGGCAGCCCTACCAGGAGTCCGGACAGCGCAGTCGTGAGGAATACGTGTTGACCCAGGCCGGCATCGATTTCATGCCGGTGGTCTGGGCGATGTTCGAGTGGGGAAGACACCACCTGCCCGGCCATAATCGGCTACGGCTGACCCATCTGGGCTGCGGAGCCGAGGCAAGCGTCGAAATCCGTTGCGCGGAAGGCCATCTGGTCCCTCCCGACGAGCTCGGCATGCGCCTCGCCAAGTCTCCCGAACGCTAGGTCTCCCTCAGCGCGGCCAGCAGTCGTCGGGCCGCGGCGACACGCCCAACGGCCGGGCCGGTCAGCGCGTCGAGCGCACATTCGGGGTCGGCCGGTGGGCCCATGTGCCCGCAGCCGCGCGGGCAATCCTCGATCGCCTCGGCCAGATCCGAGAACGCCATCAGCACGTCGTCGGGCTGGATGTGCGCCAGCCCGAACGAGCGGATGCCGGGGGTGTCGATCACCCATCCGCCGCTACCCAGTGGGAAAGCGACCGATTGCGTGGAAGTGTGCCGGCCCCTGCCGATCTCGGTCACCTCGCCGACGGTCCGGGCGGCGTCGGGCACCAGGCGATTCACCAGCGTGGACTTGCCGACGCCGGAATGCCCGAGCAGGACGGTGATCTTGTCCGTGAGCAGATCCGCGACGACGAGCAGGGGATCGTCGCGGCCGGCGGCGACCACGGTGAGATCCAGATCGACGAACTGCTCGGCGAATGGCTCCGGCGGGGCGAGGTCGGTCTTGGTCAGGCACAGGATGGGCGTCAGGCCGCCCGCGTACGCGGCGATCAGCGTCCGCTCGACCAGGCCGGTGCGGGGCGGCGGGTCGGCCAGCGCCACCACGATGAGCAGCTGGTCGGCGTTGGCGACCACCACGCGTTCGGTCGGATCGGTGTCATCGGCGGTGCGCCGCAACACCGTTCGACGATCGCCCCGCCGCACGATGCGGGCCAGGGTGTCGGGGCGCCCGGACAGGTCGCCGACGACATCGACGTCATCGCCGACGACGATCGGGGTGCGGCCCAGCTCGCGGGCCCGCATGGCCACCACCCGGTGCTCGGGGTCGCCCCCCAGCACGCATCCCCAGCGGCCACGGTCGACACTGATCACCATCGCGGCTTCGGCATCGGCGTGCTCGGGACGAGTCTTGGTCCTCGGTCGCGACCCCTTTCCGGATCGGACCTTGACGTCGGACTCGTCGTAATCGCCGGGCTTCAAACGCTGGGGTCTCCAAGCATGCGTGCCCACAGCTGCGGAAAGTCCGGCAGCGTCTTGCTGGTGGCGCCGATGTCGTCCACCTGGACCCCGGGTACCCGGAGCCCGACGATCGCGCCGGCCATCGCCATCCGGTGGTCGGCGTAGGCCTGCCAGACACCACCCCGCAGTGGCTTCGCAGTGATCACCAGACCGTCGGGCGCCTCGCTGCAGTCGCCGCCCAGGCGATTGATCTCGGCACTCAGCGCGGCGAGGCGATCGGTCTCGTGGCCGCGTAGGTGCGCGATACCGCTCAGCCGGGACACCGATCCCGGGGTCGCCAGCGCGGCCAGCGCCGCCATCGACGGTGTCAGTTCGCCGACGGCGCGCAGGTCGACGTCGAACCCGTCATAGCCGGTCGAACCCTGCACCTCGAGAGTTGAATCACTCTGGATGACAACGGCATTCAGCTTGCCGAAAACCTCCAGGATGTTGTCGGCGGGCTGCACGCTGGTCGACGGCCAACCGGTGATGCGTACCGCCCCGCCGGTGACGACCGCCGCCGCCAGGAACGGAACCGCGTTCGTCAGATCCGGCTCGACCTCCCAGTGCCGGGCCGCGACCGCGCCGGGGTGCACCCGCCAGCGGTTGGGCACTGAGTCGTCGACGTCGACCCCGGCCTGGCGCAGCATCTCCACCGTCATGGCGATGTGCGGGGCCGACGGCACGGCCTCGCCGGTGTGCTGCACGGTCAGCCCTTCGGCGAACGACGCCGCGCACAGCAGCAGTCCGGAGACGAACTGCGAAGACGCCGAGGCATCGATGGCGACGGTGCCGCCGGCGAGCGATCCGTGGCCGTGCACCCGGAACGGCAGGCTGTCTCCCTCGATCCGTACTCCGAGACCGCGCAGCGCGTCCAGCAGCGGTGCGATCGGCCGAATGCGGGCCTGCTCGTCGCCGTCGAACTCGACCACCGACTCGGCCAGCGCCGCCAGTGGCGGAACGAAACGCAGAACCGTTCCCGCCAGGCCGCAGTCCACCCGCGCGTCGGGCGGGGGGGCGATCTCACCGCTGACCGTCAGCTCGGACCCGGCCCCGTCGACGCGCAGGCCCAGGGTGCGCAGCGCCCCGATCATCAAGTCCGTGTCCCTGCTGCGCAGCGCCCCGCTCAGGGTTGGCGCGTCCCCGCCCTGCGCGGCCGCCAGCGCGGCCAGCACCAGCGCCCGGTTGGTCTGCGACTTCGAGCCCGGAACGGTCACCGTCGCGCGCACCGGTCCGGGTGCGGTGGGGGCGGTCCACATGCTCACCGGTCCATCATTGCGTGTCACCGCGTTCTGCAACCAATTAGGACTCTGTGGCTCTGCCACTATGGTGTGTGTCGGTGGCTCTGCCACCATGGGACATATGTGTGGACGGTTTGCGGTCACCACCGATCCGGCGCTGCTGGCCGAAAAGATTAAGGCGATTGACGAGGCCACAGGCGCCGCGCCCGATACCGCGCCCAACTACCAGCCCAACTACAACGTGGCCCCCACGTCGACCATCGCGACCGTGGTCAGTCGGCACACCGAGCCCGACGACCAGCCGACGCGGCGGGTGCGGCTGATGCGCTGGGGGCTGGTTCCGCCGTGGGTGAAGGCGAATTCCGACGGCGCACCCGAAAACAAGGGGCCGATGCTGATCAACGCCCGCGCGGACAAGGTCACCACGTCGCCGGCTTTCCGGTCGAGCGCGAAGTCCAAGCGTTGCCTGATCCCCATGGACGGCTACTACGAATGGCGGGCCAATCCGGACACCGACGCCGGGAAGAAGTCCCGCAAGACGCCGTTCTTCATGTACCGCGAAGACGGTGAGCCGCTGTTCATGGCGGGGCTGTGGTCGGTCTGGAAGCCGACCAAGGAGGGTTCGCCGCTGCTGAGTTGCACGATCATCACGACCGATGCGCCCGGGGAACTCGCGCAGATTCACGACCGGATGCCGCTGATGTTGCGTGAGCGCGATTGGGACCGCTGGCTGGACCCGGATGCCCCGATCGACGACAAGTTGCTGTGCAGTACGCCCGACGTGCACGACATTCGCATGCGCGAAGTGTCGACCCTGGTGAACAGCGTGCGCAACAACGGCCCTGAGCTGCTCGAACCGGCCGAGCCGGAGGCCGAACAGATGAAACTCCTCTAGCCCGGCGTTCATGCTGCTCCCGCGCTGCCGTCTTCATCGTCGTCTCCATCGCGCAGCAGCTTCTCTGGGTGATGAAAGGTGTTGACCCGCGGCCTGCCGCGGTCCAAGTGCGGGGGCGGGATCCATTCGGTGTCGCCGCGGGCGTTCTTGCGGGTGCTCCAGCCGCGGGGTTGCAGGAGACGGTGCTGAGCGCCGCAAGCAAAGGTGAGGTCGTCGATGTCGGTGGTGTGGCACTTGGCGTAGTCGGTGACGTGATGGACCTCGCAGTAATAGCCTTTCACGTCGCAACCGGGTGCCGAGCAGCCGCGGTCCTTCGCGTACAACACAATTCGCTGCCCCGGAGAGGCGAGTCGTTTGGTGTGATACAGCGCCAGCGCCTTGCCCTTGTCGAAGATCGCCAAATAGTGACGGGCGTGCCGGGCCAGGCGGATCACATCGCTCATCGGCAAGATGGTGCCGCCGCCGGTCAAACCCCTGCCAGCTGCAGCTTCGAGTTCGTTGAGCGTGGTGGTGACGATGATGGAGGCCGGCAGTCCGTTGTGCTGGCCCAGCTCGCCCGAGGCCAGCAACGCGCGTAGCGCGGCGCCCAGCGCGTCGTGGTTGCGCTGAGCATTGGACCGGGCGTCGCGGTCGATGCCGTCCTGGCTGGGAGCGCCGTCCACGCAGGGGGTTTCGTCGAGAGGGTTGCACATGCCCGGCGAGGCCAGCTTCGCGAGCACGGCTTCCAGGGTGGCGCGCAGTTCGGGGTTAAGCCACCCGCGCAGCGGCGACATGCCGTCCGACTCCTGCTTACCCAGGGTCAGGCCGCGGCGGCGCGCCCGGTCCTCGTCGGTGAACGTCCCATCCGGGTTGATGCAATCGGCGAGCGTGTCGGCCAGCGCGGCCAACTGTTCGGGCCGATATTGGGTGCCCTGCTTGGCCAGGTCGGCTTCGGCGCGCTCGCGGGTGGCATCGTCGACCCAGCCCGGTAGCTGGTAATAGAACCGGCGGATGACGGCCACCTGACCGGCTCCGAGGTCTCCCGCTCGCTGCGCGGCGGCGGTGCCCGCCAGTACCGGCGCCAAGGGCTCCCCGGTCAGCCCGCTCCTTGGTCCCAGGTCGGCGGCGTCCCGGATGCGGCGCGAGGCTTCGGCGCGGCTGATCAACGTCCGTTCGGCCACCGCGTGAGATAGCTTGCCGCCGAGCTCCTCTGGGGTGGCCTGGCGGGCGAGCTGATTGATCAGCTTGTGCTCGGCCACCGGGAGCCGCCGGCGCATCTTCTCGCAGCGCTCCAAGAGCGCCAGGCATTCTCGGGGGACTAACGCGTCGAAGCTGAGATCGCCGACGACGTCGACTGCGTCATCGAGCACATCGAAGGCCGCCGTGATCGCGTCCCGATCGATGATGCCGCCTGAAGTCATACCGTCAAGCTATCGGAGCCCACCGACAAAATTCGGAAGCCTGAAACCACTGCGACACAAGTGTTTTGAGCGCCTTGTCGGCTAGAGACAACCCCCGCTCATCTTCCGTGGCTCGCCAACAATCCTTGCGCCGTAGCGGCGGGCTAGCATGCGGATGTGACTGGCTTGTATACCTACACATTCGACGACATCCGGAAGCGCCCGGTGGCGGTGATCGGCGCGGGAACGCTGGGCAGGCGCATCGCGCTGATGATGGCCAGCCGCGGGGGAGCGGTGCGAATCTATGCCCGTCGCCCCGAACAGCGCGCGGAGGCGACGCAATACGTTGCGGACAATCTACCGAAGGTGTTGCAGAACAGAGGGTTTGGTGAGCTCGGCACCGCAACCGGTGCTGCGACGCTCGAAGAGGCGCTGGACGGCGCGTGGCTGGCGGTGGAATCGGTGCCGGAGAGGCTCGACATCAAGATTCCGCTGTGGGGCGAGATCGACCGCGCCGCCCCGGCGGACACCATCTTCGCGACCAACTCGTCGTCATTCCCGTCGCGGCTGATGGCCGAAAACGTGCGGGATAAAACGCGATTGTGCAACACCCACTTCTACATGCCGCCGGAGATCAACGGCGTCGACCTGATGTCCGATGGTGAGACCGACCGCGGCCTGCTCGACACCTTGCTGGCGGTGCTGCCGGAGTTCGGCGTCCATCCCTTTGAGGCGCGCAAGGAGTGCACCGGCTTCATATTCAACCGCGTCTGGGCGGCCATCAAGCGCGAGTCGCTGGCCGTCGTTGCCGAGGGCGTCGCCCGCCCGGAGGACGTCGACGGCTTGTTCAAGGTCAACTGGGGCGTCCCGGCCGGGCCCTTTCAGATGATGGATCTGGTCGGTCTCGACGTCGTACTCGACATCGAGAACCATTACGCCGCAGAGTTTCCGCACCTGCCGGAGAACGTGCGCGAGTTGCTGCAGTCCTATGTCGACGCGGGCAAGCTCGGCATCAAGACCGGCGAGGGCTTCTACAAGTACTAGTTGCTCAGAACCAGTTTCCAGTTGCCGTTGACGTTACGATCCGGTACGCACCAGAAGTTGTTCCAGTTCCCCGGCGTGGTCGCCTTCACGCCCGGACCGGCGTTCTGGCAAGCCTCGCGAGTTTGGTAGTTCCCCTCGGTCTGAATCGTGTCGGCGGTGCTGATGCCCACCCCGGCCGTCAGCAACCCAGCCAGCGCCAGCAGACCTGCGGCGGCAAATCGCTTCATTTCCATCCAATCCTCGTGCGGCGCACGAACCGGCCATAACGGTATGCGGATTCGAGGAACTGCACAGGCGTTTTGCCTTAACGCTTAGGTTTGCTGCAAAGAAACGGCGGTGGCGACGGCCTGCAGCAGATGCGTGAGCTGCTCGGCGTCGTAGATCGTGCGGTCGCCCGCGGCGAGGCGAGTGAACACCCCCGCGATGAATGTGGTGACCGCCGCCGTCTGCGCGGCCAGCAGGGCCGGGTCGTTGCCCGGCTGCAGATGAGCGATCGCGTCCCGGGTCATCCGGTTGACCCGCGTGACGAAGACCTGCGATGTCTCGGCCAGATCGGGATCGCGCGCCGCACCCAACAGCAATTCATGCCGCGCCCTGTTCAGCATCAGGCCGGGTCCGTCGGCCTGGAACATGGTGAGCCGGGCCAGATGTGCGAAGGGCGACAGCGGGTCGAGGGGCTCGTCGATCACCGACTGCAGGTTCGTGACATCGATCTCCGCGACCCGCTTGCTGACGCCGCGCAGCAGGGCAGTGCGGGTTCGGTAGTAGTAGGAAGTCGTGCCCTCGGGAACTCCCGCGTAGCGGTCAACCTGCCCGTGGGTAAGGCCGCGCGACCCGTGCTCGGCCAGCACTTGGATCGCGGCGTCGCACAGCGCTCGTCGCCGTTCGTCGCCGTCCCGTTTGCGGGTTGCCGTCGCCATGGTCAGCGCAGAACCGTGCCGCCGTCGATGTTGACGACCTGACCGTTGATCCAGGCACCCTCCTCGGACAGCAGGAAGGCGACGAGTGCGGCGATGTCCTGGGGTTCGCCGACGCGAGTTCCGCGGATCCGCTTGAGCGCGCCCGCCTGCAGCTCCGGCCATTGCGGAACGGAACGGATGGCCTCGGTCGCGGTGAACCCCGGCGCCACCGCGTTGCAGCGGATGTTCTCCTTGCCCCACCGCGACGCGACATGCCGGGTGAGCGCGCCGATACCTGCCTTGGCGGTGGCATAGGCCGGGCGCGCGGGCTCACCCTGGAACGCCGCCGCCGAAGACATGTTGACGATCGCTCCGCCGCCCCGGTCGAGCATCCGCGGAATGGCGTACTTCATGGCGGCCACGTAGCCGCGGACGTTCACCGCCATCACCCGGTCCCACACCTCGAAGTCGATGTCGACCACGTCGGTGTCGGACCGGATGGTGCTCATGTCGGC
>NZ_JAFAUS010000473.1 GCF_019243155.1 Mycobacterium sp.
GTGCAACGCCAGCACCGGGCCCAACCCGGTGACGATCGCGGGTTCGCACGCCGGTAACCGTCGCGCCAGCGTCGCGGCCACCTCGTCGGCGCCGTCCGGGTTGGCGACGTGGTGCACGGCCAAGGCGGCGTGGCCGTCGCCGACGGCCGCGCAGACCCGGTCGATCATCGTCTCGGTCGCGTGGCTGACGGTGCGCACCCGTTGGGCCAGAACGAGTTTGCCGTCATCGATGCGCAGCAGCGGCTTGAGCGCCAGTGCGGTGCCCAGCCAGGCCTTCGCCCCGCCGATCCGTCCGCTGCGCCGCAGGTTGTCCAGCCGCTGCACCACCATGAACGCCTGGGTGCGCGGCACAGCCGCATTCGCCGCGGCGGCCACGGCGTCCACGTCGCCGCCCTCGGCCGCGGCCCGGGCGGCGGCCAGCGCCACAAAACCGGTGCCCATCGCGGTCGACTTCGAGTCGACAACCCGCACGCCGGGGTCCAGGTCGGCCGCGGTCCGCTCGGCAGCACCGCAGGTGCCCGACAGCGCGGACGAAATGTGCACTGCCACAACGCCGTCCCCGTCGCTGTCGGCCAGTGCCTGCTGGTAGGTGTCGGCAAGTTCGGCCGGCGTCGCCGCCGCGGTCGTGGCGTGCAGCTTGTGAATGTCGTCGGGGATCTCGTCCACACCGTCGCGCAGGTCGGCGCCGTCGAGCAGGATGTGCAGCGGAACCACGCGGATCGACCACTTTTCGAGCAGATCGGCGGGCAAGCGCGCCGACGCGTCGGTCACCACTACGACAGTCACGAGCGCCGCTCGTCTGGCACGCCGGCCTCGGCGAGCGCCTTCAGCATCAACTCGGCGACCGCTTGATGCGCTTCGAAATTCCAGTGGATGCCGTCGGGGTTCCCGCGACCACTCATAATTTGTTCGGCCACAGCGGCTTTGAGGTCCACCAGCGGAACATCATGGCTGTGCGCCCATTCGGTGATCGCCGCCACCGTCCCGGGCCGACCGTGGTGGGCCTTGCCGTACGTCTCCGCGATGTGCACCGACGGCAACGACGCCACCACCGGGATCCCGGGCCGATTGAAATCGATTGCGCCGCGGGTCTGTTCGAGATACTCCGCACTCAGGCGGGGAGGCAACGCCGGCCTGGCCACCGGCGAGAGCCTGGGCTGCAGCCAGCCGTAGCCGTCGCGGACCCAGCGGCGCAACCAGGGCGGCCGGACATATCGGATCAACTCGCGCACCGCAGTCGGCAGCACCGACGGCAGCGAGTCCATGCCGCCGGTCGCGAAGACGACGGCGCCGGCCCGGGGCAGCGCAGCCCATGCCCGCGGGTCCTGCGTCGCCGCCCACCAGATGTCGCGGCAGGTCCAGCCGATGCGGCCGATCAACTCCAGATCCCAACCCAGTTGCGAGGCAACAATATTCGGCCAGATCCGGGGGTCGTCGGCGGGTAGGCCCCCGGTGGGGCCGTAGTAGGCCAGCGAGTCGGCGAAGACCAACAGGATGGGCCGTGCCCGCTGCTCAGAGGACATCGTTGGAGACCTGCGCCGAAGCGTTCCAGACGTCCAGACGCCAGCGGATGCTGTCGAATTCGTCTGCGGGATCGTCGGAGTAGCCGGACAGCTGCACCCAGCTCGCATTGCCCATGCCACCGAGGATCGGCCAGTTCTCCACCGGAAGCTTCAGCAGCGCAGCGGACAATGCGGCGATCAGACCCCCGTGGGCCACCAGCACCACCGGGCGATCCGGCCCGTCGGGATCGCCCCATTCCGGCTCGCCGGACACCAGTTCGGCAACCAGCGGCACGCTACGGGCGGCGACGTCCACCCTGCTTTCGCCGCCGTGCGGTGCCCAGGTGGCGTCCTCGCGCCAGGCCAGCCGGGCGCCGGGCGCCTGCGCATCGACCTCGGTGTGGGTCAGTCCCTGCCAGTCGCCGAGATGCGTTTCGCGCAACCGCTGATCCACCCGGATCGGCAGAGCAGTGCGCTCCCCCAGCTTGGTAGCCGTGTCGTAGGCGCGGTGCAGATCCGACGACGCGATCAGCAACGGCTGCAGCTTGCCGAGCACCTCGGCGGCGGCCACCGCCTGTGCCCGCCCGAGCTCGCTGAGTTCGGAGTCCAGCTGCCCTTGCATCCGGCTGCCGGCATTGAACTCGGTTTGCCCGTGCCGCAACATGATCAGCCGACGAATCCTCATCGCGTGCCCGCCGAGTCGTCGGGCTCGTCGGCCAACTCCACCGGCACCACCGGGCAGTCGCTCCACAACTTGTCCAGGGCATAGAAATTGCGCTCGTCCTGATGCTGGATGTGCACGACGATGTCGCGGTAGTCCAGCAGCGTCCAGCGACCCTCCCGGGTGCCCTCTCGACGCGCCGGCTTGTAGCCCGCCCCGCGCATTTTCTCCTCGACCTCGTCGACGATGGCGTTGACCTGCCGCTCGTTGGACGCCGAGGCGATGACGAAGCAGTCCGTGATCACCAGCTGGCCCGAGACGTCGATCACTACGACATCGTCGGCCAGCTTGGCGGCCGCCGCACCCGCGGCCACGGTCGCCATATCGATCGCTTCCTGAGTCGCGGTCATGCGCCCTCCCCGCGATACAGCCGGCGCTTGGAGACGTACTGCACGACGCCGTCGGGCATCAGGTACCAGAGCGGCCGCTTGTGCGCAGCGCGGTGCCGGCAATCGGTCGACGAAATCGCCAGGGCCGGGATCTCGACGAGCGTCAGCGCGTCGTCGGGCAGGTCGCCCAGCACGCCGGTGATGTGCTCGCGGCGCAACTCGTAGCCGGGCCGGCTGACCCCGATAAAGCGGGCCAAATCGAAGACCTCCTCAAAGCCTTGCCACGACAGTATGGAAGCCAGGGCGTCGGCGCCGGTGATGAAGTACAGCTCGGAGTCCGGGTTCTGCGTGTGCAGGTCGCGCAGCGTGTCCCTGGTGTAAGTGGGACCCTCCCGGTCGATGTCGACCCGGCTCACCGAGAAGCGGGGATTGGGCGCGGTGGCGATCACCGTCATTAGATACCGGTCCTCGGCGGCGGAGACGCTGCGCTCCTTCTGCCACGGCTGGCCGCTGGGCACGAAGACGACTTGGTCGAGGTCGAACAGGTCGGCGACCTCGCTGGCGGCAACCAGGTGACCGTAATGGATGGGATCAAACGTCCCACCCATTACTCCCAGCCTGCGAAGCCGCTTTTGCACGATGTGCCAGCTTACTTGAGCGCGCGATCAGCGCCGATTCGTCAGCCCGACGGACGCCGCGAGCCCCCTAGACCGGCAGCAGCTGATCGATCACCGCGGCCAGTTGCTTGGCCGACCGGCATTCGTGCATCGCGATGACCTCTTGATAACGCGGCACCGCCGAGTCACCGCTGCCCCACAGATGCTTGGGCTCGGGGTTGAGCCAATGCGCGTGCCGACTCGCGGTCACCATATGGGACAACAGCTCGGTTTCCGGATTGCGGTAGTTGGTGCGCCCGTCGCCGAGGATCAGCAGCGAGCTGCGCGGCGAGAGCACGTTGGGAAACGCCTGCTCGAACGACGCGAACGCGTTGCCGTAGTCGGAATGGCCGTCGCGGCTGTAGACGCCGGCTTCCCGGGTGATCCGCTGGATGGCCACGGCCAGATCGGCATCGGGGGAGAACATGTGGGTCACCTCGTCGGTCGTGTCAATGAAGGCGAACACCCGGACACGCGAAAACTGTTGACGCAGAGCGTGAACCAACAGCAACGTGAAGTGGCTGAACCCGGCGACCGAGCCGGACACGTCGCACAGCACCACCAGCTCCGGCCGTGCCGGACGGGGTTTGGCCAGCACCACATCGATCGGAACCCCGCCCGTCGACATCGACTTGCGCAGCGTCTTGCGCAAGTCGATCGACCCGGCGCGGGCGCGGCGCCGGCGTGCGGCCAGCCGGGTCGCCAGGGTTCGGGCCAGCGGGGCCACCACCCGGCGCATCTGGCGCAACTGCTCGCCCGAAGCGCGCAGGAATTCGACGTTCTCGGAAAGCTGTGGGATACCGTACATCTGGACGTGGTCGCGGCCCAGCTGCTCGGCGGTGCGCCGTTTCGTTTCGGCGTCGACCATCTTGCGTATCTGGGTGATCCGCTGTGCGGCAAGCGCTTTGGCGATCTGCTCCTGGGTGGGCGTCGGCTCGTCGCCGTAGGGGGCGAGCAGCCCCGCTAACAGCTTGCCCTCCAACTCGTCGAGAGCCATCGCCTTGAGCGCCTGATACGACGAGAAGGACGGTCCGCGGCTGGAATTGTATTTGCCGTAGGCCTCGACGATCCGGGCGATCATCGCGACCATGCGCTCGTCCATGTCGGCGAGGTCCGGGTTTTCGTTCAGCAGGTCCAGCAGCATCTGGCGCATCGCCTCGACATCGTCGGGCGGCAACGCGTCCTCGTCCGCTGTCCCGTCGGCCTCATCCTGAAGCACCACCGCGCGCGCACCCAGCGCCGCGGGGAACCACAGGTCGAACATCGCGTCGTAGGTTTCGCGGTGGTCGGGGCGGCGCAGCACCGCACAGGCGATGCCCTCGCGCAGCACCTCACGATCGCCAAGGCCGAGCGTGGCCATCACCCGACCGGCGTCCACCGTCTCCGATGGCCCCACCGAAATCCCGGCTCCGCGAAGCGCTTCCACGAATCCGACCAGATGGCCGGGCAACCCGTGCGGAGCGAGCGGACGAGCGGGGCGGATACGGCGGGGGGCCATCGACGTCTTCCTAGTTCAGCCGGAGCTCGCCGGTGGCGCGCTGCTGGTCGGACTGATGCTTGAGGACCACGCCGAGCGTGGCGGCGACGACCGAATCGTCGATGGTGTCCAGGCCCAGCGCGAGCACCGTGCGACCCCAGTCGATGGTCTCGGCGATGGACGGCACCTTCTTGAGTTGCATGCCGCGCAGGACCCCGATGATACGGACCAGCTCCTCGGCGAGGTGGGCGGGAAGTTCGGGAACGCGGGACAGCAGAATCCGCCGTTCCAGCTCCGGGCTGGGAAAGTCGATGTGCAGGAACAGGCACCGGCGCTTGAGCGCCTCGGACAGTTCGCGGGTGGCGTTGGAGGTCAGCAGCACGAACGGCGCCCGCTCGGCGGTGAGCGTGCCCAGTTCGGGGACGGTCACCGCGAAGTCGGAAAGCACCTCCAAGAGCAGGCCTTCGATTTCGATGTCGGCCTTGTCGGTCTCATCGATCAGCAGGACCGTCGGGTCGGTGCGCCGGATGGCGGTCAGCAGCGGACGTTGCAGCAGAAATTCCTCGCTGAACACGTCGTCCTTGGTCTGGTCCCAGTCGCCGGAACCGGCCTGAATACGAAGGATCTGCTTGGCGTGGTTCCACTCGTACAGCGCGCGCGCCTCGTCGACGCCCTCGTAGCACTGCAGCCGTACCAGGCCGGATCCGGTGGCCTGAGCGACGGCACGGGCCAATTCGGTCTTGCCGACACCGGCCGGGCCTTCCACCAGCAGCGGCTTGCCGAGCCGGTCGGCCAGGAA
>NZ_JAFAUS010000536.1 GCF_019243155.1 Mycobacterium sp.
GCTCACCGCGATCGGCGAAGACCCCCTGGTGCTCGCCGCCGTCACCCAGGTGATCATCCCGGACCAGGGCACGCGGAAGGTGCGCGACGAGCCAGGGTTCGCCGCGGCCGAGGCCGCCCTCGACGGCCGGCTGCAGATCGTCGACCAGCCCAACCTCGGCGGATCCGGCGGCTACGCCCGCGTCATGTACGAGGCGCTGGCCACCCCGGACTGCCAGCAGATCCTGTTCATGGACGACGACATCCGCATCGAACCGGACTCGATCCTGCGGGTGCTGGCCATGCACCGCTTCGCCAAGACGCCGATGCTGATCGGCGGCCAGATGCTCAACCTGCAGGAGCCGTCGCACCTGCACATCATGGGCGAGGTCGTCAACCCGTCGAACTTCATGTGGACCGCCGCCGCACACGCGGAGTACGACCACAACTTCGCCGAATACCCGCTCAACGACGACAATGCGCGCAGCAAGCTGCTGCACCGGCGCATCGACGTCGACTTCAACGGCTGGTGGACGTGCATGATCCCGCGGCAGGTCGCCGAGGAGATGGGCCAGCCGCTGCCCCTGTTCATCAAATGGGACGACGCCGAATACGGGCTGCGCGCAGGCGAACACGGCTATCCGACGGTCACGCTGCCCGGCGCCGCAATCTGGCACATGGCGTGGAGCGATAAGGACGACGCGATCGATTGGCAGGCCTACTTCCACCTGCGCAACCGGCTGGTGGTGGCGGCGCTGCACTGGGACGGTGACATCACCGGATTGGTCCGCAGCCACCTCAAGGCGACACTGAAACACCTTGCCTGCCTTGAATATTCGACGGTAGCGATCCAGAACAGGGCCATCGACGACTTTTTGGCCGGTCCGGAGCACATCTTCTCCATCCTGGAAAGCGCGCTGCCCGAAGTGCACCGCCTGCGCAAGGAATACCCGGACGCGGTGGTGCTGCCGGCGGCGAGCGAACTGCCCGCGCCGCAGAACAAGACCAGGGCGATGAAGCCACCGGTCAACCCGCTGTCGATCAGCTACCGGCTGGCCCGCGGGATTTCGCACAACCTGACCAAGGCCGACCCGAGCGCCCACCTGCGCCCGGAGTACAACGTGCCGACCCAGGACGCGCGCTGGTTCCGGCTCTGCACGGTCGACGGGGTAACGGTGACGACGGCTGATGGCTGCGGGGTCGTCTACCGGCAGCGCGACCGCCGCAAGATGTTCACGCTGCTGCTGTCCTCGCTGCGCCGTCAGCGTCAGTTGCTGGGCCGGTTCGACGAGATGCGCAAGGTGTATCGGGACGCGTTGCCCGTGCTGTCCAGCAAGCAGAAGTGGGAGACGGCGTTGCTGCCAACCACTGAACATGCCTGACGCCGGCGCACCGGCCGGCGAGGTGGCCGCGCTGGTGGCCGTCCAGTCGGCGATCGCCGGCCGTCCCGGTGTGCTGGCCACCGCGCGTGGACTGTCTCACTTCGGCGAGCACAGCCTCGGCTGGCTGGTGATCGCATTGATCGGGGCGGCGGTGATGCCGAGGCGACGCTGGGACTGGCTGGTGGCCGGTGCCGGCGCCTTCGCCGCGCACGCGGCCGCCGTCGTGGTCAAGCGGGTGGTGCGGCGCAAGCGGCCGCATGACCCCGCCGTCGTCGTGAACGTCGGCACGCCCAGTCAGCTGAGCTTCCCGTCCGCCCACGCCACCTCCACCACGGCAGCGGCCCTTCTGATGGGCCCGATCACGGGCGTTCCGCTGCCCGCACTCCTGGTTCCCCCGATGGCGCTGTCGCGGATGGTGCTCGGGGTGCATTACCCCAGCGACGTGGCCTGCGGCATTGCGCTCGGCGTTGTCGTCGCGAAAGTCGTTGCCCAGCTTAAGAATCGGCTGTTGGTGAACGGCCAGCCGAGCATAGGAGTGTGGCCGAATGAGTGAGGACGTGGAGGTCCGGCCGCCGGGCAACCTGATTGTCGGGGTGGTCAAGGCGATCCGGCCGCGGCAGTGGACGAAGAACATATTGGTGCTGGCCGCGCCGCTGAGCGCGGCGGGCCGCGGCCACCGCTACGACTACGGCCAACTGGGCATCCAGGTGCTGGTGGCCTTCGTGGTGTTCAGCCTGGCGGCCTCCGCGATCTACCTGATCAACGACGTCCGAGACGTCGAGGCCGACCGCGAACACCCCACCAAGCGGTTCCGCCCGATCGCGGCGGGGGTGGTGCCCGAATGGCTCGCCTACGCCCTGTCCGTGGTGCTCGCGGTGGCATCCGTGGGGCTGGCCTGGTGGCTGACGCCGAACCTCGCGGTGGTGATGGTGGTCTACATCGCCGTGCAGCTGGGCTACTGCTTCGGGCTCAAACACCAAGCGGTAATGGACATCTGCATCGTGTCGTCGGGATTCCTGCTGCGCGCGATCGCCGGCGGCGCCGCCACCGATACCCGGCTCTCGCAGTGGTTCCTGCTCATCATGGCGTTCGGCTCGCTGTTCATGGCGGCGGGCAAGCGCTACGCCGAGCTGCAACTGGCCGAGCGCACCGGCGCGGCCATCCGTAAGGCGCTGGAAAGCTACACGGGCACCTACCTGCGCTTCATCTGGACGATGTCGGCCACCGCGGTGATGATGTGCTACGGGCTGTGGGCCTTCGAGCGCGACCACGGGGCGGCCGGCTGGTTCTCGATTTCCATGGTGCCGTTCACCATTGCGATCCTGCGCTACGCGGTGGACGTCGACGGCGGGCTGGCCGGTGAGCCCGAAGACATCGCCTTGCGGGACCGGGTGCTGCAGCTGCTGTTCGTGGTGTGGATCGCAACACTGGGTGCCGCCGTTGCCTTCGGCTAGCCCCGAACTGCAGGCCCTGCGGGCGCGGATGTTGCGTGGCCGACCGGCCATCAGGCGAGGTTGGCCGGTTTTCCCGTACACCCCCATGGTCCGGGTCAGCCTGTGGATCAGCGTGGCTGTGGTCGCGATGCTGTTCGCGTGGGGTGCCTGGCAGCGGCGCTGGATCGCCGACGACGGGCTGATCGTGCTGCGCACGGTGCGCAACCTGCTGGTCGGCAACGGGCCGGTGTTCAACCAGGGCGAGCGGGTGGAGGCGAACACGTCCACGGCGTGGACCTATTTGATGTACCTGGGCAGCTGGGTCGGCGGCCCAATGCGGATGGAATACGTCGCGCTGGCGCTGGCTTTGGCGCTTTCGGTGGCGGGCGTCGCGCTGCTCATGCTGGGCGCCGCGCGGTTGTATGCGCCCAGCCTGCGGGGCCGCCGGGCCATCATGTTGCCGGCCGGGGCGCTGGTCTACGTCGCGCTCCCGCCGGCGCGCGACTTCGCCACGTCCGGCCTGGAGACCGGCCTGACGCTGGCCTACCTGGGGCTGCTGTGGTGGATGATGGTCTGCTGGGGGCAGCCGGTCCGCAACCGCCCGGACAGCAAACTGTTCACGGCCGCACTGGCGTTCGTCGCCGGGTTCAGCGTCCTGGTCCGGCCCGACCTGGCGCTCATGGGCGGGCTGGCGCTGATCATGATGCTGATCGTGGCCAGAACGTGGCGGCGCCGCGTGCTGGTCGTGGTCGCGGGCGGTTTCCTGCCGGTCGCCTACCAGATCTTCCGGATGGGCTACTACGGCCTCCTGGTACCCGGGACCGCGCTGGCCAAGGATGCGGCCGGGGACAAGTGGTCGCAGGGCATGATCTACCTGTCGAACTTCAACGCGCCCTACGTGGTCTGGGTGCCGGTGGTGCTCCTGGTGCCGCTGGGCGTGCTGCTGCTGCTGGCGCGTCGCCGGCCGTCGTTCCTGCGTCCCGCGCTCGCGCCGAACTACGGCCGGTTCGCCCGGGCGATCCACAGCCCGGCGGCGGTGGTCGCCTGGGTCGTCTTCAGCGGTCTGGTGCAGGCGTTCTACTGGATTCGCCAAGGCGGCGACTTCATGCACGCGCGGGTGCTGCTGGCCCCTCTCTTCTGCTTGGTGGCCCCGGTGGCCGTCGTTCCGGTCGCCATCCCCGACGGCCAGGACTATTCGCGGGAAACGGGCTACTGGGTGGCCGGCGCCGCCAGCCTGCTCTGGCTGGGGGTGGCCGGCTGGTCGCTGTGGGCCGCGAACTCACCCGGCATGGGCGACGACGCCACCCACGTCACCTACACGGGAATCGTCGACGAGCGCCGCTTCTATGCCCAGGCCACCGGTAACGCGCACCCCCTGACTGCCGCCGACTATCTGGGCTATCCACGGATGGCCGCCATCCTGGTGGCGATGAACAACACCCCCGACGGGGCGTTGTTGCTGCCGTCCGGCAACTACACCCAGTGGGACCTGGTGCCGATGTTGCAACCGGCGCCGGGGAGCCCGCCTCAAAAGCCGCAACACACAGTGTTTTTCACCAACCTCGGCATGGTCGGCATGAACGTCGGCCTCGACGTCAGGGTGCTCGACCAGATCGGACTGGCGAATCCTCTGGCGCAACACACCGAACGGCTCAAGCACGGCCGCATCGGCCACGACAAGAACCTCTTCCCGGACTGGGTGGTGGCCGACGGCCCGTGGGTGAAGTTGTATCCGGGGATTCCGGGCTATTTGAGCGAGCAGTGGGTCGCCGAGGCGGTGGCCGCGCTGCAGTGTCCCGACACCAAGGCGGTGCTGAGTTCGGTGCGCGCACCGATGACCGTGCACCGGTTCTTCTCCAACCTGGTGAACTCGTTCGAGTTCACCACGTACCGCATCGACCGCGTTCCGCTGTACGAGCTGGCCAGGTGCGGGTTGCCGGTCCCGCAAGGCCGGCCGCCGCCACCTCCCGAGTAAGGGCTCGGCAGAAGATTTTTCGACGTATATCGAACGGATCACAGTCCGGCGATCGCGAAACATTGACAGCAACATCACATTTAACGCCTCACCAGCGGTGATCCACGTCATGCACATGCGAAAACACGTTGATTTCGTTCGCCGGGGGCAATCGAAAACCCCTGGGTAGGAGGGCCGCTCGAACGTTTGTGGCATCGCCTCGATGCGACCCGGCGTCCAAAGGTGTGGTTGACTACACGAGCACTGCTGCGCTTAGCACCGCGACGATGCGGGCCGGCACGGCCCGAGCAGGAGCTGTGCAATCGGGTTTCGCGCCTGCAGTTCGACCTAATCGAGAACGCGCCCGGTAGTGGGATGCGCCCGAAAGGATGAGGAAGCAAGGATGACGCTAGTCGACAGGTTTCGCGGCGCCGTGGCAGCCATGCCACGCCGGCTCGTGGTTGGGGCTGCTGCCGCGGCTCTGCTCTCGGGCCTGATTGGTGCCGTGGGGGGCTCGGCAACCGCTGGGGCCTTCTCGCGCCCCGGTTTGCCGGTTGAATACCTGCAGGTTCCGTCCGCAGCGATGGGCCGCGATATCAAGATTCAGTTCCAAAGCGGTGGTGCCAACGCACCCGCGCTGTACCTGCTCGACGGTATGCGTGCGCAGGACGACTTCAACGGCTGGGACATCAACACCCCGGCGTTCGAGTGGTACAACCAGTCGGGCATCGCCACGGTCATGCCGGTCGGCGGGCAGTCCAGCTTCTACTCCGACTGGTACAAGCCAGCCTGCGGTAAGGCCGGCTGCACCACGTACAAGTGGGAGACCTTCCTGACCAGCGAGCTGCCGGCGTACCTGTCGGCCAACAAGCAGGTCCGGTCGACCCAGAACGCGGCGGTCGGTCTGTCGATGGCCGGTTCCTCGGCCCTGATCCTGGCCGCCTACCACCCGAACCAGTTCGTCTACGCCGGCTCGCTGTCGGCGCTGCTGGACCCGTCGCAGGGGATGGGGCCGTCGCTGATCGGCCTGGCCATGGGTGACGCGGGCGGTTACAAGACCGCGGACATGTGGGGCCCGAAGGAGGACCCGGCGTGGCAGCGCAACGACCCGTCGCTGCAGGTCGGCAAGCTGGTCGCCAACAACACCCGCATCTGGGTGTACTGCGGTAACGGCAAGCCGTCGGACCTCGGTGGGGACAACCTGCCCGCGAAGTTCCTCGAGGGCTTCGTGCGGACCAGCAACCTGAAGTTCCAGGACGCCTACAACGGCGCCGGGGGCCACAACGCGGTGTTCAACTTCGACGCCAACGGCACCCACGACTGGCCGTACTGGGGCGCGCAGCTGCAGGCTATGAAGCCTGACCTGCAGTCGACGCTGGGCGCCACGCCTGGCGCCGGCCCGGCCACCGCTGAACCGGCCAACCAGGGCACCTAAACCCTTAACAGCACGCGACGAGCGGCGGGGACCCTTCGGGGTTCCCGCCGCTCGTCGTTGCTCAAGGATGTGAGTTGTTTCACTACCCTGCGGGGCGGATGCGATGCGGCCCTGGCTACTGTGCTCCTACAGCGACTAGGCGATGGAGGGTGGACATGACGGTCGTTCGGGGTTGGTCAGCGCTTCTTCGGATGTTTTGCGTTGCCGCGCTCTCGGTCGCACTGATCGGCGCGACCGTGGTGGCGGGTTCCGCCGGTAAGGCGAGGGCGGCCGGTTTCGAAAGCCTGATGGTCCCGTCGGCCGCGATGGGCCGCGACATCCCCGTGGCGTTCATGGCCGGCGGCCCGCACGCCGTGTATCTGCTCGACGCATTCAACGCTGCCCCGGACGTGAGCAACTGGGTCACCGCCGGCAACGCGATGAACACGATGGCCGGCAAGGGCGTCTCGGTCGTGGCTCCGGCCGGCGGCGCCTTCAGCATGTACACCAACTGGGAGCAGGACGGCAGCAAGCAGTGGGACACCTTCTTGTCCGGTGAGCTGCCGAACTGGCTGGCCGCCAACAAGGGCCTGGCGCCCGGTGGGCATGCCGCCGTGGGGGCCTCGCAGGGTGGCTATGCCGCGATGGCGCTCGCCGCGTTCCACCCCGACCGCTTCGGCTTCGCCGGATCGCTGTCCGGGTTCCTGTACCCGTCGAGCACCAACTACAACGGCGCGATCCTGGCCGGTCTGCAGCAGTTCGGCGGCGTGGACGGCAACGGCATGTGGGGCGCCCCGCAGCTGGGGCGGTGGAAATGGCATGACCCCTACGTCCATGCGTCCCTGCTGGCGCAGAACAACACCCGCGTCTGGGTCTACAGCCCGACGAACGCGGGCGGTGACGACGCCGCGATGATCGGCCAGGCGAGCGCGGCGATGGGCAGTTCCCGCGAGTTCTATCAGCAGTACCGCAGCAACGGCGGACACAACGGTCACTTCGACTTCCCCGGCGGCGGTGACAACGGCTGGGGCTCATGGTCGGGGCAGCTGGGTGCGATGTCCGGGGACATCGTCGGCGCCATTCGCTAGCGCGATCGCAAGCGCGGCGGAGCCGGGCGCAGCGGGTCGCGGTCGACTGGGCTAGCGCGATCGCTAGCGGTTCGCGGCGCCAGGGGTCAATCGGCAGAGCCGGTACCGTGTAGAGCGTGCAGGAGAGCGCGCGCAGGCCGCCTCGCTGCGACCTACCGCTCTGCTAGCAGGAGAACATGGCTAAAAGCACTCGTAAGCGTCACCGAACCCTGGCCTGGATCGCTGCACTCTCGGTTGCCGCCGTCGTGTTGCTGGTCATCGCCGCCGCGGTGCTGCTGCTGCGCAACCGCGGGTCGGCGCCCAGCGCGGTGCCGCCCGGTGTCCTGCCGCCGAGCTCCACGACCAGCCACCCGCACAAGCCGCGGCCCGCGTCCCAGGACGCCTCCTGCCCGGACGTGCAGCTGATCAACGTCCCCGGCAC